>NZ_CP101740.1:3010000-3310000 GCF_024496245.1 Sphingomonas qomolangmaensis
CCGAATGGGGGAACCCACCTTCACCAATTAATTCAGCCGTTGAGCGATCAGCGGCCGCGTTAATTGGGGATGGTATCACCGAAGTGAATACATAGCTTTGGTGAAGCGAACCCGGAGAACTGAAACATCTCAGTACCCGGAGGAAAAGACATCAACCGAGATTCCGTTAGTAGTGGCGAGCGAACGCGGAC
The DNA here is from genome assembly GCF_024496245.1 of Sphingomonas qomolangmaensis. NCBI lineage: Bacteria > Pseudomonadati > Pseudomonadota > Alphaproteobacteria > Sphingomonadales > Sphingomonadaceae > Sphingomonas > Sphingomonas qomolangmaensis. The sequence continues at coordinate 3,010,192 of NZ_CP101740.1, forward strand.
CAGGCCAGTGCCTTATCTTCAACTAGCAGAACCATCTGGAAAGTTGGACCATAGCGGGTGACAGTCCCGTATGCGAAAGTGATAGATAAGGACTTGAGTAGGGCGGGGCACGTGAAACCCTGTCTGAATATGGGGGGACCACCCTCCAAGCCTAAATACTCGTACATGACCGATAGCGAACTAGTACCGTGAGGGAAAGGTGAAAAGCACCCCGATGAGGGGAGTGAAACAGTACCTGAAACCGGTTGCCTACAAGCAGTTGGAGCCTCTTTATGGGGTGACAGCGTACCTCTTGCATAATGGGTCTGTGACTTAGTGTATCGAGCAAGCTTAAGCCGTTAGGTGTAGGCGAAGCGAAAGCGAGTCTGAATAGGGCGACTGAGTTCGATGCATTAGACCCGAAACCCGGCGATCTATGCATGACCAGGCTGAAGGTGCGGTAACACGCACTGGAGGGCCGAACCGATCAATGTTGAAAAATTGTCGGATGAGTTGTGCTTAGGGGTGAAAGGCCAATCAAGCCGGGAAATAGCTGGTTCTCCGCGAAATCTATTGAGGTAGAGCCTCGAATGAATACCCTGGGGGGTAGAGCACTGGATGGGCTAGGGCGACGCGAGTTGTACCAAACCTAACCAAACTCCGAATACCCAGGAGTACTATTCGGGAGACAGACGGCGGGTGCTAAGGTCCGTCGTCAAAAGGGAAACAGCCCTGACCTACAGCTAAGGTCCCCAAGTCACGTCTAAGTGGGAAAGCATGTGGGATTTCCAAAACAACCAGGAGGTTGGCTTAGAAGCAGCCATCCTTTAAAGAAAGCGTAACAGCTCACTGGTCTAAACAAGAGATCCTGCGGCGAAAATGTAACGGGGCTCAAGACGTGCACCGAAGCTTAGGGTGTGATCCTTTGGATCACGCGGTAGCGGAGCGTTCCGTACGCCTGCGAAGTGGAAGGGTAACCGACCATGGAGGTATCGGAAGTGCGAATGCAGACATGAGTAGCGATAAAAAGGGTGAGATGCCCTTTCGCCGAAAGACCAAGGGTTCCTGCGCAAGGCTAATCCGCGCAGGGTGAGTCGGCCCCTAAGACGAGCCCGAAGGGGGTAGTCGATGGGAACACGGTTAATATTCCGTGACCTGGTGGTGTGTGACGGATCTCGTGTGTTGTACGTCCTTATTGGATTGGACGTGCTTCGAAGAGGTCCCAGGAAATAGCCCCACCGTATAGACCGTACCCGAAACCGACACAGGTGGTCAGGTAGAGTATACCAAGGCGCTTGAGAGAAGTGTCCTGAAGGAACTCGGCAAATTGCCTCCGTACCTTCGGAAGAAGGAGGCCCCATATAAGCGCAAGCTCTTATGGGGGGCACAGGCCAGGGGGTAGCGACTGTTTAGCAAAAACACAGGGCTCTGCTAAGTCGGCTTCAAGACGACGTATAGGGCCTGACGCCTGCCCGGTGCCTGAAGGTTAAGTGGAGGAGTGCAAGCTCTGAAATGAAGCCCAGGTAAACGGCGGCCGTAACTATAACGGTCCTAAGGTAGCGAAATTCCTTGTCGGGTAAGTTCCGACCTGCACGAATGGCGTAACGACTTCCCCACTGTCTCCAGGACATGCTCAGCGAAATTGAATTCTCCGTGAAGATGCGGAGTACCCGCGGTTAGACGGAAAGACCCCGTGCACCTTTACTGCAACTTCAGAGTGGCATTAGGAAAGAACTGTGTAGCATAGGTGGGAGGCTTTGAAGCGTCGGCGCCAGCTGACGTGGAGCCATAGGTGAAATACCACCCTGTTGTTTTCTGATGTCTAACCTAGAACCGTTATCCGGTTCAGGGACCCTCTGTGGTGGGTAGTTTGACTGGGGCGGTCGCCTCCTAAAGAGTAACGGAGGCGTGCGAAGGTTGGCTCAAGACGGTTGGAAACCGTCTGTTAGAGTGCAATGGCATAAGCCAGCCTGACTGCGAGACTGACAAGTCGAGCAGAGACGAAAGTCGGTCATAGTGATCCGGTGGTCCCTCGTGGAAGGGCCATCGCTCAACGGATAAAAGGTACGCCGGGGATAACAGGCTGATGATTCCCAAGAGCTCATATCGACGGAATCGTTTGGCACCTCGATGTCGGCTCATCACATCCTGGGGCTGGAGCAGGTCCCAAGGGTTTGGCTGTTCGCCAATTAAAGTGGTACGTGAGCTGGGTTCAGAACGTCGCGAGACAGTTTGGTCCCTATCTGCCGTGGGCGTCGAAATTTGAGAGGAGTTGACCCTAGTACGAGAGGACCGGGTTGAACATACCTCTGGTGTACCTGTCGTTCCGCCAGGAGCGCAGCAGGGTAGCTATGTATGGACGGGATAACCGCTGAAAGCATCTAAGCGGGAAGCCTCCCTCGAGATAAGATTTCACAGGACGGTCGAAGACCACGACCTTGATAGGCTGGATGTGGAAGTGGAGTAATCCATGGAGCTAACCAGTCCTAATTGTCCTATTCGCGCTTGAAGAGTCCCACCATCAATGACAGCGCTGCTGTCTAGGTGTGGATGATAAGCAACAAGCCTTGCACGGGCATCGATTTGAAAACCCAAGGACTACACCGGCTTCATTGCTTGGTGGCTATAGCGTCTGTGACCCACTCGATCCCATCTCGAACTCGAACGTGAAACCAGACTGCGCCGATGGTACTATCGTCTAAGCGATGGAAGAGTAGGTCGTCGCCAGGCATTGCAGCCGGTGTTGTCTTTGAGAAAAACCCATTCATATGTCATGCCGCCCGCCGGTCCCCAAAAAGGACCGCCGGGCGGCTAAACGTCTTTGGCGCGGGGTGGAGCAGCCCGGTAGCTCGTCAGGCTCATAACCTGAAGGTCACAGGTTCAAATCCTGTCCCCGCAACCAAACACCCCCCCCATCCGCCCAGGACATCCTGCGGCGGACTTTTTTTGCTGATTTTTTAGATCAGCGCCTGGCGAGACGCACGATCGACCCGCTTCGCGCCGGTGGGCGCGCACGTCACTTGTCGCTCTGTGTCGGCGCCGAGTCGCCTGGATCCTGCAGAGGATACCCCGCTCGGCCCGAAGGATCTCAAGGTTCGCGGCGGCGCAGGCGACCTGGACGCATTTTGCCTTGCCCAATGAGCGTAACGGCCCCCCCACCTGCCGGGCTGGCCGTCGATCGCTCGCTCCGGCGCTGGTGATCAAGCAGGCCGGCCTTCGGCAGTTGCCCGATCTACGCCAATCCACTATAAAATCGGCCAGGAGTGGCACTCGAAAAAGGCCTATTCTGAGTATTGTGCACCCGCCGCGTACGGGGCTTGGCGGGACAATCGAACGCCGGGACCTTGAGTAGAGCGGATGCATCAACCAGCCGATATTTCTGACCTTTTTTGGGCGCGCTTGGCGTCCGCGCAAGATGCGTTGCCTTGCGCCGAACTTGGCTGGGTCGTTCGGTCGGAAGGTGCGCGAAGCGCAGTGCCTATGGCACCAGGGCAGCGAAGCAGAGGAGCAAAACGCCGAGGGATGGCGCGCTTCGCATGCGCCCTCCTGGTGGCATAGGCCGGGCATGGTTGAAATCCCCATGTCTGCCTCCAGCGAACAGGATCGCCTCGACTCGGTTAGCCGTCTGAACAAGGGGCAGCTGGCTTGTCTGCGCCTGGTCATGGAAGGTCGCACGTCGAAGGAGATTGCCAAGACGACGGGCATATCGCCGCATACCGTCGATCAGCGGTTGCGAATCGCAATCCAGACACTGGGCGTCGATAACCGCTTCGAGGCCGCCCGGCTCGTCCGGCAGGTCGAGCAGGACGCATATCAAAGCCTGATACATGCTCCTCTGCAGCGTGCCGCATATCAAACGCCGGACGTTGCCCTAGCTGACCGACATGCCTTACCCGATGGGTTGTTCGACGACATGCACGGGTCGGAAAGCCTGAACATCGCGGGGGTTGCCGAGGAGAAACGGTCGCGTTTCGATCCGCTGTCCGCTGCGTTCGGAACGGCTTTTTGGTCGCGGTCGTCGCAGGCAGGGGGAAGGCAAAATGACCTAGCACCTATTGTTCGCCTGGCCTGGACGGTCGGTTTGATGATCGGCGTTGTCCTGGCGCTCAGCTTGTTGGTTACCGCCGCCGAAGGCTTGGCTCGCATCCTAGAAGCGGCCCAACTCTAGGCTTTGTCGACTTTTGGATGATGGGTCCGCCGGCTGCGCCGGCGGGAAGGGGATAGACATGCTTGCTCAACATGACAAATCAGCGCTCTCGGTTGCCGCCGCCCTATTTGCCGGCGAACGCGCCATAGACGTTGCCTTGGCCGACCTTTCGCGGTTGCCCGGATCGATTGCCGCCGCCCGTATCGCCGCACAACTGCCGTTCGGCACGGGGCAGGGCGCGCTCAGCGACGCCGCCGAAGCGCTCGCGCTGATGGTGCGCGCTCGCCATCATATGGCACGCGCGCATGACCGGCTGCGCGAAGCCGGCGAGGAGATCGGCCTCGATGTAACCGCGTTCGGCGACGTCTTCCCTTGCCCCCCGAGCGCTGCGGCGGACCCCGGCGTCGAGGGGCCCCTACGGTTGGTAGCCTGACGTACTTGACCGGGTGACTGTGCCATGTTTGGGGCCACGGTTGATGAACGTCGTGCTGTTCCTCGTTCTGCTTCTCATATGCTGCAGTTATTCGGCTGCGTATGGGGGAGCACCCGAGCGCATTGCCGCCGCGATTATCGCGGCGGCGGTGGCTGCGACGATGGTGGTGGGATCGGTCGGCTTCGTGACCTTCCGGTCAGCCGAAATGGGGATCATCGCGATCGACGCGGCGATGGCGGTAGCCCTGATGGCGTTGGCACTGCGCGCGAACCGATATTGGCCGATGGCGATGACCGCGTGTGTCGGTGTCGGATTATTGGGCCATACCGCGGTCTGGGCTGCGCCGTCGATCGTGCCGCAGGTTTACGCGGTGTTTCACGCCTTTTCTGGCTACCCGGCGTTACTGATCCTAGCCGCCGGCACGTACCGCCATCGGCGAAGGCTGCTCCGCAACGGGATCGATCGCGCCTGGTCCTACGCATAGCGCTACCCGCTCGAGAACGATCGTCCTCCATCGCATCGGACAACCCGAACCAACTCGGTTTCGGCCATCTGCACCCGATCGATGCCCTGCCGAATAGGCGTCAAATTTCACGATCATCGGGTGGTTTCATGCACCCGATGGCGCAGCACAAGGTTCGATGATGCAACACGTGCCCAGCCTGCTCTTGCCCTATCGGGACCCTGCCGAACGCCGTGATGGCGCAAGGGCACCGCGTTCGGTGCCCAAGGAGACGGCACGCGAAGTCGCCACCTGCGGCACAACCCCCGCATCGACCGACCTCACCCTCCTTGCCCGCAAGCTGTACGACTTTGGTCAGCGGCGGTCGAAGTTCTTCCCGGCCGAACTGCTGGGCGAACCGGCTTGGTATATCTTGCTCGATCTATATGCCTCGGCCGGTGAGGGGCGCGCGATCTCGGTTACGAGCGCTTCGGTAGCATCGGGAGCACCGACAACGACCGGCCTGCGGATGGTTCGGATGCTCGAAGATAAGGGGTTGGTGTGTCGGGGCCAGGTACACACCGATCGGCGACGTAGCGATGTGCGGCTTACGCCGGCGGGCCGCAACGCCGTGGAACAGTCGCTGCGCGAACTTCGCCCGATGCTGGGCCATGTGCTGCATTCCGCGCATTCATGACGATAGCCCCAGATTAGACATCCTGCTCGAACCGACTGTGGATGCCGGGCACTGTGTGTCTGGGTGCGTCATTGTTCGGTGGTGATGGTCGCGGTCTGTTGCGGATAAGCAAAGGGATGACCTATGACTTGGACGATCGACGCGACGGTTTCAGCCAAGATCGGGTTTGCCTCGCACCAGAATGCGGTGCCGCTGCTGCGCGAGCTGGAGCTGCGCCATAGCGACGAAAGGATCGTCGAAGATCTTCGCCTTACCCTTTCGTCCGATCCTCCGTTTTTAAGCCAAAAGACCTGGCGGATCGATCGGATGGCGCCCGGCGATGCGCTGCGGATCGCCGATCGCGATGTCGATCTGAACGCCGCGCTGCTAGGTGACCTGAGCGAGTCGATCGCCGGTACCCTGACCCTCACGCTCGAATCTGCTGAGGGCGAGGCGCTGGTAGAGGCACGCCACCGCGTCGAGCTGCTCGCGCACAATGAATGGGGCGGGCTCGGCACGATGGCCGAGCTGCTCCCCGCGTTCGTCATGCCCAACGATCCCGCGGTCGATCGCGTCCTCAAGTCCGCGTCCGACGTTCTTCGCCGCGCGGGCAAGCCCGACGCGCTCGACGGCTATGCCAGCGGCAAGCGCGAGCGGGTTTGGGAACTGGCATCGGCGATCTGGTCGGCGGTGGCGGGGTTGCGTATCGCCTATGCGCTACCCCCCGCCAGCTTCGAACGCGCCGGGCAGAAAGTGCGCACGCCGGGCGCGATTCTCCACGGTGGCGTCGCAACCTGCCTCGATACCGCGCTGCTGTTCGCGGCGGCGCTCGAACAGGCGGGGCTCAACCCGCTGGTAGTGATGACCCAGGGGCACGCCTTTGCCGGCGTCTGGTTGCAGCCGGTCGAGTTCGCGAACCTGCTGACCGACGAGGCCGCCGCGTTGCGGCGCCGTTTCGACCTAGACGATTTGCTGTTGTTCGAAACCACGCTGGCGACGCACACACCACCGGCAAGCTTCAGCCATGCGATGGCAGCGGCCCGGCGTCAGATCGCCGAAGACGCCGAAGCCGGTTTCAAGATGGCGATCGACATCCGCCGCGCCCGCATGCAGCGGGTGAGACCGCTCGGGGTTGCGGTAACGGCAAGAGCGCGGCTCGACGAGCGCCCTTCTTCGGCGTCGGAGGGGCTCGAAGCCGCCCCCGCGCTGCCCGCATTCGATGTCGAGGTTGGCGAGGCGCCGGACACGCCCGGGGACCGGATCCGCCAATGGCAGCGCAAGCTCCTCAACCTCACCACGGGCAACCGGCTGCTGCACGTTCCCGAGGGCGCTAAGGTGCTGAAGCTGGCATGTCCCGACCCCGGCGCGCTCGAGGATATTCTGTCGTCGGGCAAGAAGGTTCGCGTCGTGCCGATGCCCGAACTCGATGCCGGCGGGCGCGACGAGAAGCTGTACGAGCAGCAGACGCAGTCCAACCTGCGCGAGGAAGTCGCAAAGGCCGCGCTGGCGCGGGGTGAGGCGTTGTCGCTGCTGGGCAAGGACAAGCTCGACGCGCTGCTGATCGAGCTTTTCCGCAAGGCGAAGTCCGACCTCGACGAAGGCGGCGCCAACACGCTCTATCTCGCGCTCGGCTTCCTGAAATGGAAGAAGAGCGCGTCGGAGGAAAAGGTCTATCGCGCGCCGCTGATCCTGCTGCCGGTACGGCTCGAGCGCAAAAGCGCGCTGTCGGGGGTCGTGATGACCCGGCACGAGGACGAGCCCCGCTTCAACCTGACCTTGCTCGAACTGCTCCGCCAGGATTTCGAACTGGCGATCCCCGGGCTCGACGGCGAGCTGCCCGCCGATGCGAGCGGGGTCGATGTTGCCGGGGTGTGGCGGATGGTGCGGTCGGCGGTGCGTGACATGGCGGGGTTCGAGGTGGTGCCCGAGGTGGTGCTCGGCACCTTTTCCTTCGCCAAATATCTGATGTGGAAGGATCTGGTCGACCGCGCCGACCGGCTGAAGGAAAGTCCGCTCGTCCGCCATCTGATCGAGCGCGACGGCGATGTCGTCGGCGCGAAGGGGCCGTTTCCGCGCGCCGACGCGCTCGACGCGCAGATCGACCCCTCGACGCTCTTCACCCCGCTGCCCGCCGACAGTTCGCAGCTCGCCGCGGTGGTCGCCTCGGCCAAGGGGCACGATTTCGTACTTGATGGTCCGCCCGGCACCGGCAAGTCGCAGACGATCGCCAACATCATCGCCCATAACCTTGCGCTGGGGCGGCGGGTGCTGTTCGTCGCCGAGAAGAAGGCCGCGCTCGACGTTGTCCATCGGCGACTGAGCGACAAGGGGCTGGCGCCGTTCTGCCTCGAACTCCATTCGGCCAAGGCCACCAAGACCGCGGTGTTGCAGCAGCTCGATCGCGCATGGTCGATCCGCGATGCGCTGACGCAGGACGAGTGGGCCACCGAGGCTGCTGAGGCACGGCGGCTGTGCGACGGGCTGAACGACGTCGTCCGCCTGCTGCACCGGATCGAGCCCAACGGCTGGACGATCCATGCGGCGATCGGCCGGACCGTTCGCGATGCGGGCCCCGCCACGCCCAAATTCAGCTTCGATGGGCAGCAACGCCACGATGCCGCCGACATGGTGCAATTGCGCGATGTCGCGCGCAGGCTGGGCATCGCGCGCAGCGAAGTGGCTGGGGTGACCTTGGACCTAGACGGGGTCGCGCGCACCCAATGGTCGAACGGTTGGCAGGAGGCGATCGTCGCCGCCGCGGGGGCTGTCCCGCCGGCGATCGAGGCGCTGCTCGCGGCGCATGCGGCGGTTCAGAAGGCGACCGGGCTGCCGATCGAGGCGAGCGACCGCGCGGCGATCGGCCGGTGCGCGGTCTTCGCGCGATCGCTGCTGGCGATGCACGGCCGCGACTTCGGCTTCGCCTTCGCGCCCGATGTCGCCGAGCGGGTCGCCGCGGCGCGACAGGGCTTGCGGCTGCTCGACGAATATCGGCAGCGCGAAGCCGAGCTGACGACCACCTACGCCCCCGAGGCGGCGCGGCGGATCGATCTCGCGGCGATGCGCGCGGCGTGGAGCGATGCCGAGCGCCGGTTCTGGATCTTCGCGACTTTGGCGAAGCGGCGCGTCGCGCGCGATCTGGCGCAGGCGGGCGGGGCGAGCCAGCCGCTCGACGTTGCGGCCGATCTTGCGACGCTGGCCGCGATGCGCGACCTGCTCGCACGGATCGACGGCCTAGAGGCGAAGGTCGGCGGCATACCGGGATGGGCGGGGCTGCAAAGCGATGCCGCCCAAGTCGACCGTGCAATTACGCTTGGTGAGGCGCTGCTGGCCGCGATCGCCGCCGAAGCACGATGCCCCGAAACGCTGGTCGAACTGCGGCACACGGTATCGGGGCTGGCGCTCGATGCGAACGCGCTGCTCGCGCCCGATGGCGTGGTGGCAGGCGCGGTCGCGCGGCTCGATCACGCCATTGCGAGCTATGACGAGGCGGTCGCCAGCTTCGATGCGCTTTCGGGTGCCGACGCCGCTGCCAATTTCGAAACGCTACAGCGACGCGCGGTCGCGGTCGACGAGCATGCGCGGCGGCTGCATGCCTGGACGAGCTGGCGCCGCGTCCGCGAAGCCGCGGTCGGCGCCGGCCTCCTGCCGCTGGTCGAGGCGCTCGAGCGCGGCGCGGTCGAACCCGCCGATGCCGCGACGGCGTTCGAGGTGGGGTATGCGCGCTGGTTCGCCGCCACCCGGATCGACGAGGAGCCGCTGCTCACCCACTTCATGGGGGGCGAGCAGGAGGATCGGATCGCGAGGTTCAGGGCGGTCGACGAGCGGATGGGCGCGCTGTCGGTCCGCTACATCCGCGCCAAGCTGTGCGGGCTGATCCCCGATCGCGCCGAGGTCGGCAAGAAGGACGGGTATGGTGTGCTCAAGCACCAGCTGCAGCTGCAGCGCGCACACAAGCCGATCCGGCGGCTTGCCGCCGACATGGGCGAGGCGTTCACCCGGCTGGCACCGTGCATGCTCATGAGCCCGCTGTCGATCGCGCAATATCTTCCCGCCGATCAGGCGCTGTTCGATCTGGTGATCTTCGACGAGGCGTCGCAGATCACGCCATGGGACGCGATCGGTGCGATGGCGCGCGGGCGACAGGTCATCATCGCCGGCGATCCGCGGCAGATGCCGCCGTCGAACGATTTCGCGCGCGGCGCGTCGTCGATATCGCAGGACGACGATACCGAAGCCGATATGGACAGCATTCTCGACGAATGTCTGGGCGCTGGCGTGCCACAGCACAGCCTCGACTGGCATTATCGCAGCCAGCACGAGAGCCTGATCACCTTCTCGAACCATCGCTATTACGACGGCAAGCTGGTGACGTTTCCGGCGCCGGTCACCCGATCGAGCGCGGTGTCGTGGCGACGCGTCGAGGGGGTGTATGCGCGCGGGGCGGGGCGGACGAACCCGATCGAGGCGCAGGCGATCGTCGACGCCGCGGTCGCCCGTCTGCGCGACCCGCGGTTCGTCGATCCGCAAGGCCAACGCCTGACGATCGGCATCATCACGATGAACGCCGAGCAGATGAAGCTCGTCGAGGATTTGCTCGACCAGGCGCGGCGCGTGCATCCAGAGATCGAGCCCTATTTCAGCGACGAGCTGCTCGAGCCGGTGGTGGTGCGCAATCTAGAAACCGCGCAGGGCGACGAGCGCGACCTGATCCTGCTCGGCATCGGCTTCGGCCCGACCGAGCCCGCGGGCAAGACGATGTCGATGGATTTCGGAAAGCTCAATCGTGATGGCGGCTGGCGGCGGCTGAACGTTGCGGTCACCCGCGCGCGGGTCGAGATGCAGATATTCACGTCGTTCGATCCGGGGATGATCGATCTCACCCGGACCAGCCAGCGCGCGATCGCTGACCTCAAGCATTTCCTGGAATTCGCCGAGCGCGGCCCGCGCGCCCTGGCCGAAGCGGTGAAGGGTTCGATGGGCGGCGCCGATTCGCCGTTCGAGGAGGCGGTGGCGTGCGCGCTGCAGCGGCGCGGGTGGCGCGTGGTGCCGCAAGTCGGGGTGTCGAAGTTCCGCATCGATCTGGGCATCGTCCATCCCGATCGGCCGGGTGATTTCCTGCTCGGAGTCGAATGCGACGGCGCCACCTATCACAGCGCTGCGACCGCGCGCGATCGCGACAAGGTGCGCGCGTCGATCCTGGAGAGCCTGGGGTGGAAGCTGGCGCGCGTGTGGTCGACCGACTGGTGGATCGACAAGGAGCGCGCGACCGAGAAGCTGCATCGGCAGATCGAGCAGCAGCTCGAGGCCGATCGCGCGGCGGCGATCGCGCGCGCCGAGGCCGAGCCGCAGGCGCGTCCGCTCGATCCGCCGGTCTCCTATGTCGAGAACGACGAGCCCGTCGAGAATGACCATGGCGCCGCGTGGCAGGACGTCGACGACGAGTTGATGCTGCTCGACAGGCCGATCGTGGGCGACCAGCGATCAGCTGGAACGCTCGCGCACCTGATCCGACCGGTGAACCAGCCGCTGCCGATCGACGAGCCGCTGTTCGCCCGTGCGGCACCGCAAGCCCCCGCGGCGTACGCCATGGTCGACCTCGCGCGGGTGTGTGACGCGACCGACCCCATCGCCTTTTACGAACCCGCCTATGACTCAACCCTCAAGTCGTTGATCCGCACCATCGTCGAACGCGAAGCACCGATCGCCGAATCTTTGCTCGTCCAGCGGATCGCCCGCGCGCACGGCTTTCAGCGTTCGGGGCGGGTGATCCGCGATCGGGTGATGGCCGCCGCCCAGCGCGATTTCGATGTCGCGCGCGAGGCCGGCGGATCGGTGTTCGTCTGGCGCTCGGCCGAGCAGCGGCGCGGGTGGCGCAGCGCGCGCGCGCCGGCGGGGGCGAACGACATCCGGCAGATCGAGGACATTGCGATCGAGGAACTGGGGTTCGCAGGGACCGCGCTCGACCCATCCGACGTCGCGCGGTTCTTCGGGGTGCGGCGGCTCAGCGCGGCGGCGCGCGCGCGGATCAACCTGGCGCGGCAGGCGGGTCGAGCGGGTCGCGGCGAAGCTTGACCGATCGGCGCAGTTGACAGTCGGACGACCGCTGGGGGAAGGACGCATTCCGTCTCGATGAGCCCCCCCGATGCATGACCTGTTCGACGAACCGCTGCTGCCCGGCCTGCACAGCGCCGATGCGTTCGTGACGGCGGATGAGGAGCGGGCGTTGATCGCGCAGATCGATGCGCTCGATCTGGCGCCGTTCCGCTTCCAGGGATGGCTCGGCAAGCGGCTGACGCACAGCTTCGGGCTGCACTATGATTTCGATCGCGGCGCACTGGCGGCGACCGATCCGATGCCCGCCTGGCTGCAGCCGCTGCGCGACCGGGCCGAGGCGTTCGCGAGCCTCGCGCCCGGCACGCTCGAACAGGCGCTGCTGATCCGCTACGATCCCAGCGCAGGGATTGGCTGGCATCGCGACCGGCCGCATTTCGAGCATGTCGTCGGCATCTCGCTGGGTGCCCCCGCGACGCTGCGCTTTCGCCGCCGATCGAACGAGCGCTTCGAGCGTCGGAGCGTGCCGCTGCCGCCGCGTGGCATCTACCAGCTTCAGGGCGAGGCACGGTATGATTGGGAGCATAGCATCGCGGCGATGACGCAGACGCGTTGGTCGGTGACGTTTCGCAGCCTGTCCGAGCGCGGGCGCATGCTGATCGGCGCAGCGCTTTGACGACGCACACCGACCTCCCCGATTTCGTCGTCATCGATGTCGAGACCGCGTGCGCGCGGGTCAGCAGCATCTGCCAGGTCGGGATCGTCGGCTTCCGCGACGGGCGCGAGCTGTTCGCCTGGGAGACATTGCTCGACCCGTGCGACGAGTTCCACGCGATGAACACCCACATTCACGGCATTGCCGCGCATCACGTCGCCGGCCAGCCGACCTTCGCGCATGTCCATGCCGAGATCGACCGGCATCTGGCGGGGCGCGTCACCGTCGCGCATTCGCATTTCGACAAGGGCGCGCTCGCCGCTGCCTGCCGCGTCCACGCCCGGACGATGATCGAGACGACCTGGCTCGACAGCGTCCGCGTCGCCAAGCGCGCCTGGCCCGACTTGGCGAATCATAAATTGGGTGGGCTCGCGCGCTATCTGGGGATTCCGCATCGCCATCACGATGCGCTGAGCGACGCGAGGGCAGCGGGCTGGGTGATCGTCAAGGCGATCGACCATACCGGGCTGTCGCTCGCCGACTGGATGGCGCCGCCGCGCAAGCCGGGGGCGGCACCGCGCGCGGCGGCGGACGGCCCGCTCAAGGGCGAGCGCGTGGTGATCATCGGTGAACCGCGCGACGGGCCGCTGGCGCATGGCATCGCCGCGCGGGGCGGGGTGGTCCGCACCGCGGTGGGCAGCACGACGACGATGCTGGTGCTTGCCGACGTGGGGCCGCTGGTGCGCAGCGATCCGCAGTTGCGCAAGGCGCAGGCGGCGCGGCTCGGCGGCCAGCCGATCCGGATCGTCACCGCGCACCGGCTCGCCGAAATGCTCGCCGCCTGATCGCCGTGCGACGGAGCTTTGTGGCCAGCGGGGATTTGGTGCTTTGGCCGCTGGCGTCGTAGCGAACGACCCAGCCTATCCCCGCGCACCGGAGACCGACGATTTTCCACCTGTTTTTCAGCCTGCCAGGTCTGCTGGTGATCGCGCGCTTTATCTGGCCGCTCAGCATCCCGACGCCGATGAAGATCGTGCTGGCGATCGCGGTGCTGGTGGCGTCGCAATATCACCTGTGGAGCCGGTTATCGTCGGGGTCGGTATTCTCGCCCGAATTTCCCTTTGCGATCGTCGTGCTGTTCAACTGGGCGTTCGGGACGATCGCGCTGCTCGCGGTGTTGTTGCTGGCGCTCGACCTCGGCACGCTGGTGGCGTGGCTCGTCCGCCGCGGCGCTTCGCCCCCCGATGGCGTTCGCTACGCGATCCCGGCGGGCGCGGCGGTGCTGGCGGCGGTCGCGGTGTCGCAGGCGGTCCGCGTGCCGCCGGTGAAGGAGATCGAGGTCAGGATCGCCGGATTGCCCGCACAGTTCGACGGCTACACGATGCTCCAGTTGACCGACCTGCACATCAGCCGGCTGTTCCCCGAGCGCTGGACGCGCGCGGTGGTCGACAAATCGAATGCGCTCGCGCCCGACCTGATCGTCGTCACCGGTGATTTCATCGACGGCACCGTCGAACGGCGCCGCGCCGATGTCGAGCCGCTGCGCGATCTGCGCGCGCGCGACGGCGTGATGTTCATCCCGGGCAACCACGAATATTTCTTCGGCTATCGCGAATGGATGCGCCATTTGTCGGCGATGGGGATGCGCGCGCTCGAAAACGAGCATGCGGTGATCGGGCGCGGGCAGGGGCGGCTGGTGATCGCCGGCGTCACCGATCTCACCGCGCCGGGCACCGGCCATTCGGGGCCCGATGTTGCCGCGTCGATCGCCGGGGCACCCGCCGGCGCGCCGATCATCCTGCTCGATCACCAGCCCAAGAATGCGCGCGCGGCAGCGCCGCTCGGCGTTGCATTGCAGCTATCGGGTCATACGCATGGCGGGATGATCCGCGGCCTCGACCGGATCGTCGCGCGCGCCAATGGCGGCTTCGTCTCGGGGCGGTATCAGGTGGGCGACATGCAGCTGTATGTGAACAACGGCACCGCGCTGTGGCCCGGTTTCGCGTTGCGGCTGGGGCGTCCGTCCGAGCTGACGCGGATCACGCTGCGGCCGGCGGCATAGGAAGGGCGGATGACAGACGATTACGACCGAGGGCGACGCGACGGGTTGCGACTAGCGCTGGCGGTACTCGCCGCCGAGGAAGCCAAATGGGCCGCAACGCTGGGTGAGAGCCGATCGGGGCGGACCAACGCGGTGCGGCAGGTTCGCCACAAGACGCTGCAGGTGGCGCAGCGGCGGGTGCAGACCGTGCTCAACCGGCTGTCGCCCAAGGACGACGGTGCGCTCGATGCCGAAATGGCGTCGGCGCTCGACAAGCTCGGGCTTTGACGACGCGGGGCGGGCTCAGCCTGGACGGTTGCCCATCATCTCGCCCAGCCGCACCGGGCGTTCGGGCGCCCATTCGGGGTTGAAGGCGATCGTGCCCGGCTTGAACAACATCACGATCGTCGATCCGAGCAGGAAGCGGCCCATTTCCTCGCCCTGTTTCAGCACGATGTCCTGATCGGCATAATCCCATTCGGCAGGCGCGCCGGTGCGCTTGGGGTTGACGACGCCGTGCCATACCGTCGCCATGCTGCCGACGATCGTGGCGCCGACCAGCACCATGACGAACGCCCCATGTTCGGGCGAATCGAACACGCACACCACGCGCTCGTTGCGCGCAAACAGATTGGCGACGCCGCGCGCGGTGACGGGGTTCACCGAAAAGAGCGCGCCGGGCACGTAGATCATCCGCCGCAGCCTGCCGTCGCAGGGCATGTGCAGCCGGTGATAGTCGCGCGGCGACAGATACAGGTTGGCGAAGCTGCCATGCGCGAACCCCGCCGCCAGCGCCGCGTCGCCGCCGACCAGTTCGGTGGTGGTGAAGCGATGCCCCTTGGCCTGGACGATATGGTGGTCGTCGATCGCGCCCAACTGGCTGATCGCGCCATCGACGGGCGAGACGAAATCAGCGCGCGCGATCGGGCGGGCACCGGGCTTGAGCGGCCGGGTGAAAAAGTCGTTGAAGCTCGCATAGCTCGCGATGTCGGGGTTCGCGGCTTCGGCCATGTCGACGCGGTAGCGCCGCACGAACCAGCGGATCAGCCGCGGCGTCAGCGCGCTGCCGCGGGCACCCGCGACGCGGCCCGCGAACACGGTCAGCTGCTGCTTGGGGAGCAGATGTTGCAGCAGGATCTTCAGGCGGTCGGACATCGGGAAGCTCGAAGCGAGAGGAACTGGGCAACGGGCACCAGCGTGCCCGGCGCCGCCGGTGTCCCGGCCTTAGCGCCAGATCGTGCGATTGTCGCTGATTTGAAGGGGTTGTCCTGCCGAGTGCGTTGACAACCGACCCGATCGGCTGCGAATCGTGGCGGCGATGACCGGGCGCGCGATCGATGCCCGGCACTGCGGGAGGACGGGATGCGGGGATACGGGTTCGTGACGATGGCGGCGGCGGTTGCGCTGGCGGTACCCGTCGGCGCGCAGCAGGCCGAACGCGACGCGGCGACGCCGACCCGAACCGCCGCCAAGGACGGGCAGCTTTTGCTGTCCGAGCGCGGCTATCTGACCCGGCCCGGCCTCGACGTGATCGTGTTCGACGATATCTATCCCGATGGCCACCAGACCGGGGTGACGGTGATCCAGCACGGGCTGCGCGTCGCCGCCAATGGCGACATCCGCCTGGAGGCCGAGCCCGGCCAATGGTCGCCGATGTCCAAAGGCGGCGAGCGCAAGATCGATCCGGCGACCGGCACGATAACGCAGACGCTTTCCTTCCCCGACCCCGACAAGGACGGCAAAGGCTTCAACCCGATCTTCTACCCCGATCTGAAGCTGTCGTACAAAGTCCGCGTCGCGCCCGAGCCGGGCGGCGGGTTCCGCGTGAGCGTCGACATGGATCAGCCGGTGCCCGCCGAATGGGTCGGCCGCGTGGGGTTCAATTTCGAACTGTTCCCCGAACATCTGTTCGGCCGCTCCTGGGTGATGGGCGATCAGGGAGGCACCTTCCCGCGCCAGCCCAACGGCCCGGTCGCGGCATCGACCGGACCGCAGGTGCCGGTACCGCGCAACGCCCAGCCCAACGGGCCGGTGCAGAACCCCAATGGCCAGATCCTGGGCGTGCCGCTGGGCATTGGGCGCAGCCTGGTGGTGGCTCCCGAGAGTGATCGCCAGCGCATGATCATCACCAGCGAAACGGGAACGATCGCGCTGCTCGACGGGCGATCGGCGCATAACAATGGCTGGTACATCGCGCGCGAGACGGTGAAGGCGGGGGCCACCACCAATGCGGTGTCGTGGGTGGTGCGGCCCAACACCATCGCCGGCTGGAGCTATGCCCCCGTCGTCCAGGTGAGCCAGGTCGGCTACGCTGCCGCCCAGCCCAAGCGCGCGGTGATCGAGCTCGATGCCCGTGGCGGCGCGACCGAAGCGCAAGCGACGCTCTATCGGCTGACCGCCGCGGGGCGCGAAGCGGTCAAGACCGGGCCGGCGGCGAACTGGGGCAATTTCCTGCGCTATCGCTACCGCACCTTCGACTTTTCCGATGTCACCACCCCCGGCATGTATGTCCTGGCCTATGGCGGGACCGAGACCAACGCGTTCCGGATCGGCGACGATGTCTATTCGCGCGGGGTGTGGCAGCCGACGCTCGAGACCTTCCTGCCGGTGCAGATGTGCCATATGCTGGTACGCGAGAAATATCGCGTCTGGCATGGGCTCGACCATCAGGACGATGCGCTGATGGCGCGCACCGACCTCAACCATTTCGACGGCTATGTGCAGGGGCCGCAGACGATGACCCGGTTCGCGCCGGGGGAGATCGTGCCGGGGCTCAACGCCGGCGGTTGGCACGACGCCGGCGATTACGACCTGCGCGTCGAATCGCAGATCGGCACGGTATGGGTGCTTGCCAAGATGGTCGAGGAGCTCGGCCTCGATTACGACGCGACGCGGGTCGATGCTGCAGCGAAATCGGTCGAGATCCGCGATCCCGACGGCAAGAACGACGCGATCCAGCAGATCGAGCACGGGCTCGCCAGCGTGCTCGGCGGCTATCGCGCGCTGGGGCGGCTGTACCGCGGGGTCATCACCCCCGATCTTCGGTCCTACGCGATGCTCGGCGACGCCGCGAACCATAGCGACAACGTCTTCCGCAAGCCGGTCGCGGGGCTAGGCGTCGATGCCAATGGCAAGCCGGTCGACTTCGACGATCGCTGGGTATTCACCGAGGATAACCCCGATCGCGAACTCTATACCGCCGCCGGGCTCGCCGCCGCCGGCCGGGTGCTCAAGCGCGACAATCCCGCATTGTCGGCCGAAGCGCTCGCAGCGGCGCGGGCGATCGCTGCCAACGCCTTGGCGCGCGCCAAGAGCGTGCCGAACAAGGTGTTCGCGCTCGCCGAACTGGCGCAGGCGACGGGCGACCGCGCCTATTTCACCGCGCTGGGCGACATGACCGACGCGATCGTCGCCAAGCCTGGCGAAACCGCGTGGATGCTGGCGTCGATCCGCGGTGACCTGCCCGCGGCGATGCGCAGCCGCGTCGATGCCGCGGTGGTCGGCTATCAGCGAACGGTGCAGGCAAGCGCCAAGACCGACAGCCCTTACGGCATCCCCTATGTCCCCAAGATCTGGGGCGCGGGGTGGGATATCCAGGAGCGCGGGGTGCAGCAGTGGTTCTTCGAAAAGGGCTGGCCCGACGCGACCGACGAGGCCAGCTGGCTGAATGCGCTGAACTTCGTGCTCGGCGCGCATCCGGGCGAGAATCGCGCGAGCTTCGTCAGCGGGGTGGGGGCCGAATCGGCGCTGGTGGCCTATGGGGTGAATCGCGCCGACTGGTCGTATATTCCCGGCGGGGTGATTTCGGGGACGAACCTGGTGCGGCCTGATCTGCCCGAGCTAAAGACCTGGCCGTATTTCTGGCAACAAGGGGAATATGTCATGGGCGGTGGTGCGACGAACTTCATGTTCCTGGCGCTCGCGGCCGACCGCAAATATGCGGGGGCGAAACGATGAGCGCGCTTCGAGCGATGCCGCTGGTCGCGGTCGCGCTGATGGTAGCGCCCGGCGCGCAGGCGCAGGTCGCGGGCGGCATCGTCGACGACGATCCCGCGATCCGCGAATATGTGTTGCAGAACGCGAACGGCACGCGGGTGCGTTTCCTGAACTATGGCGCGACGGTGACCGGCGTCGAAGTCGCCGACCGCGCGGGCAGGCGTACGAACGTGGTGCTGAGCTATCCGCGCGAGAGCGACTATCGCCGGGGCAGCGAGGGCAATTGGTTCGGCTCGATGATCGGACGCTATGCCGGGCGGATCGCCGACGCCCGCTTTCCGCTCGATGGGCGGGTGGTCCAGCTCAAGCCCAACAGCGGCCCCAACGCGCTGCATGGCGGCGGCGGGCAGGGACCCGATCGCGCGATATGGCGCGTGCGCGAATTCTCTGACCGGCAGGGTGTGGGCGCGGTGCTGCGCCACGTTTCGCCGGCGGGGACGCAGGGCTATCCGGGCACGATGACGATCACCGTCGTCTATCGCTTGTCCGACGACGATGCGCTCACCACCGAAATCAGCGCGACCACCGACGCACCGACGGTCGTCAACCTGACGAACCATGCCTATTTCAACCTGCGCGGAGCGGGATCGGGGACGGTCGAAGACCATCTGCTCAGCATCGCTGCCGATGAAATGGTGGTGACGCGCGAAGGCGGGATCCCTACCGGCGCGCTCGCCCGGGTGGCGGGAACCCCGCTCGATTTTCGCGATCCGCACGCGATCGGCGCGCGGATCGACGCCACCGACCGGGCGATCAAGCCGCGTCCGGGCTATGACCATGGGTTCGTGCTGCGCGGCGGGGTGACCGACGAACCCCGCAGCGTCGCGGTGCTGACCGATCCCGCGAGCGGCAGGACGCTGACGATCGAAACGACCGAGCCGAGCGTGCAATTCTATACCGCCGAGCATATGGACGGAAGCGAGGCGGGGAGCGCTGGACCGCTAACCAAGCGTGCGGGTGCTGCGCTCGAAACGCAGCATTTTCCCGACAGCCCGAACCAACCGAGTTTCCCCTCCACCGAACTGCGTCCGGGTCAAAGCTTCGAGAGCGTGACGGTGTGGCGCTTCGGGGTGGTGGCCAAATAGCCAGGCACCGCGCCGCGACCGGCCGGTGCGACGGTCAGGTCGCGTAGGCGCGGTCGAACAGGTCGAGTGCCTTTTCGGCATGGACGCGGATTTCATCCGGCTCGGGGATGCCGATGATCCCCCATAGGCGAAGGTTTTGCTGCGTCTGGATCAGCTGGATCAGGTGCATCGCCGCCTGCAGCGGATCCTCGCTGCGCAAATCGCCGGCCTCCATCCGCCCGGCGATATAGCGCGACAGGCGCTCCATCACGATTTGCGGGCCGCGTGCGTAGAAGAGGCGGCCGATTTCGGGGAAGCGGCCGCTTTCGCCGATGATCAGCCGGTGCAAGCGGATGCTGTCGGGATCGAGCATCTTGCGCAGGAAACGTTCGGCGAAGTCGAGCAACGTCGCGTGATATTCGCGTTCGGGCCGCAGCGTGTCGTCGAGATTCTGGCGGAAGTTCGACGTCACCTCGTCGAGGACCGCAGCGAACAGGTCTTCCTTCGAGGGGAAATAGGCCCAGAGCGTGCCTTTCGACCCGCCGAGCTGGGTCGCGATCGTCGACATCGATGTTGCGGCATAGCCGTGTTCGAGAAACGCCTCACGCGCCGCCGAAACGATCGCGGCGCGCCGCGCTTCGCGGTTCTGATCGCGGCGGGTTTGGGGCTTAGCCATTCATCGTACTATAAAGTACGGTAATCGATTGACAAGGAGCGATGGCGGGACCATCTGCGCGCCGTACCCAGGAGTACGGTATTTCATGCAGATGATTCGGCTTATCGGCTGCGGGGCGATCGCAGTGGCAATGGCAGGCTGCGCCGCGCCCGATCTGGGGCCGCGTCCAGAGCTCGCCACCCCCGACACCTATGCCGCGCGTACCAGCCTGGCGGCGACGGGCAGCGCCGCGGCCTGGCCGGCGGCGGGGTGGTGGCGCGGCTATGGCGATGCGCAGCTGAACGCGCTGATCGACGAGGCGCTGGCGGGATCGCCCGACATCGCGATCGCCGCCGCGCGGGTGCGCAGCGCGCAAGGCGTGCTGCAGCAGGCGGGCGCCGCGGGGCTGCCGAGGCTCGACGCCGAAGGCGCGGCGGGGCTCAACAAGCAAAGCTACAATAACGGCATCCCGGCTGAATTCGTGCCCAAGGGGTGGAACGACACTGGCCGGCTGGCGCTCAACTTCGGGCTCGATCTCGACCTGTTCGGGCGCAACCGCGCGGCGCTGGTGGCGGCGACGTCGGATGCCGAAGCCACGCGGCTCGAGGGCGAGCAGGCGGCGCTGTCGCTCGCGACCGACATCGCCGCGCGCTATGCCGATCTCGCGCGGCTATATGCCGAGCGGGACGTGCTCGAACGCGCGCTTGCGGTCCGCAGTTCGACCGAGCGGCTGATCGGCGACCGGGTCGCGATCGGGCTCGATACCCAGGCCGAACTGAAGCAGGCGCGATCGGCAGTGCCCGCCTCGCGCGTCGATCTCGCCGCCAATGCCGAACAGATCGCGCTCGCCAAGAACATGATCGCCGCGCTGGTCGGCGCTGGACCCGATCGCGCGCTGGCGATCACCCGCCCCGAAACCCCGGTGCTCGCGGCCGAACTGCCCGCCGACGCCGCGATCGCGCTGATCGGCCGCCGCCCCGACATCGCCGCCGCGCGCGCCCGCGCCGAAGCTGCGGCAAGCCGGATCGATGTCGCGCGCGCCGATTTCTATCCCAATATCAGCCTGTCGGGGCTGATCGGTTTGCAGTCGCTCGGGCTCGACAGCCTGTTCAAGGGCGGGTCGAGCATCGGCAATGTCGGCCCGGCGATCAGCCTGCCGATCTTTCGTGGTGGTGGGCTTGCGGGTCAATATCGCCAGGCGCGCGGCCAATATGACGAAGCCGTCGCGACCTATGACCGCGCGGTGATCGGCGCGCTGCGCGAGGTCGCCGATGCGGTCACCAGCCGGCGTCAGGTGGCCGAGCAATTACGCGATGCGCAGGCGTCGCTCGCCGATGCCGAGGGCGCCTACACCGTCGCGCAGCTGCGCTTTCGCGGCGGGCTATCGAGCTTCCTCAACGTGCTGAGCGCCGAGCAGGCGGTGCTGACCGCACGGCGTACCTTGGCCGACATCGATGCCCGCCGGTTCGCGCTCGACGTGCAGTTGGTGCGCGCGCTCGGCGGCGGCTTTCAACCTTCTATCCAGACCAGCGAGACACGATGATGGACATGCCATCCACCGAGAACAGCCAGGCACAGACGGTTGAAATGCCGGTCGACCGTTCGAACCCGGGCAAGCGCAAGCGGCTGTTGCTGATCTTCGCCGCGGTGCTGGTCGTGATCGCCGCTGCCTATTTCCTCTACGACATGCTGGTGCTGTCGAAGCGGGTGTCGACCGACAATGCCTATGTCGCCGCCGAGACCGCGCAGGTCATGCCGCTGGTCGCGGGCCAGGTGATCGACGTCGCGGTGAGCGATACCCAGACCGTCAGGCGCGGGCAGGTGCTGATGCGGCTCGACGATGCCGACCTGCAGATCGCGGTAGCGCAGGCCGAGGCCGAGCTCGCCGGCGCCGAGCGGCGCTATGCCCAGACCGCGGCGACGGGCGATGCGCTGGCGGCGCAGGCCAATGCGCGCGGCGCCGATATCGGCAGCGCGCGGGCGCAGCTTGCGCTGGCGCAGGGAAATCTCGAACGCGCGCAGATCGATTACCGGCGGCGCGAGCAGCTGATCTCGGCGGGTGCGGTGTCGGGCGACGAAGTGACCGCGGCGGCCAATGCGCTGCGAACCGCGCAGGCCAACGTCGCGATCGCGCGCGCCGGCATCGCGCAGGCGACCGCGACGCGCGCCTCGGCGCTCGAGGATCGCGCCGCCAATATCGCGCTGACGCGCGGCACGACGCAGGCAACCGCGCCCGAAGTGCTCGCGGCGCGTGCCAAGCTGCGCCAGGCCAAGCTCGACCTGTCGCGCGCCGTCGTGCGCGCGCCGATCGACGGCGTGGTCGCGCAGCGCAACGTCCAGATCGGCCAGCGGCTCGCGCCGGGGACCGCTGCGATGGCGATCGTCCCGGTCGACAAGCTGTATGTCGATGCCAACTACAAGGAGGGCCAGCTCCAGAATGTCCGCGTCGGCCAGCGCGCGACGCTGACGTCGGACCTGCATGGCGACGACGTCGTGTACCACGGCCGCGTCGTCGGGCTGGCGGGCGGCACCGGATCGTCGTCGGCGCTGATCCCGGCGCAGAACGCGACGGGCAATTGGATCAAGGTGGTCCAGCGGCTCCCCGTGCGGATCGCGCTCGATCCCAGGGAGCTGCGCGCGCACCCCTTGCGCGTCGGGCTTTCGATGGAGGCCGAGATCGACATCGGCGGCGATCGCTAGGAGCCGATAGATGGCCGAAGATCAGTCCGCGCCGCCGCTCACCGGCACGCGCCTGTTGCTCGCGGGCTTCGTGCTGGCGCTGACCAACTTCATGGTCGTGCTCGACACGACGATCGCCAACGTGTCGGTGCCGCATATCTCGGGCGGGCTGGGTGTGTCGCCGACGCAGGGGACGTGGGTCGTCACCTCCTATTCGGTGGCCGAGGCGATCTGCGTGCCCTTGACCGGCTGGCTGGTGCGGCGTTTCGGCACGATCAAATTGTTCATGGCGGCGATGATCGGCTTTGCCGTGTTCTCGGCGCTGTGCGGCCTCGCATCGTCGCTGACGGGCATGGTCGCGTTCCGCATCGGCCAGGGGTTCTGCGGCGGGCCGCTGATGCCGCTGACGCAGACGCTGCTGATCATGATCTTTCCCCCCAAGCAGCGCGCCGCGGCGATGGGCGCGTGGGCAATGACGACGGTGACCGCGCCGATCCTGGGGCCGATCCTGGGCGGGACGATCAGCGACAGCTGGTCGTGGCCGTGGATCTTCTACATCAACCTGCCGATTGCGGTCTTCTGCATCGTCGGGGTGTTCGTGCTGCTGCGGCAATCGGAGACCAAGACCGAGATCGTGCCGATCGACAAGACCGGGCTGGTGCTGATGATCGTGTGGATTGCGGCGCTCCAGCTGATGCTCGATCTGGGGCGCGAGCATGACTGGCTGGGGTCGAGCTTCATCGTCGGCTGCGCGGTCATCGCCGCGATCGGCTTCGTCACCTTCCTGATCTGGGAGCTGACGGCGGGGAATCCGATCGTCGACCTGCGGGTGTTCCGCCACCGCGGGTTCAGCGTCGCGGTCACCGCGCTCGCCTTCAGCTTCGGCACCTTCTTCGCCTCGGTCGTGATCATCCCGCAATGGCTGCAATCGACGATGGGTTACACCGCCACCGATGCGGGGCACATCACCGCGTTCAACGGGGTGCTGGCGATCGTCTTCTCGCCGATCGTCGCCAAGCTGAGCAACAAGGTCGATCCGCGCGCCTTGGTATGTTTCGGCATCTTCTGGCTGGGGCTGACCTCGATCCTGCGGACCTTCTGGTTCAGCAGCGCCGATTTCTGGATCCTGGCGTTGCCGCAGCTGGTGCAGGGGATCGGGATGCCGTTCTTCTTCATCCCGCTGACGATCATCGCGCTGGGCGCGGTGAACCCCGACGAGACCGCGTCGGCGGCGGGTGTGATGAGCTTCCTGCGCACGCTGGCGGCGGCGATCGGTACCTCGATCGGCAGCACCTTGTGGCTCAACGGCGCGCAGCAGAACCGCGCCGAGCTGACCAACATCCTCAACAATGGCGATCAGGTGATCGCCGGCGCGGTGCAGCGGGGGATGACCGCCGAGCAGGGGCGCGGGTTGATCGAGCGGCTGGTCGACCAGGAGAGCTATGCGCTGGCGACCAACCATCTGTTCGCGCTGGCGGCGCTGATCTTCTTCGTCTCGGCAGCGATCATCTGGCTCGCCCCGCGCCCGGCAAGACCGGTGGATCCCTCGGCAGCGCATTGATCGGCTGACACCGGGCGGGCTCGGATCGGGTGCCGCCGGCAGCGCGCAGGCGGCGAGCAGGTCTCCGCATGGCGCTGAAACGCTCGATCACGGCCGCCGAACGTCAGGCAATTGAAGCGCTTCGAATCGTCCCCATATATACCCCCATGGGGTATTAGGGAGTGGAGCTTTGACGAACGCCAACATCGGGACGATCAACCGGCTGCGACGGGTCGAAGGGCAGGTGCGCGGGATCGCGCAAATGGTCGCCGACGAACGCTATTGCATCGAGATCCTTCACCAGCTCCAGGCGGTGAAATCGGCGCTCGCTAAGGTCGAGAGCCAAATCCTGAAGGATCACGCTGCGAGCTGCGTCACCGCGGCGATCGCGTCGGGCGACGTCGACGACCAGCACGCGAAGTTCAACGAATTGATCGACCTGTTCGAGAGGGTGAAGCGATGACCGCCGCCAAGACCGCCACGCTGTATCGCATGGTGACCGACCACCATGTCTGTCCCTATGGCATCAAGAGCAAATATCTGCTCGAGCGCGCCGGGTACGCGGTCGACGACCAATGGCTCACGACGCGCGAGCAGACCGATGCGTTCAAGCAGGAACATGGCGTGAAGACCACGCCGCAGACGTTTGTCGCGGGCAGGCGGATCGGCGGCCATGACGATCTGCGCCGGTTCCTGGGTAAATCGGTGCCCGATCCCGACGCCACCAGCTACACGCCGGTGATCGCGATTTTCGCGATGGCGGCGCTGATGGCGATCGCGGGAAGCTGGGCGTCGACCGGCATGCTGCTGACGGTTCGCACCGGCGAATGGTTCATCGCGCTGGCGATGTGCATCCTGGCGATCCAGAAGCTGCAGGATGTCGATCGCTTCGCGACGATGTTCCTGGGCTATGACTTGCTGGCCAAGCGATGGTTGCCCTATGCTTATCTCTATCCCTTTGCCGAGGGATTGGCGGGCGTGCTGATGTTGGGCCGCGCGCTCGACTGGGTGTCGATCCCGGTGGCGTTGTTCATCGGCAGCGTCGGTGCGGTGTCGGTGTTCTACGCGGTCTATGTCCAGAAGCGCGACATCAAATGCGCGTGCGTCGGCGGCAGTTCGAAGGTGCCGCTGGGCTTCGTGTCGCTGACCGAAAATGTGATGATGGTGGCGATGGCGATCTGGATGCTGCTCCACCCCATGTGATCGCTGCGGGGCAAGGCGAGCGGGGGGGCCCGCTCGCCGCCCCCCGGATCAGGCGGGCACGCCCTGTGCGGCGGGCATCGCGGTGATGTCCGACGAACCGGACCAGATGTTGATCCCGCCATCCTTGGCCGCGGCATCGATCGCGCTCAGCTCTTCGCCCGCGAAGTCGAGCCGCTTGACCGCGTCGAGCGCGTCGTCGAGCTGTTCGACCGTGCGCGCGCCGATCAGCGCCGAGGTGACGCGCGGATCGCGCAGCACCCAGGCGATCGCCATCTGCGCGAGCGTCTGGCCGCGTGCCTTGGCGATCGCGTCGAGGCTGCGGATCGCCGCGAGGTTCTGCTCGGTCAGCATCCCCTGCGACAGCGATCCGCCGCGGCTGGCGCGCGCGCCCTCGGGCACGCCCTGCAGATATTTGTCGGTCAGCATCCCCTGCGCGAGCGGCGAGAAGGCGATGCAGCCGGTGCCCAGCGCCTCGAGCGTGTCGAGCAGTTCGCGTTCGATCCAGCGGTTGAGGATCGAATAGCTCGGCTGGTGGATGAACAACGGCACGCGCTCCTCGGCGAGGATCGCCGCGGCCTGGCGCGCGAGGCCGGGTTCGTACGACGAAATGCCGACATACAGCGCCTTGCCCTGGCGGTGGAGCTGGACCAGCGCGCCCATCGTCTCTTCAAGCGGGGTCGTCGGATCGACGCGGTGCGAATAGAAGATGTCGACATAGTCGAGCCCCATCCGCCTCAGGCTCTGGTCGCAGCTGGCGATCAGGTACTTCTTCGACGACCCGATATCGCCATAGGGGCCGGGCCACATGTCCCAGCCCGCCTTGGTCGAGATGATCAGCTCGTCGCGGTGCGCGGCGAAGTCGGTCGCGAGGACGCGACCGAAATTCTCCTCGGCCGATCCGTAAGGCGGGCCGTAATTGTTCGCTAGATCGAAATGGGTGACGCCGCGATCGAAGGCGCGGCGCAGGATCGAGCGCCCGGTTTCGAAGACGTCGGTGCCGCCGAAATTCTGCCACAGCCCCAGGCTGATCGCTGGCAGCTTCAGCCCGCTGCGACCGGTGCGGCGATAGGGCATGCCGGCATCATAGCGAGCAGGGTCAGCGGCATAGGGGGCGGGGAATGGCATAGGCGGCATCCTTTTCGGGGCAGTGGTTGGCGTGTCCTAGCGCCGGTTGTCCGGTGAACGCTACCCGCAGCGGGTAGTTTCGCCGTCGGTCGGCGCAACCGGCTGGTCGCGGCCCTCCAAGGGCACGCCAGATCGTGTCGCGATGCCGATCAGGGGTTGCGTTCGCGGCTTCGCCGGTGAATGTTAGCGCAAACAATTATCAGGGAGTGGATGATGAAGGCACGCTGGACCGTACGGGCGCTCGCGCTCGCCGCCTGCGCAACCGCTGCGATCGCGCAGCCGCTGGCAGCGCAGGACCGCCCCGCGCCGCTGCAATTGGGCGAGGGCGAAATCTATCGCGCGCCCGGGGTCGACTGGCTGGTATTCAGCAACTGGTATGACGGGCTGTTCGCCGACGCCAAGATCAGCGGCGTCGAGCTGATCCAGCAGGGCGAGCGGATCGCCACCAACGGTGATGTCCGGCTGTCCTCGACCCCCGGCCAATGGGACGCGATCGGACGGCTGGTCGAGCGCCGCGTCGATACCAAGACCGGGGTGATCGAGGCCGAGCTCGAATATCCCGACCATAAGTTCCGCTACCTGATCCGCTCGGTCCCCACCGACCGCGGACTGCAGGTGACGGTCAGCCTGCCGCAGGCACTGCCCGCGGCGCTGGCGGGCCGTGCGGGGTTCAACCTCGAATTCCAGCCTTCGGCCTATTATCACGAGGCGTTCCTCGTCGACGGCAAGCCCGGCGGATTTCCGCTCTATCCCGCAAGCGAAATGACGCTGACCCCCGAGCGCAACGCCGCGAGCGGTCGTGCCGACGGCCCCGGCGCCGAGCCGGTGGCGATGGCGATGGGCAAGCGCTTCGTGCTCGCGCCTTCGAACCCTGGGCGGCGCGTCAGCGTGACGTCGGACGTGCCGGTTTCGCTGTATGACGGGCGCAACCAGGCGCAGAATGGCTGGTTCGTGCTCCGCTCGCTCTTGCCCGCGGGCAAGACGGGCACGGTGATGACCTGGACGCTCGACGCCAACAGCGTGCCCGGCTGGCTGCGCGCGCCGGTGATCGGGCATTCGCAGCTCGGCTATGCGCCCGGCGAAACCAAGATCGCGACGGTCGAGCGCGACGCGAACGACCGCAGCGCGGGCGCGGTCCGGCTGCTGCGCGTCGGCGAGGACGGTCGCGAGACCGTCGCGTTGCAGGGCGCGGGCAAGCCCTGGGGCGATTATCTGCGCTATCGTTACGCCAAGTTCGATTTCAGCAGCGTCCGCACGCCGGGCGTCTATGTCCTCGAAACCGGCAAGACGCGGACCGCGCCGTTCCGCATCGCCGACGACCTGTATGCCAGCGCCTGGCATCCGACGCTCGACATCTATTTCCCCGTCGCGATGGACCATATGTTCGTCAACGAAGCCTATCGCGTCTGGCACGGCGACCCGCATCGCGACGATGCGCTGCAGGCGCCGGTCAATCACGAGCATATCGACCTGTATCGCCAGGGGCCGACCACCGACACCAAGTTCCAGCCCGGCGAGCATATCCCCGGGCTGAACGTCGGCGGCTGGCTCGACGCCGGCGATTTCGACATCCGCACCCAGACGCAATATGCCGTCATCCGGCAGATGGTGCAGAGCTGGGAGGATTTCCGCCCGACGCGCGACACGACCTCGATCGACCAGGAACGCCGCCACGTCGAAATCCATGTGCCCGACGGCAAGCCCGACCTGCTCCAGCAGATCCGCCACGGCTCGCTCCAGTTGATCGCGCAGTTCGACGCGGTGGGGCATGCGATCCACGGCATCGTCGAACCCGATGTCGCGCAATATACCCATCTGGGCGATGCGGTGACCAAGACCGACGGGCTGGTCCATGACTGGCGGCTGAAGCCCGGCGAGGTGAAGAACGGCCGCAGCGGGACCCCCGACGATCGCTGGGCATTCACCAGCAAGGCATCGGCGCTGAACTATGGGTCGATCGCGGCGCTCGCGGCGACGGCGCGCGCGCTCAAGGGCTTCGACGACGATCTGGCGGCGCGCAGCCTCGAAACCGCCGAGCGGATCTTCGCCAAGGAACAGGCGCAGGCGCCCGATACCTTCAGCCACGGCAACACCACCGGCGGGCCGCTCGAATCCGAGCGTTTTGCCGCCGCGGTCGAGCTGCTGCAGGCGACGCGCAAGCCCGTCTATGCCGAGGCGGTGGCGCGCGAATGGCCCGCGATCGCGCCCAATTTCGCGCGCGACGCCGATGTCGCGGTACGTGCGCTGCCGTTCATGCCGGCAAGCTATCGCGCGGGCG
The DNA here is from genome assembly GCF_024496245.1 of Sphingomonas qomolangmaensis. Taxonomy (NCBI): domain Bacteria; kingdom Pseudomonadati; phylum Pseudomonadota; class Alphaproteobacteria; order Sphingomonadales; family Sphingomonadaceae; genus Sphingomonas; species Sphingomonas qomolangmaensis. Next base: position 3,039,156 of record NZ_CP101740.1, read on the forward strand.
TCGAGCAGGCGGTGCGCGGCTGGGCGAAACAAAGCGAGGTGATCGCGGCGGCCAATCCCTATGGCGTGCCGATCACCACCGGCGGCTGGGCGGGCAATGGCGCGGTGCTCGATTACGGGAACACCACCTATCTGCTCCACCGCGCCTTCCCCGAGATCGTGAAGCCCGATGCGGTGTTCCGCGCGCTCGCCTATCTGCACGGCAACCATCCCGGATCGGACATCTCGTTCGTGTCGGGGGTGGGCACGCGATCGAAGGAAGTCGCCTACGGCAACAACCGCGCCGATATGAGCTTCATCGCCGGCGGCGTGGTGCCGGGCGTGCTGATCGTGAAGCCCGACCTGCCCGAGAACAAGGAAGACTGGCCCTATTTCTGGGGGCAGAACGAATATGTCGTAAACACCGGCGCTGCGTATCTGCAGCTGGTGCATGCGGCGCATGCGCTGACGCAGCAGGGAACGAAGCCGGCGGGTTGAGCGCTGCTACCGAATAAATGCGGTACCGACGGGGCAAAATGGCCCGGCTGCGCGCGCTCAGCGTTTGCTTGGCCGGAAGCCGTTTTGCCCCGTCATATCATTGCCGAAAGCAACGCGCGCGACGATTGCGAGGCGCGGGGGGTGGGCGAAGAATTTGCCCACGAGCATGGCCGCCGCACCGAACTGCGCAACTTCCTCGCCTATGCCCCGTTCCTCTCTGCAGATACGTCCCTCTGCAATCGCATGACCCAAGGAACCGCTATGGCCATCACCCTGACCGCAAGCTTCGACACCCGCCGCGAAGCCGAAATGACGATCGAGCGCCTCGTGCAGGAACACGGGCTCGATCGCACCGATATCTTCGTCGCCGCCGAGGGCGATGAAAACAGCGCGGGCGAGGAGGCCGCGGGATCGGACACCGAGGCTGCCGATCCGACCCCCGAACACCGCGACGATGCGGCGTTGCATGGCCGCATCCAGGTTTCGGTCGATATCGAGGACAGCGACAAGGCCGACATCGTGCGCGCCGCCTTTGCCGAGTTCGATGCCGAAGCGGTATCCGAAGGCTGAGATACGTTTGCCGGGGGCCGGCGTCCGATCAAGCGACAGTCCTTGAACGCTAGAAGATCCCCAGGAACTTCTTGCGGCCCTCTTCCTTCGCCTTGCCCGAGGTGCCTTTCCCGACATCGTCGCGCGGCTTGCCGTCGCGGGTGCGCTGCTTCGTCGCGGTGGCGCCTGACAGGACCGGGCCGCACGCCGCCGAGCTCGCATCACCGACATCGACGAACGCGAGCAGCGCGGCGGGGGGCGCCGCCAGTACCGCAAGGCCGAGCCCGATCCCTGCGCGGCTGAGCAGTTCGAGGCTGACCACATCGAGCGAGGGTTCGGAGAAATAGCCGCCGATGCCGACGGGCGATTGCGCCGAAAACAGGCTGAACTTCTTGCCGTCGGCGCGGAAGGCGAGGTCCATCTGTTCGGTCGCGAAGCTGAAGCCGCCGCGGCCGACGATCACGTTCTTGCGCGTGTCGATGAGGATCGGATCGGCGGCGGCAACGCCGCGGCGCACGGTGAAGGCAACCAGCCCGCAATTGATCTGCACCGGCTCCTTCAGCCGATCCTCGAACATCTTCTGGACGAACACCCCGAAATCGAGCTCGGCGAGCTGGACGTTGCGCGTCGAGAAGGTCCCCTGCGGAATGATGAAGGCGATCCGCCCGCGCGAGGTCGCGAGCGAATCGTGGAGCGTATCGCCGTCGCCGACCAATTCGAGCCGGCCCTTCACGGTGCCGTTGGTGCCCGCCTCGCCGACACCAAAGCCGCCTAGCAACTGCGCCATCGGCGTCGCGCCGAGGCGGAAGTCGTAGGTCGTGCGCGCGGGGCGGCGGCGCCAATCGATCCGTACGTCCGAATTGACCGAGCCGCGCGCCATCGTGAAGTTGAAGGGCGAAAGCGACAGCAGTCCGTCGTCGAGCGCCACGGTGACCGCGACGTCGCTGACGGGAACGCTGTCCGACCGCAGCCGCGCGACCTTGTAGCGGACATCGGCATCGAACGCGCGCAGCCCCTCGGCACGCAGCGTCGCGTCGGGGAGCAGGCGCGCAGGCGCAGCACCCGAGGCGCGCGCGGCGGTTTCGTAGCCGCTCTTGGCGACCAGATCGGGATTGTAACCTATGAAGGGCGCGACATCGATGATGTCGAGCGTGCGCGTCGACAGATCGGCATCGATATGCACGCGCGGGCCGCCGTTGCGGACGGTGAAGGCGCCGGCGATGTCGCTGTCGCCGAAGCGCCCGGTCATCTTGTCGAAGCGATAGCGGTTGTCGCGCTTCACCAGCTGCGCCTTCATCTGGTAGGCGCGGCTTTGCGGGACGATGATCCCGAGGATGCCGAGCAGTTCGGCGGCGTTGCGCCCGCGCGCGGCGACCGCCAGCGGCACGCCTTCGATATCGGCGAGGCTGGGCAGCGTGCCGCCGATGTCGATCCGGTTGTTCGCGGCGCGCGCGCGCATCACCAGCTTGTTGCGGCCGCGCGCGACGGTGGCGTTGGGGGTGAGCAGCGCGCCGATGAGCGTGAAGGGGGTCTTGCGGATACGGCCGTCGCCGGTGAAGCGCACCGCGTCACCGATCCGGGCGTCCTGCGAGACGATCGACGAGAAATCGAGATCGGCGAGGAGGTCGAGCTGCGGGTCGCGATAGCGCAGCGCGGTCGATACCAGCTTGGCGCGGTCGATCACCGGCATCTCGAAGGGCTCGCCGCCGCCGTCGCTGTCGAAGGTCCAGCTGTTGGCGGTACGCGCGGCGTTCCATTCGAGATCGAGCGAGGCGTCGGTCAGGTCGAGCCAGCGCATCCGCCGCTTGCCGAACAACAGCGACAGCGGCGCGATCCGCGTGTCGATCCGCTTGGCGGCGAACAAATGGCGCTGCGTCGTCCATTCGGGGTTCGACACCGTCAGCCCTTCGGCGAGGAACTTGATGTCGAAGGGGGCGAAATAGAGCTGGAAGTCGCCGCCCACCTTGACCTGGCGTTCGATCATGCCGCCGACGGTGCGCTCGAACGGCCCTTTGAGGAAGCGGCCCTTGGTGATGAACAGCACCAGCCAGATCGCAGCGATCGTGACGAGGATGCCGATGACGACGTTGCGCAGGATGCGGAGCAGGCGGCGGCGCTTGGCGCGGGCTTCGACCGGTTCGGCAGTGTCCGTAACGGGATCGAGCAGGACCGGGGCCTGCGTGTCTTCACTGCTTACGCCCTGCACCATGTCACCAGCCCTACAATCAAACCCAAGGCTTACCCTGCCAAACCTTGCCATAGCATGGCCGCGTTCGGCTGCCTTTGTCGCGCGCGATCTTTCGTGAAGGGTGGAACGCCGCAAGCGTAACGACGTTGCAGGTTTTTGAGGAAATAGCCGATTTGTCCGTCCTGCAGCCATTATCGACCGATCGTCCGCGCAAGATCGCGGTGATCGCGCATCTGCGCCATGCCGTCGCCGAACCGTTCATGGGCGGGATGGAGGCGCATTGCGACCTGCTGGTGCGGACACTCGTGGCGCAGGGGCATGCCGTTACCTTGTTCGCGAGCGGCGACAGCGCCGGCGACCTGCCGGTCCACGCCATCTCGCCTACCGCCTATGAGGCCGAGCTTCCCTGGGCGCATTGGCGCGGCACCGATCGGCTCGATCGCTGGCTGAGCGAGGCCTATGCGCGTGCCTGGGCGGCGGTGCGCGGTGGCGGGTTCGACATCGTCCACAACAACAGCCTGTTCGCGCCGCTGCACGATTGGGCGCGGCGCGACGGGGTGGCGATGCTGACCTCGCTGCATGTGCCGCCGTTCGCGATGCTGCGCCAGGCGATCGCGCGCAATCGGGTGCCGTGGTTGCAGCTGACGGTGCCGTCGGCGGGGCAGCTGCCGGCATGGGCCGGAGTGCATGACGAGGGCATCCGCGTTGCGCATAACGGCGTCGACCTTGGCAAATGGCGGTTCGGCGCAGCGGGCAACGGCCGGGCGATCTGGTTCGGGCGGATCACGCCGAACAAGGGGACGGTCGTGGCGTTGCGCGCCGCGAGTGCCGCAGGGATCGCGCTCGACCTGGTGGGGCCGATCGAATGCAGCGATTATTTCGCCGAGGTGTCGCCGTTGTTAGGCGAGACGCACCGCTATCTGGGGCATCTGTCGGGCGGCGACCTGGTCGAGCGGGTGCGCGCGGCGTCGGTGATGCTGTGCACGCCGATGTGGGACGAGCCCTTCGGGCTGGTCGCGGCGGAGGCGATGGCATGCGGGGTGCCGGTCGCGGCGCTCGATCGCGGGGCGCTGGGCGAGGTGATCGGCGATTGCGGGGTGCTCGCCGCCGATGAAGCGGGGCTGCCGGCCGCGATCGCCAGGGCGCTAGCTATCTCGCGCGAAGCCTGCCGCGCGCGCATCGAGGCGCGGTTTGCCGCCGATGCGATGGCGAGGCGCTATGTCGCGGCCTATGCCGATGCAGTGGCGGGGGTGCCGGCTTCGAGCATCGAGAGGACGCGCGCGCTGCTGGCATAGGGCCGGTCGGCCTGCTGGCGGGTGAGCGCGAAATCGCGTTCGTCGGGTTCGCGTAGCATGACATAGTCGTCGCCGCGGCGCGCGATCAGTCCCATCAGGACGAAGGCGCGCAGCCAATGCTGCATCGTCCATTCGCCCCATTTGTCGCGGAAGCGCCGCGCATTGGCGACGACGCTTTCGACATGATGCACCGGCGGCATGTGGTGCGGGTGATATTGGTGATAGGCGCGCGCGCCGCGCGCCCAGAAGATCGGCACTCCCGCGGTGGCGACCGATCGCCCGAAATCGGTATCCTCGCCGCCATAGCCGACGAAGCTCTCGTCGAACCCGCCGAGCGCCAGAAACCGGTCGCGCCGCATCGAGAAGTTGAGCGACCAGAAGCAGCGATAGTCGCCGCACGGCCCCAGCAATCCCTCGGGCGGGCCGGCGCGTTCGCTGTGCAATTCGGCGATCCGGTCGAAGCGGGCATAGTCGATGCCGTCTTGGGTCGCGCCGGCGGGGAGGTAGAGCATCTCGCCCATCACCAGCGCGTCCTGGTCGCCGAGCCGCGCGGCATGGTCGCCGACGAAATCGGGGTCGGGGATGCAATCAATATCAAGGAAGGCGATCCGGTCGCTGGTCGCGGCGCGCGCGGCGGCGTTGCGCGCGGCGGCAAGGGGGAGCGACTCGCTCGCCATCACGATCTGCCGCACCGGGAAGGCGGTGGCGGGAAGCGTATAGGGCGTGTCCTGCATCACCCCGATCACCAGTTCGGCGGGGGGCGTCGCCTGGCAGTTCAGGCCGTGGACCAGATTGACGAGATGGTCGGCGCGTCCCCGACCCAGCGTGCATACCGACAACATCAACCGATGGTCTCCGCTAGAAGATTAGGGGTCGCTCGGGGGGCGGGGTGCTGCCACGCAGCGAGGCGCTCGAACCAGTCGGCGACCCCCTGCGCGGCGTGGGGATCGACGAGCAGGCGCTGCTTGGCGGTGTCGATCGCGGCGGCGCGCGTCCAGGCATCGCGCCAGGCATCGACGTGCGAGGGCCAATGGTCGAGCGTCACCGCCGCCCCCGCCTGCGCCAGCATCCGCGCCTTCCAGCGCTGCTCGTCGAAATAGCGCCATTCGGGAACGACGATCCACGGTCGGCCCGCTGCGGCGATCATGTGGACCGTCGTGTTGCCCGCCGACGAGACCACCCGGTCGGCGGCGGCGATATAGCTTGCCGGATCGTCGACCCAGCCGAGATGGCGAAGGTTGCCCGGCACCGTTGCGTGCCATTCGTGCGCGACCGCGCCGATCGTCAGCCAGAGCGTGTCGGGCTGCGCGCGCGCGCCCAGCGTCAGCGGGGTGGTGGGGGTGCCGTCGCCGCCGCCGCCCGCGACCACGAGCACGATCTCGCGATCGAGCGGCAGGTTCAGCGCGGCGCGCGCGGCGTCGCGGTCGGTCGCGGCGGGGTGGACGCCGACGCCGGGGGCGTGGTGCATCTTGGCGCGCATCCAGTCGGGGCGGCCGGGCTGTTCGAGCAGCGGGTGATAGGGCGCAAGGATGCCGAGCGCACCCTCATATGCCGCCATGTGGCCGGGATCGCTGCGGTCGCCATGCTGGAGGACGGTGACGCACGGCACCGACGCGATCCGCGCGAGCTGCGCGAGTTCGGCCGACACGTCGGTGACGAACAAGGCGGGTCGCGCGTCGGCGAACCAGGTGGCGATCGTCGCCACCGCCCGGGTGATGCTGGCCCAGCCGAGCGGCGCGCAGTGCAGCGTCGAAGGCGTGGTAGCTTTGGCCAAGGCGGCGGGTGCATCGTCGGGAGCCTCGAACAGCGATGGGATCTTGGTCACCGAAATCTGCGATGCCAGCGACGGAAAGATGTCGTCGCGGGCCGAAAACAGCATCACCGGGCGGTCGGCGGGCAGCGCGTTGACGATCGCCGCGGCGCGTTCGGCATGGCCGCGCCCCTGGTGATGGACGAAATAGCCGATCGCGCCGCTCATGCCGCCTCGCGCCCGCGCTGGCCGGTCAGGCCGCGTTGCTCGAGCGCCTCGACGATGCCGCCGGCATTCGAACGCTGCGATACGAACATGCCGGGCCGGGCGGCCAGCACCGCAAGCTGGTCGTCATGGTTCGCCACGATGATCGCATTGGGGCAGCGTTCGAGCATGTCGATGTCGTTGCCGCTATCGCCCGCGGCATGGACGCAGTCGATTGGCAGCCCCATGCGCTTGGCGGCCCACAGCATCGCCGCACCCTTGCCCGCGCGCACCGGCAGCACGTCGAGCAGGTCGCCATGGCTCCAGACGACGCGCGCGGCGATTCCCGCCGCCGCCAGCCGATCAGCCAGCAGCACCGGGGTCGCGGGATCCTCGGCGAACCAGCTCAATTTGTGCCGCCGTTGTTCGACGGCGGGTTGCGGGCGCATCCCGGGTAGCGTCGCCGCCAGCGCGGCGATCGCGTCGCGGTCCCAGCCATGATCGATCCAGCGCGCGAAATCGGCATCGGCGAACAAGCGTGGCCCCCGGCGCCAGTAGATTTCGCAGCCCACCGAGGTGATCAGCAGCATCGGATCGGGATAGCCCCAGTCGTGCAACAGCCGCCGCGCCTCCTGCAGCGAGCGCCCGGTGGCGACGCCGAAGCCGATATCGCCGCGATCGGCGAGCACCGCGCACAATTCGGCGGCGCCGGCGCGGCAACCCGTCAGCGTGTTGTCGATGTCCGACAGCAGCAGATGCTCGGGGCTCGCCGAGATGATCGCGGGCGCATGGAGCGTCCGCGCGATATCGACGAAGCGCGCGGCATAGGCGTCCCAGTTCAGCGCCTGCGCATTGCGCCGCCCCGCCGCCGAGGCCGCCTGCCAGCGCGCGCGGTCACCCAGCAGCGACGCGATCGCGTCAGCAAAGGCCGGCGGATCGTGCGGATCGGCGACGATGCCGTGCCCCAGCGTGGCGATGATGTCCGACGGACCACCATGCGAGGTCGCGACTACGGGCAGACCGTGGCTCGCGGCTTCGGTGAGCGTCAGGCCATAGGGTTCGGTCCAGGCCGGGTTGACGAACACCCCGCCGGTGTCGCGCGCCCGCGCATAGAGCGCGGCGACGTCGGCGCGATCGTGGCGCTTGGGCAGCGCCAGCCGCCCGTACAGGTCGTGGCGGTCCATCCGGTCGAGCAGCCCGGCGATCACCTCGCGCTGTTCGGCCTCGCCGCTGTCGGGGGCGTCGCGCAAGCCGGCGACGATCACGAGGTTGGCGCGCGCGCGAAGACCGGGGTCGGCGGCGTAGAGGTCGACCAGCCCTTCGAGATTCTTCTTGGCTACCGGGCGCGCGATCGCGAGCAGCATCGGCAGCGACGGATCGCGCAGGAACGGCGCCAGCAGCGCGCGCGCGCGATCGGGATCGGCGACGGTGCCGCCGTCGATGCTGGCGCCGGGCGGTACGCAGTGAATACGCGCGGCATCGGCGCCGTCATACAGCATCAATTGCCGCTCGGCCTCGTCGCGCGAGGAAGCGATGATCGCGTCGGCGCCGGTGACCGCGCGGGTTTCCATCGCGATCCGCCGGTCCATGTCGCCGCAGGGCAGCGCGGCGCAGCGCGCCTTGTCGATGCCGAGCGAATGCGCGGTATAAATGAAGGGGATGCCGAAGCGTTCGCGCACCGCCATCGCGACCTCGGCGGCGTCGGCGAAATGCGCGTGGAGCAGGTCGGGGCGGTGATCGAGCGTTTCGAGCCAGGCGAGCAGCGCGCGGGTGAAGGCGGGGCGGTCGGCGGTGCTCGCCTCCTTGCTCAGATAGGCGCGGTTGCCGCTGTCGATCCGGCGGATCGACAGCTTGTCGCCGACCGGCTCGATCTGGCGTGCATAGGCGGCACCGAGCACCGTATCGTCGATCATCCGCGTCACCAGCTCGACGCGGGTCACGTCGGCGCGCGCCGCCAGCGCCATCGCCGCGCCGAGCGCATAGGTGATATGGCCGCCGGTATCTTCGGTGATGCCGAATTCGACCGGCAGCGCTTTCAGGCACCCGCCCAGCGCCAGCGAAACTATTCGCACTTTCGGTTTCCTTTGGCATAGAGACTGCCACGGCGCGTCGGTGGCAAATAGCAAACACATTGCTCTGCTTCCGGTTGCTTGATCGACATCAGCCAGAAGGTTTTTCGCGTGTTTTTTTGCGGTTGTGCGCGCTGATGCCGACGGTTTTCCAGTCGCCGCGCTATGTTTTCGTCGGCGGTCTGCACCGCAGCGGGACCAGCATGGTGGCCGCGCTGGTCGCCAAGGCGCCGGGGGTCGGCGCGATCGGCGGCGCCCCGGTGCCCGAGCAGGAGGGCGTGTATCTACAGGGCGGGATCCCGCACACTGCGCGCCACGGCATCCCCGGTGCATTCGCCTTCGATCCCGACCAGCATCTGACCGAGGCGAGCGCGTATAACAGCGCAGAGGTCGAAGGGCGGCTGAGCGCGAGCTGGGATCGATGGTATCCCGCCGAGGCGACGCTTCGGGTCGAAAAATCGCCGGTGAACCTGCTGCGCTCGCGGCTGTACCAGCAATTGTTCCCGACCGCGTCGTTCGTCTTCGTCGTGCGCCACCCGGTGGTGGTGGCGCGCGCGACGAGCAAATGGAGCGAGGCGCCGGTGGCGCGGTTGGTCGAGCATTGGGATGCGGCGCACCGATTGCTGCTCGATGACCTGCCCTATCTCCATAATTACCTGATCGTCCGCTACGAGGATCTGGTGGCCGATCCGGCGCGCGCGCTGGCGCGGATCGGCGGCTTCATCGACCGTCCGATCGGCGACGCGAGCGGGATCGAGGATCGCAATTCGGGCTATGCTGGGGGCGATCGCATCGCGGTGCCCGATGTCGCGCGGCGGTTGGGCTATCGCAACGATATCGCCACGCTCGAAGCGCCCGAAATTGCCATGCATCGCCATTGCTTGAGCGAAATCCGCTCGAGGATCGACCGGCTCGATTGACCGCGTTCGCGCTTTGCGACCTTCATTTGGCGTTTCGAACCCCTATATGTTGCACTGCACCATGGTGCGTCGGCGTGCCGCCGTCGGCCGGGAATGCGGGAGCAATACATGCCGAGTATGGCGGAAACGATTGAACGGTTGCGCAGCGGTTTGCCTGCGAGCAACGCCGCGCCGAGCCGCTTGACCCCGCTCACCGGCTTCGGATCGAACCCCGGCGCGTTGCTCGGCTATTGTCATGTGCCACAACAGCTCGCGCCCTCGGCGCCTTTGGTGGTGGTGCTGCATGGCTGCACGCAGAATGCCGCGGCCTATGACCATGGATCGGGCTGGTCCGATCTCGCCGATCGCCACGGCTTTGCGCTGCTGTTCCCCGAACAGCAGCGTTCGAACAACGCCAACACCTGCTTCAACTGGTTCGAACCGCAGGACATCCGCCGCGACGCGGGCGAAGCGCTGTCGATCCGCCAGATGGTGTCGGCGATGTGCGACGCCCACGCGATCGATCCGCGCCGCGTTTATGTGACCGGGCTGTCGGCGGGCGGCGCGATGGCCAATGTGATGCTCGCTACCTATCCCGACGTCTTCGCCGGCGGCGCTATCGTCGCTGGGCTGCCGTTCGGCACCGCGACCGGGGTGCCGCAAGCGCTCGAGCGGATGCGCGGGCAGGGTGGCGCAAGCGGCGCCGAGCTGGGTGCGCTGGTGCGCGCGGCATCGCCGCATCGCGGACCCTGGCCGACGATATCGGTGTGGCATGGCGCGAGCGACCACACCGTGGTCCCCGCCAATGCCGCCGCGATTCTCGACCAATGGCGCGACGTCCACCAACTGGGCGCAGCGCCCGCGCGCAGCGGCGTGGTCGACGGCCACCGCCATCGCGTGTGGACCGACCGGAGCGGGCGCGCGGTGATCGAGGAATATCACATCAAGGGCTTCGGCCACGGTACCCCGCTGGCGACGACGGGCGCCGACGCCTGCGGCGCGGTGGGGCCGCACATGCTCGAAGCGGGTATTTCGTCGAGCGTGCATATCGCGCGGCATTGGGGATTGCTCCGCGCGGGGATCGACAGCACCGCCCCGCGCGCTGCGGCGACCCCGCGCGCCACCGCCCACGTCCACGCAGCCGCACAGCCTGCCGCGGCTTCGGTCGCCAATTCGGTCAACGACGTCATTGAAAAGGCGCTGCGCTCGGCGGGGTTGATGCGCTGAAGCAGGCGCCCCGCTGAGCTTCAGATAGTGGCCGCAGCGCCGCCCGAGCCGAGCGTGCGCGCTTCATAGACCATCGCGTCGGTGCCGATGGTTTCGACGCGCACGCGGATCTGTCCGGCGTCGCCGACCAGCTCGGCGGGCAGCGCGTAATCGGCGGTGACGAAGCGCTTCTGCGCCGGCCCGGGACGGCGCTCGACCGCGATTTGCCGGCCGTTCACCGACACCGCGAAATGCTTGTCGACCTCTTCGCCCCAATAGAGCAGCTGCAGCGTCACCGGCCCCGGCCGCACCGCCATCGTGAATTCCATCCAATTGCCCGCGCCCCAGGGAAGCTGTCGCGCGCTCTTGCCCGCGAACGAGAACAGGTCGGAATGGTTGGCGGTGAAGGCGTGGTCGCGCTCGGGCTGCATTTCGCCGAAGAACATATGGTCGATCGTGCGCGCGGCGAGCGCCGCTTCGGCCGCGCGTGCCTTGCGCCACGCGGCTTCCTCGGTCGCCCAGCGCTCAGGCGTGAAGCGCGGGAAATACACCGCGGTGCGCCGGTCATATTGCGCGAAGAAGGGGACGAGCGCGAGCTTGGACGGCTGCGCGCTCGCCAGCGTGAAGCGGTGCTGCGCAGGATCGGCGGGCACGACACCCTCGATCGCGCCGGCACCGACGATCGCGGGGGGCAGGCCGTCGAACGGCGCGTCGGCGGGGCCCAGATCGGCGGCGAGCACCAGCGGGCCATGGGTGAAGGCGACCATGTCGGCATCGTCGGGCATCGGTTCGGCGGCGAGCCGCATCGGCAGGTCGAGCGTCACCACGTCGCCCGCGCGCCAACGCCGCGCGATCCGCGCCTCGCCGCCGCTTATGGGCTCGGCCTTGCCGTTCACCGCCAGCGCGGGCGCGTCGCACCAGCCGGGGAGCCGCAGCGCCAGCGTCGCGGCCCCGCGCGGCGCGGCTTCGATCGTGCACGTCACGCGCTGCGAAAAGGGGAAGGCGGTGTCCATCGTCACCCGCCACCCGCGCCAATCGACCTTGCTGGGGATGAACAGGTTCGCCACCAGCGCCTTGCCATCGTCCCACCAGATCGAATCGCCATGCTTGGCATGACTTTCGAGCCCCGAGCCGACGCAGCACCAGAAGCTGTCCTCGAGCGTCGAATAGGTCCGCCGCGCGCCGCTGCTGAGTGGCATGAAATAGACGAAGCGCCCATGATCGGGATGCTGGTGCGCCAGGATGTGGTTGAGGTGGGTGCGCTCATAATAGTCGAACAGCGCGGGATCGCCCGACCAGCTATATAGATGCCGCGTCAGCTTGAGCATGTTGTAGCTGTTGCACGCCTCGCAGGTGCGTTCGGTGATCGCCGACGAAAGCTGGCGCGGCGGCCCGAAATGCTCGCGATCCGAATTGCCGCCGATGACATAGCTGTGATCGCGCGTGACCGTCCGATGGAAGAAGCGCGCGGTCGCCGCCGCTTTGGGGTCGCCGTTGAGTTCGTGGATCCGCGCCAGCCCGATGACCTTGGGGATCTGGGTGTTGGCGTGCAGCCCAGGCAGGTTGTTGCGCCCCGCCGCCAGCGGATCGAGCACCTTGGCATCGCGGATGCGGATCGCCAGCGCCAGCCAGCGCGGGTTCCGGGTCAGCGCATGGGTTTCGGCATAGCTGTCGTTCAGCCCGCCATATTCGGCGGCGAGCAGCCGCTGCAGCGTCGCATCGTCGAGCGTGTCGAGGATGTCGGCGAGATAGCCCGCCATTGCCAGCATCACCGGGCGCGCGGCGGCGATGCCGGCGTGGCGCTCGGCATCGATCAGCCCGGCATGCACCTTGTGCCAGGTGTAGAGCGGCACCCAGCCGCCATTGACGTCGAACCCGCTGGTGCGCACCTCGCCGCGGCGGATCTCTTCGAAGACGATCTTGCCGTCGACCTCCTTGCCGTCGCGCTCGACGGTGGTGCCGCCGATATAGCCGTCGCCATGCGCCGCCTGGATCGTCGCGAGTTCGCCCACGGTCTTGGCCAGCCGGCGGCGCAGCTCGGCATCGCCGGTGCTCGCCACCATCAGGCTCGCGGCGCTCAGCCAATGGCCGAGCGTATGTCCCGCGATCCCGCGCGCTTCCCAGCCGCCGTAGAGCTCGCCCTGTGGCGGCAGGCCCGCGCTCAGGTGGAAATTGTGCAGCAGCCGTTCGGGCGAAAGCGCGAGCAGCGTCTTGCGGTTGGTCTCCTGCGCGGTGGCGAAGGCCGAGGGCAGCAGCCGCACCGCCGACAGCGGTACCGACCGCCGCGCGCTGGCGGCGCGATCGGCGCCGAGCGCAGCCAGCGGCCGCACGAATACCAGCGCGCTCGCCGAGCCGAGCAGGGTACGCCGGGTGATCATCGTGCCGGCACCGGCATCGGATTCCAGGACTGCATCGCTCTCTCCACGTTTTTGCTCCAGCATTTGGGGCGGTTTGCACCCTCTTGCGGGGTTCTGACCGTCTCGATGGCATCTTATACTCAGACATGAGCGATGGCCTATAGCGTTTCGCGCCGCCACTGTACGCGGGCACGCGCCCCGATCCATTGCGCAAGCGCGCGCCATGCGCTTAGTGTCCCGCGGTGGACATGGGGCAACAGATCGAAGCGTTTATCGCGCGCTGGCGCGAGAATGAGGGCGGCGCCGAGCGCGCCAATTTCCCGTTGTTCCTGACCGAACTCACCGACCTGCTCGATCTGCCGCGCCCGCAGCCCGCCAACGCCACCCACGCCGCCAACGACTATGTCTTCGAGCGCGCGGTGACCTTCAAGGACGAGGCGGGCAAGCGCGGCCATGGCCGGATCGACCTGTACAAGCGCGGCTGCTTCGTGCTCGAGGCCAAGCAGAGCCGCGAGCGCGGCGGCGACAAGGAAGTGGCGCTGCCCGCCAGCCAGCAGGCGCTGCCCGGCATCGAAGCCACCGGCGCGCGCGGCCGGCGCAGCGCGCATCGCGGCTGGGACGTGCTGATGCGCAACGCGCGCGAACAGGCCGAACAATATGCCCGCGCGCTGCCCGCCGACCATGTCTGGCCGCCCTTCATCCTGGTGTGCGACGTCGGCCATGCGATCGAGGTGTTCGCCGATTTCTCGGGGCAGGGGCGCAATTACCGCCAGTTCCCCGACCGGGCGGGCTTCCGCATCTATCTCGACGACTTGGCCGACCCCGCGATCCAGGCGCGGTTGCGCAAGATCTGGACCGATCCGCACAGCCTGGACCCCGCCCGCCACGCCGCCGAAGTCACCCGCGACATCGCCAAGCGGCTCGCCAGCGTCAGCAAGCTGCTCGAGGATCGCGGCTACCAGCCCGAGCCCGTCGCGCATTTCCTGATGCGCGTGCTGTTCACGATGTTCGCCGAGGATAGCGGGCTGCTGGCAGAGGGCAGCTTCCTCGACGTGCTGTCCGATGCGCGCCAGGCGCCCGACAGCTTCGCGCCGATGCTCGAGGAGCTGTGGCGCACGATGGACAAGGGCGGGTTCTCCACCACGCTGCGCAAGGCGGTGCGCAAGTTCAACGGCGGGCTGTTCGCCGATGTCAGCGCGATCCCGCTGAGCAAGGAGGAAATCGGCGAGCTGTACGAAGCCGCCAAGCATGTCTGGACCGATGTCGAGCCCGCGATCTTCGGCACCTTGCTCGAACAGGCGCTCGACAAGGACGAGCGCAAGCGGCTGGGCGCGCACTACACCCCGCGCGCCTATGTCGAGCGGCTGGTCGAGGCGACGATCATCCAGCCGCTCAAGGCCGAATGGGAAGGCACGGTGCTCGGCGCCGTCGAGCTGGAGCGCGAGGCCAATCCGGCGCTGGCGATCCAGGCAGTGCATGATTTCCACGTCAAGCTGGCCAATACCCGCGTGCTCGATCCGGCGTGCGGCACCGGCAATTTCCTCTACGTCGCGCTCGAGCTGATGAAGCGGCTCAAAGGCGATGTGCTCGAAGTGCTGGCCGATCTGGGCGGGCAGGAAGCGCTGGCGATGGAAACCCAGACGGTGCATCCGCGCAACTTCCTGGGGCTCGAGCTGAACCCGCGCGCCGCGGCGATCGCCGAGCTGGTGCTGTGGCTGGGCTATCTGCAGTGGCAGCTGCGCAACAAGGCGGCGATCAGCGATCCGGTGCTCGAAAAGCTGTCGAACATCAGCGCGATCGACGCGGTGCTCAAGCACGACCTCGAACGCCCGCGCGCCGACGGCAGCGGCACCGAATTGCCCAATGCGCGCCGACCCGACTGGCCCGAGGTCGATTATATCGTCGGCAATCCGCCGTTTATCGGCGGCAAGGATGTGCGTTCGCGGCTGGGCGAGGCCTATGCCACCGCCTTGTGGGCGGCGAATCCCAAGATCAACAAATCGGCCGATTTCGTGATGTATTGGTGGGACCGCGCCGCCGAGATGCTGGTGCGCAAGGGCACGCGGCTCAAGCGCTTCGGCTTCGTCACCACCAATTCGATCACCCAGGAGTTCAGCCGCCGGGTGATCGCCAAGCGGATGGAGGGGCGGCCCCCGGTCAGCCTGGTGCTGGCGATCCCCGATCATCCTTGGACCAAGGCGACGAAGGATGCGGCGGCGGTGCGGATAGCGATGACGGTTGCGCAGGCGGGGACGCATGATGGGGTGCTGCTGGAGGTTGTGTCCGAGCGGGGGCTGGATAGTGACGCGCCTGAAATCGTGCTTGAACAGCACGGCGGAGAAATTCACGCCGATTTGACGGTCGGTGCCAATTTAACTTCCGCAAGACCGCTGCTGGCGAATGAGTGGCTATGCTCTCGAGGGATGTCGCTCCACGGCGCGGGCTTCATCGTCACGCCGCAAGAGGCTGAACTGTTGGGCCTCGGAATACGCGAGGGACTGGAGCGGCACATACGCCCCTATCGCAATGGGCGCGATCTAATGGCCCGCTCGCGAGGGGTCATGGTGATCGACTTGTTCGGGCTTGAAGAACGGGAGGTAAGGTCACGCTTCCCGGAGGTGTATCAACATCTGCTGACCGCGGTGAAGCCGGAGCGCGACGCCAACAACAGGGCTGCTTACCGCGACAATTGGTGGATTTTCGGGGAGCCACGCCGGGAGTTAAGGCCGGCGCTGGATGGGCTGCATTCTTTTATCGCCACCGTGGAAACTGCAAAGCACCGCGTTTTCCAATTCTTGGATACGGCAGTCCTTCCTGATAACATGCTCGTATGCTTGGCAAGCGAGAGCGCCTTCCACCTTGGTGTGCTGGCGTCTAAACTGAGTGTCGCTTGGTCTATCCAGGCGGGCGGCTGGCTCGGGATGGGCAACGACTCGCGCTATTCAAAATCCCGTGTCTTCGATCCCTACCCATTCCCCGACGCCACCCCCGAACAGCGCACGATCATCGGCGATCTCGCCGAGGAACTCGACGCGATGCGCAAGGAGGTGCTCGCCGAGCATGGCGACCTGACGCTGACCGGCCTGTACAATCTGCGCGAAAAGCTGGTGAAGGGCGAGGCGTTCGACAGCGCCGAGCAGGACCAGCGCCGCCGCGGCCGGGTGGATATCCTGCACGAACTCCATGCCCGGATCGACGATGCGGTGGCCGATGCCTATGGCTGGGGGCAGGAGTGGCGATTGGGCGACCTCTCCGACGAAGCGATCGTCGAGCGGCTGGTGGCGCTGAATGCGCTGCGCCATGCCGAGGAGAAACAGGGCATCGTCCGCTGGCTGCGCCCCGACTATCAGATCGCCAAGGCGGGCATCCCCCAGCTTGCCGCGCGCAAGGGCGCGCCCGAGCAGATCGAAGCGTTGCTGCCCGCGGCGAAGGACCGCAAGCCGCTGTTCCCGCGCGACGCGATCGGCCAGACCGCGACGGTGCTCGCCGATCTGCGCGGCGGCGCGCTGCTGACGGCGCAGGACATCGCGATCCGCTACAGCCAGGGCCGCAAGGTGGAAAAGCGGATCGCCGCGACGCTCGATGCGCTCGTCCGGCTGGGCCATGTCGCGCAGGACGACGCCGGCTACCACCTGCGCAAGGTCGCCTGACCCGCCGACGCTTGGTTGTCGCAGAGCCAGGTCCGACGATTTCGGTTAGTGGTGCACCCGACTGGATTCGAACCAGTGGCCTCTGCCTTCGGAGGGCAGGGGAAAGGGCACTTTTGAGGCGCGGCGAAACTGAGAAAACGGCGGAAATCCTTGACTTTTCGTCTTGGGCGGTCCAATGTTTTCCGTACTTTTTCCGTACGGAATGAGTGTGGGAGACCGGCAGTGGCTTTGGATCTCAGTAAAGTGAAGGTACGGGAAGCTCTTCCAAGCCAGCGGGAACCGCATTGGCAGCGGATCCGGCCAGGCTGCTTCCTCGGTTATCGACCATCCGCCCGAGAGGGTGTTGGGACGTGGATTGCGCGGGCCTACGACGAAGAACAGCGCGGTTATCTTTTGAAGGCCATCGGCGACTTTGGCACCCTCCCCGGACGGGATCGCTTTTGCGATGCGAAAAGGGAAGCGGAAGCTTTCGCCGCGCTTGTGGAAGCGGGCGGGTATGCCGAGGAAAAAATTGAAACCGTTGAGGAAGCCTGCCGGCAATATGTAGAGTCGCATCCTGACTCGCAGGGCCGGTTCACGCGCCATATCTACTCAGATCCGATTGCCAAGGTGAAACTGGCGAAGCTTCGCCGCCACCATTTAAAGGCATGGCGTCGACGTCTGGAGAATAAGCCTGCATTGGTCACACGGCGCAAGAAAGGTCCGCAGGTGACCCGCGATCGAGCGCCTTCGTCGATCAATCGCGACATGGCGATCCTTCGCGCGGCGCTAAACACGGTGCTTGCACCGGGCGCCCCCGATACAGAAGCGGCGTGGCAAGAGGCATTGAAGTCGATCCGGAATGCGGATCGGCAGCGAACCCTCTATTTGGACCGCGATCAGCGGCGCTTGCTTTTGGAGAACGTCGACGCTGAAATTGAACCGTTCGTACGAACGCTCTGCCTGCTCCCTTTGCGACCAGGCGCAGTGGCAGCGCTAACTGTCGGTGACTTCGATAAGCGGACATCGGAATTGAGTATCGGCAAGGACAAGAGTGGCAAGCCCCGCCGCATTCTCGTCCCCCCAGCTGCCGCGGAACTTCTTGCTGCGCAAACGCACGGGCGGCCTTTCGATAAACCTTTACTCGCTCGCGGCAACGGGAAGCTATGGGATAAGGAGACATGGAAGAGGCCGTTCGCGAAGGCGGTCGTCATTGCGAAGTTGCCGATAGGGACGACCGCATACACACTGCGCCACAGCACGATCACTGACCTCGTGAACGGGGGCCTGCCGTTGCTTTCAGTGGCCCAGATCAGCGATACGAGCGCCGAGATGATTGAGAGGCATTACAGCCATCTTAGTCGACATGCTGCAGCCGAGGCTCTAGCCGGGCTGGCATTGTAACGGCCGGCGTGAGCGCCATCCGTCTTGATCTCGGCGCGTAAGACTGCCCGCGATCGCCCGGCTTTATCTGGGCGGCGCCCGTGAGCAGAATGCCAGGTACGATTATGCTATCGTCGCGGAATTCGATTTCCGCTACGGCAGATAGAACGTGCACCAAGTGCTGGTGGATTGCTCGAAAATAGCGGCTGCAATCAGGCTGTGCTGGCGCAACTTCGCCATCGCGAGGCTGCCGCCGACCGAGAACATCAGCAACAGCTGTTCCGCCAGATACGGTATGGCAAATGCGCCACGCTGGAGTGGGGACCGATACAATCACTACCGACTGCTGATCGGACCTTGGAACGTCGGCGAAGGGACGTGGAGCTCGTGGAAAGCGTGTTTGACAAAAATGTAGCGGCTCAGAAAATGCCTGGACGCATTAGGGAGCGCGCGGATCAACGTAGCGGTTACGACCGTGCCCGACGACCTCTATCCGCCCATCCATACGACCACATCGCGCGTCCGGCGCATAGCGGTCAAAAGGTCCTACCCTGATATCGCCGAAAATTGCGGCCTTTGTCCAAGCGTGTTGAATTCGGAACATTCTGGCCTACTCAGCGCTTTCCTCCTATGTAACACGATCGACCATACGAACGACTCGATCACGATTCCAAGATTGCTTTCTAGGACGTAACCCAATGAGCATGAATGAACCGACCCATGGAGGGGCTGAGGAGGACCGGCGGCGGTTCCTAGTTTCTGCTGGGAAGTTTGCTGCCATCGTTCCGCCAACGATGACGCTGCTATTGTCGACAACGATGAGCACGCCCGCGCTGGCGCAGTCTGGCGGCTTGGTGAACCCGAATAACCCGCCTGCAGAACCTGGCAACGGGGGCCCTGGTGGCAACGGGGGCCCTGGCGGCAACGGGGGGCCTGGTGGAGGCGGAGGCTCTGGCGGTAACGGTGGATCTGGCGGTGGCGGAGGCTTCGTAGGCGGCGGTGGCGGCGGCGGTAACGGGTTCACAGGACCGGGCAATTCTGGTTCGGCGGTCAACGGCGGCACGCCGGTTGTGGCCAGCGGTGCAGGGCCAACATCCGGGACGGAAGGGGTTTTAGGAGCGCCTGCTAGTCCTTTCGAAACCTTACAACCTAGCGCCGGCGGTGGCTCGGCGGTTGGTGGCCAATCTTTGCCAGGGAAACTCAGCGATCAGATTTTGAGGGCGGGCGAGCGCGGTTGATCCGGCAGTTTATGCTTTA
Source organism: Sphingomonas qomolangmaensis (assembly GCF_024496245.1). Classification (NCBI taxonomy): domain Bacteria; kingdom Pseudomonadati; phylum Pseudomonadota; class Alphaproteobacteria; order Sphingomonadales; family Sphingomonadaceae; genus Sphingomonas; species Sphingomonas qomolangmaensis. Next base: position 3,058,418 of record NZ_CP101740.1, read on the forward strand.
GATCTCGGAAACTATGGGCCTTAAAGGCGGAGCAACCTGCCCCATGTAACTTGTCAGGATGCTCCCCGGTAGCTCCTGTCAAAAGATATCGCGCCGGGGGTTTCTGGCTGGCTCGTTAGCATTAGCGAGCGCCCCCCTGGCGGGGGCTGTCCCGATCAGTACACCCCCCTGGCTAGCATATGGAGACCGTCTCTTGTCGCGGCTCGCGGACGCTGGTGGAGGCGATTTCGATTGTGACTTCGCTCAGGCGTTGCTCGACGAAGCGAACCGGTTCCGCAGTGTGCAGGGGCTCCCCATACTCGTGTGGGACGGAGGGCTCGCGGTTACGGCGGAGGCGCATGCTGCCGACATGTGCGCGCGCGGTTATTTTCAGCATATAAGTCCCGAGGGTTTCTCTCATGGTGACCGAGTATCCTTGCTGGCTCGAGACTTTTGCGGACAAACAGCCGAGAACCTTGCTTGGAGGTTTCATCAGACGCAGTCTACAAAGCCGAGCAAAATCCAGGCTATGTGGGAAGCAAGTCCTGCCCACCGGGAAAATCTGCTTAACTCCAGCTTCCGGAGCGTCGGCTTTGGGGTCGTGCGAATAGCGGGGAAAATATATGTAGCTGGCGTGTACGGCAATGTTGCCGTGCGCCTAGGCCAGGCGCTTCCTTTCAGATTGCGCCTGATGGCAGATATCGAAGGGGCGATTGCCACGTCTACGCCGTATATCGATAGCCTTTCGCTTTCGACTCCGAGGGTCCGGACCACCTCAATGACACGGCCGGGGCAAGCGTTGCCCACCCTTAGCCCCGGCGTCTGGCAATTTCGTCCGCTGCGTATGTCGGGCGATAACAGGTATCATATTATCCCAGGTCCGCTATTTCAGTTTGGCTGAACGTGCCTGAAGCGATCCCGCTTGTTGCCGGGAAACGAGTGGATAAATTGATGCTTAGTTCGCGCCGGTCGCGCCGACAGACCACACGTATCATGCTGGCTGCCCTTTGCGCCGCAGGTGTGCTCCTGGCATTGAGCGTCGCCTTACTTTTTTCCTCGGATATGGCGAAGAGTCGGCTTTGGCCCGACAGGATTGCCCTTCGTTCCGCCTTGGCGGATCGAAACGTCTCATACATGCGGCCCGCTTACGCGTCCCGTCATTTTAAACCGATCTGGCTAAAAGGGGCAGCGGCCCCGACGGCAATTGACTTTATCGACCGTTTGGAAGCCAGTGGAACCGACGGATTATCGCCAGCTAAATATGCTGCTCCGATTTTGCGTTATCGTGTGGCCAATTTACCCAAGGCGTCTCGCGCGGAGCGGATCAAGACCGAACTGCTTCTTTCCATGACTTACGCCGTTTTCATAAGCGATCTCCACACGCCTGCCGAGGCCGCTGACGTGTTATACACCGACCCTGCATTTCAGCCTCCCTTCCGAGAGCAGACGGCGATCCTCGCCCATCTTGCTTCGACCAATTCGCCAACCGCTGCGCTCGCGCTATCTGGCCGCATGAATGGCTTCTATTTGCAGATGCGTGATGCTTTGTCGCGGCATCGCCGAGCAATCGCGCCTGATCAAGCTACAGAGAATGTCCTGCTTCAGAACCTTGATCGATTGAGGGCGCTGCCGAGCAATCTTGGGGAAAGATTTGTGCTCGTTAACGTCGCTGCCAATAGACTCTGGCTCTACGAGGACCGGAATGTCGTCGATACGATGAAGGTCGTTGTGGGGACGGCTGACGAACAAACACCTCAGATGGCTGCCTTAATTCGCCACGCGATATTTAATCCGTTCTGGAACGTGCCACCGGATATTACACGCGACACCTTCGCGCCCCGTTTGGCCGCCAATCCGGCAGTCCTCTCCGACTTGCGTATGGACCCATGGTCCGATTTCACTCCGGGGGCAATCAAGCTAGATCCGCAGGAGATGGATTGGCAGGCGATTGCGGCTGGTCAGATGATAGGATGGCTAAGGCAGCGGCCAGGCGGCAACAATGCGATGGGCGCGGTCAAATTCATGTTTCCAAATCGGTTGGGCATCTATCTGCACGACACACCTGAGCGAGCGTATTTTGATAGCGATGAGCGATTTTTCAGTGCTGGTTGCGTGCGCGTTGAGGATGCCCAGCGTCTCACTCAATGGCTTTACCGCGGCAGGCAACATGGGCTGCAACGCGACTTGCCTGAGCAACGTATAGACCTTCCTTCCCCGGTACCGGTCTACCTCGTCTATCTCACAGCTACACCGGATAAAGGGCGGATTAGGCTAAGCCGCGACATATACGGGAGAGACCGAGCGCCGATCGCCGCTTAGCCAGCGCAAAGCGAAAAGCGGCTCAGATCTTGTTAGGGTGAGAGCGGATTTTCGAGAGGCGCTTAATTCTCATCACACTGGCATGTCCTGCTTTTACCAAATTAATGTTCGACGCTTCAAGTGCCACCCCGACAACGAGCAGAGGGAAGTAAAACCGAGGGTAAATATATTGCGCATAGTGCCGCCAGAAATGCAGTCGGGGTAAGGCTCTACGACAGATCGCGTCGGGTATATGAGCACCAGCGATTCTATTTGCAGCGATAAGTTGGCTGTACACCTTATTTCGTAGCAAACGATTATCCAAAAGCCCGTCGACGACAGCCCAGTCGACACCCTCCGGTGCTCTAGTCAAGTCAGCTATATCACATAGGTGGCGCACATCGAAGCCCCCGGACCAAAAACCGTCATCATGAACCATGTCATGCAAACATGTTAAGTAGATCTGTAGGGCAGCTGTAGGAACGCGGGTCGAGCCCGCCCAAGGAGCCTGCAGCGTGTTGGCGGAGTTTGCTAGCAATCCGGCCGTAGCCAAGCCTCCGGGCGGGTAGCGATGCAGATCCAGAAGCCCTACGCCTCCTTCCCGCCAAAGCTCAGCGACAATGTGCGGCGCGCCCGGGGGATGGCTGCGGTAGATGTGGAACCCATTCGTGTGCAGAACCTCCAGCGCCGCTTCGGCTTCCGAGGGATCGATCATAAGATCGACGTCACTCATCATTCGAGGGAAGCCTTTTGACGCTGGATTGCAGGTTGCCCATACTGCCATCCCTTTCAGGAGCACTGGCTCCATACCCGCGGTCTGCAGCGCGGTGACGGCGTCGAGCGCCATGGCACGAAGATTCTCGTTCCGATCGTTGTTCCGGTCATTAATGAAAGCGATGAACGCGGCGGCGTCGTCAGGTATGGTGATCGTGGTGTCTGCCAGCGCCCCTAACAGACGTGGCGTGACGAGCGCGATGTTCGCTGCTTCCAACAATTGCGGCCAATCGGGGTCACCTAAAAAAGTGCCCCGAAGTGCAGAGGATAAAGCAGATAAGGCCCCGGCTCGGTTCAGGCGACGAACTCTTCGACCAAACGGCGGTTGTCGCGCCAAGGGCCGGAGAACAATCGTCCAACCCGCGCCGACCCGATACATCCGACAAGCGCTTTCAGGGTGGGCGCCGTGATCGCGCCGGCGGGGGAATATGCAGAACTGAGAATCGCCGTCAGCACCTCCACACGCGCAACTGCCTCAATCCGCGGCTCCGTATCGTCGCTCGGCGTAAGCAACAGGACGGATCCCAGGCTTCTGAAGTTGGGTTTCGTCTGCCGCCCCAGGACATAGCGAACCTGCTGACCGTCATTTCTGAGGTATGCCGATGAGGTTGCCAGTTTGTGGTCCATTTGCTCGGCAAGGTCCCAGGAACCCTCCTTTAATGCTGGTGCGAACGGCGCACCAGCTACCTCCCCCGCATCGCCGATCCAAACGATGTCGTCCGAGTGATAGTCGAAACCAGCTAACATGAGCGATACACTAAGCGTCGTTTTTCCGGAGCCTGGCTCTCCACAAACAAGCAAACCTTCCCCTTGACGGGATAGGAGCGCTGCATGAACCAAAAAGCCCGACCTTGGGGTGGCGAGGATGCTCTCGGTAAGCAGAGCCTTTACCTCGGGAATCCATTCATGGGGCCAGCGCGCGAGACACCTCCCCCGATCATCAGAGACAAAAACTAAGCCTTTGATCTCTTCAACTTGAATATAATGCTTGGGGGGACTTTGAGAAAAAAATGACTCAAAAACCCTAGCAAACATCGGCAAATCCAAAGTACCGAGAAGTCGGACTTCGACACTGAACTCCGCCCATTCGAGCTTAAACGCCTGATCGCACGGAAACTGGATGGGCGTTAAGGCAGGCATTAACAGGCCACATCTTAGCCATCCGAGCGCCGCTGACCTCACATATGTCAGGATTGTCGTGTAATCGGCTGGATCCTTGGCCAACAGGCTGGCTGCACGGACGAGCGTTCCTTCGCAGGAAATCGAATCCCAGATGGCTGAGGCAGACTCGTTCAGCGCATGAAGCTGCTGCGACATTTCGTCGAACAGCAGGATTTCGCCGTCCACTGACAATCGGATCGCCGACGGTGCTGGCCGAAGAAACGCGTGATCCCAGAAGGGACTTCCAAACTCTGTCATCAAAAAAACACCACGAGCGGGTCTACACCGATAGGCACCCTCGTTCCACCCCAGCACACCCCACGCCGCGCCAGGTCGTTCAGGTTATCCCACCCTGTGCTTCAGAGATGATCGAAACTGCTGCTCAAAGGCTTAAAAACGGCGCCGCCGGGTCATTCCGGTCGACAGCCTAATTCGCTGTCCCGATCTCGCCTGAGAGGCTCGCTGCACGCCCGGACGTGGTCCTTTGCTACGCCGAAAGCTGGCCGAAAAAACGGTGGCTTTTGGCCGACGGGCTGCCAAAATCTGCCATCCCGCGACCGGCCCATTTCTTACCTACAGCCATAACATGCCGCACTGTCCGGCCTTGGGAAGCGCTGCGGTCATTAGGAACGGCCCAGATTGGGTCGAGCTAAGCATATTGTCGAACTTCAAACATCGACTTGCTTAGCGATCCTTGAAGGGCGTCAACCCGTTCAGGTGATGACCGTAGGGGCAGTGCGGCCGGTATGGCGGGTAATGCCGGCGAGCGCATCTGCAGCGGCAACGAGGTCGGCCAGCGCCGCGGCAGTTTCTGCATCCAGAATGCCGTCCGTACCCTCATAGCGTTCGAGATAGACCCGTAAGGTCGCGCCGCTAGTGCCGGTGCCTGACAGACGAAATACGATCCGTGCACCGCCTTCAAATAGCAGTCTGAGCCCCTGGGCGCGGCTCAGCGAGCCGTCAACCGGGTCTAGATATTCGAACTCGTCCGCCGGGGCGACGGTGAGGCTGGCGGTCGTGCGGCCGGGAAGAGCGGGTAGGGCAACACGCAGCTCGTTCATCAGTCGCTCTGCGGCGATGCTTTCGAGCCCCTCGTAATCATGTCGCGCATAATAATTGCGGCCGAACCGCTTCCAGTGACCAGCCATGATGGCGGCCACGCTCTCGCGTCGCACCGCTAAAATGTTGAGCCAAAGCAGCACTGCCCAAAGCCCGTCCTTCTCGCGGACATGGTCCGATCCGGTGCCAGCGCTTTCCTCGCCACAAATCGTCGCCATGCCGGCATCCAGCAGGTTGCCGAAGAACTTCCAGCCGGTCGGCGTCTCATGCAGCGGCAGGCCGAGTGCATGCGCCACCCGATCGGCGGCGCCGCTGGTTGGCATGGAGCGAGCGATGCCCGTTATACCACTCGCATAGCCTGGGGCGAGATGAGCGTTGGCGGCGAGTGCCGCCAGTGAGTCCGACGGGGTCACAAAGATATTCCGGCCAAGGATTAGATTGCGGTCGCCATCTCCATCGGAAGCGGCGCCGAAATCGGGCGCATTGGGGCCGAACATCTGATCGAACAGCTCGTGTGCATGCACCATGTTAGGATCGGGATGATGGCCGCCGAAGTCGGGCAGCGGCGTGCCGTTCACGACCGTGCCGGCCGGCGCGCCGAGCCGACGTTCCAGGATTTCGTGCGCATAGGGGCCGGTGACGGCGTGCATCGCATCGAAACTGAGGCGGAAGCCGCCGGCAATCAGCTCGCGGATCGCGCCGAAATCAAATAGCTGTTCCATCAGCTCGGCATAATCGGTCACCGGATCGATCACCGCGACGGTCATTCCCGATACCTGTGTTTCGCCGAGCCGGTCGAGATTGATGTCGGGCGCGTCTACGGTCATGTAACGGTCAATCACCGTCGATCGGGCGTAGATGGCATCGGTGATTTTTTCCGGCGCCGGGCCCCCGTTCCCGATATTGTACTTGATGCCGAAGTCTTCGTCCGGGCCGCCGGGATTGTGGCTGGCCGAGAGGATAAGCCCGCCAAACGCGCCGTATTTCCTGATGACGTTGCTTGCCGCGGGCGTCGAGAGGATGCCGCCAAGGCCCACAAGCACTCGGCCGAAGCCATTCGCGGCCGCCATCCGGATCGCCGTCTGGATTACCTCCCGGTTGAGGAACCGGCCGTCTCCACCCAGCACCAGGGTCTGCCCGTCAAAATTATCGAGCACGTCGAACACCGACTGCACGAAATTCTCCGCATAATGCGGCTGTTGGAACACCCGTACCTTCTTGCGCAGGCCCGAGGTGCCGGGTTTCTGGTCGAGAAACGGGGCGGTGGGGATCGTCAGGGTCATCAGGCTACCTTGCCAGACTGAGATGCTAGGTAAAGTGTTGACGAAAGTGCAGCGAACAGTTCGACCACCTCGAACTTACGCTGATCCGGCTCAGCAGAGAGATAAATGAACGGCAGAAGCAAGGAAGCCGGCGAGGCCCGGGCCGCGCCGGGTTTGCCGGAGGCTCACAATCCTCAGAAGGTGGCCTGTATGACCAAAGGTGGCGAACAAGTTTGCGTGTAAAGCCCGCGAGCGCGTGGCGCGGATGGTGTTCGCCGGCGAACGGATCAACACTCTCGGTGGGCGGCGGTGGTGTCGACCGCGCAGAAGTCGGCTGCGTTTTGCAGACGCTGCGGCCAGCGGTCATCGTGGGCAGTCTTCAAGTGTCTTTCGCGGTTTGGCATGGCGGTTGTCGCATTGGGGGCCGAACCGCCGAATATCATTTGGCGGTTCGCGGGGATCAGGCCGCAGGATCGTCCTGACGATAGATTTTCGGATTGGTTAGCCAGGCCGTGATCGCGGACTCGCGCCAGCCAACACATCGTTCGCTGATAGACACCTGTTCGGGAAATGTGCGGGCCTGGAGCCGTCGGTACAGTGTGGATCGGCTGAGACCCGTGCGGTCGAGCACGGTCTTGATCCTGAGAATTCGATCCGGTTCGTTGGTCATGATGCCTCACTCCGTTGCCTTTGGTTTCGGGAGGTTTGAGCAAGGCGTCCCAACGTCCGACGGGCAATAGGGCGAAACGCAAAGCAAGCGCTATCCAGCGCTAGAAAGCCAAACAGATCGCATAAGCCTGCACATCGGGCGTCTCCGCGCGCGCGGAGATGTGCTCTATTCGGCTTACATTCCGCCGGGTCGCGTTGTCTGTGTCACGTCGGCTGATGCCGTGGCGATCGCTGACATTTGGTCGGGCGGTGCCCGACATATGAACGGCCGCGCTCCGCACGGTCGGCGTGGCGCTACCGCCGACGACCTGTCGGCGAAGCTTGATGACCTCGCGAACAAGCCCGGCAATTCCAAGACTGCCATCCTCACAGAAGCGCTTAGGGCCTGGTTTGACCGCAAGGCGATCAACGAACTCGACGAGCGGTTCGCGCCGCGAATGGATCGCCAGCAGCGCATTCTCCAGCGGGTCGAGAACACGCTCAACATCACATCGGAAGCGCTCGACTTGTTCATCCAGCATCAAATGACAATCATGGCGCATCAGCCCGCATTCGATACCGAAACTGCGCAGCTCGGCCGCCAGCGCTACCAGGCTTTCATGGACCAGGTGGCTCGTCGCCTTGCGGCGAACCAGGGCAAGGCGCGACTGACCATTGCGACGAATGAAGGGAAGAGAGCATCGTGAGCGCCCTAGGGACGAAACCACGCGCGTTGATCGACAGTGCCCGGTAACTTCTTCCGCGGATGAGAAGGGTAGCCTCTCGAAGAACTGCACCTTCGTCCTCTCTGCTAGCCCCTCTTGCTTAGTCCGACCCGAAAATGTCACGGGTAAACAGCTTGTTGCCGATATCGGCCAGTTCGGGAGCGGCGCGGTTGGCGATAATGATGTCACATTCCGCTTTGAACGCCTCCAGATCGTTCACCACCCGCGAACCAAAGAAGCTGTCGTCTGGAAGGGCGGGTTCGTACACCAGCACTTCGATCCCCTTGGCCTTGAGCCGCTTCATGATGCCTTGAATCGAGGATTGGCGGAAATTGTCCGATCCAGCCTTCATGGTCAGGCGGTACACGCCAACGCGCTCGGGACTTCGGGCGATTATGCGGTCCGCGAGAAAATCCTTGCGTGTGCGGTTAGCGTCCACGATCGCGCGGATGAGGTTTTGCGGAACATCCGAGTAATTAGCGAGGAGCTGTTTGGTATCTTTGGGTAAGCAATAACCACCATAGCCGAAGCTTGGGTTGTTGTAATGGGATCCGACGCGCGGATCTAGACTGACGCCCTCTATGATCAGACGCGTATCCATGCCGCCGCCCATTGCATAGCTGTCGAGTTCATTGAAGAACGCCACGCGCATCGCGAGATAGGTGTTGGCAAACAGCTTAATAGCCTCCGCTTCGCGAGCATCGGTGAAGAGCACTGGAATATCAGCCTTCTCCGCACCCTGTACCAGTAAGTCGGCGAAGACGCGCGCCCTAGCCGAACGTTCGCCCACGATAATCCGCGTGGGGTGGAGATTGTCGAAGAGGGCTCGGCCTTCGCGCAGAAATTCAGGGCTGAAGATCACCTGAGGCGCATTTAGACGCACGCGTACATCGTCGATGAAGCCAACTGGGATCGTCGATTTCACAACGATGATTGCCTGTGGCGCGAGCGCGGCCACCTGCTTGATCACCGTTTCGACCGAGTCGGTATTAAACTTGTTGGTTTCTACGTCATAGTTGGTTGGCGTCGCAACAATGACATATTCGGCTCCTTCGAGCGCCGCGGCGGCATCGGTCGTTGCGGTCAGCCGTAGTTCGCGTTCGGCCAAGAACGTCTCCAGCTCGACATCGACGATGGGCGACGTGCGCGCAGCGACCATCGCCACCCGTTCGCTCGAGATGTCTACCGCGACGACATCATTGTGCTGCGCTAACAGCACAGCATTCGACATGCCGACATAGCCAAGGCCAAAAACTGTGATTTTCATTGCGTAGTACCCCTGCTGCCCCGGTAACGTCTTCGCGTTCTCGCAACTACCGGTACGGGGTAACGAACCACAAGGCCTTTATGGACAGGACATATCTCGATCCGGCGCACTCGCCTCCAGCACGGCGGTGCCCACCGCAGCCTTGCGTTCGTTCGCCCCCTCGAGCGCAATCATGTTGCCGTGCGCCCTAGGCCAGATGCGCAAAGCGTCATCGACCAACTGCTGAATGGTTCGCCGGTTATAACAAGGTGCACCCGCGTCGGGCATTACGCTATTTATCCCCACGAGATTTCATCGCACAGAGTGGCCCTGTCAGCTCCTTAGGGACATGAGCAGTCGACCAACTCAATTTGCCCTGCTGCGCTCCTTTCGTTGAAGGCGGCATCAGCCGAAGCCGTCTTAAGTTCCAGATGACTGTTGTGCGTTCGAAACCTGCGTAAGAGGCTTGCTGTAAGGTAGTACCTGGACGCTACGGGACGCAGGCAGCAGCCGATCGAGCGCCTTACCCAGTGCTTTGTGAAAGGTGAGGGTGTAAGTGGTCGTTAGGTGGTGGCGGTCTCGGTAGCGGAGGATGCCGTCGTGCACGACGGGGCACATCTCGCCCGGGCAATATGCCTCGGAAAAGTCTAGCAGCGTCACATTGTCTGCGTCCGGCCCAAGCTCCAGTCGATCGTCGGCGTAGACGAAACGACGAGGCAGGCCGCATTCGCCCGCATCATTGGGGTGCAGTTCAGCGCATTGGACGGCATCGCGTTGCATCCACGGATTGTCGCGCAGCGCGAGCACAGGGATGTTATGCTGGTCCAGCGCACGCCATGCGGCACGATAGCTCGACGGCACGGTTTCGCGACCATCAACTGGCCTGGTCGCGATGGTGAACACAAGATGTGGCTTCAATTCAGTGATCCGCCGGACCGCCGCCTCGTTCCATTTTTCACAGCTGGCATCACGATTCGCGCCGATCGGCCGTCCCAAACCGAAATAACAGGCGCTTTTCGTCAAGTTGACAACCTTAAGGGCCCGCGACGGCGCTAGCGCCTGCAGCACCGGCAGCCATTGCGCGGAGTGCGATCCGCCTACCAGCACCACCACCGTGGCCCGGCCGTGCTTCACGCCGTACATGCATTCGATCAGCACCGCGGATCGTTCATCTTGGTGGCAACCATCGGCGTAGACGGGCGAGATGTCACGTCGTGCGACGATGGCGTCCGGGAACATCTGGTCCGAGGCCGGAAAGAGTTTGCCTTCACGATGGGCAAGCACCCTCGCCCAGGCCTGACGCTCCTTGGTCCGGTTCAGCAGTTTTGCACCTGCGATCGCCCCGGCTGCGGGCAGCATCACCAACCCGCACGCGACCAGCGTCAGCGCCGGTCGGCCGGTCAGGTGCGCATGGCGCCGGAACGGCGTTTCGGCGAAGCGGGTCGAGGCATAAGCTAGCAAGGCGGCAAACAGCAGGATCGCAACGCCAGCCGCCAGACCGACATCCTGCCGGTCGAGCAACAAACGCGCGCAGACGAGCAGCGGCCAGTGCCACAGGTAGAAGCTGAAGGAGTAATCCCCTGCCCGGACCAGCGGCGTCCAGGTCAGCACCGGCACTCGGCCCCCGTTCTGAGCCGCCACGATCACGGAAACGGCGGCGAGGACAGGCACGGCGGCAAGTACGCCCGGAAATTGCGATGACACGTCGATCACCGCCGCGAACCCGAGCAGCACGACGAGTGCTGCTAGGCCTAGCACACGGGCCGCACCCGGAGAGAGTCGGATGCGGTGGATCGTGAGCGCAAGCAGCGCGCCTGCCGCGAACTCCCATGCGCGAGCGAACGTGTCGAAATAGGCGCGCGGTTGAAACCGAGCGGTTTCGAAAATGCTCCACAGTAGCGACGCTACTAACAGCACAGCAAAGGCGAACAGCAGCGCCGTTCGCGGCTGAACGCCCGTTCGGCGGGCTAGGTGCATCACCGCCCAAATAAGTAGCGGAAAGATGAAGTAAAATTGCACTTGCAACGATAGCGCCCACATCTGCTGGAACGCAGACGAGCTCAAGTCGCGCGACAGATAGTCGGTTCCTTCGTTCGCAAGGTTCCAGTTCTCCAGAAATAGAATGGATGCCAGCGCATGACCGAATTCTGATCGCCAGCTCGATTCGGGCGCAATCGCCAGCACGGCCAGAACCGTCGTCAAGACAACCAGCGCAGTCCCCGGCAGGACCCGTCGCGCTGTCAACAGCCAATAGTCACGAACGGCCGTGACACGCAGCGCGGACCATTTGACGAACGAGCGGGTCATGAAGAAAGCGGCGACTACAAAAAACACGTCGACGCCGCCGGACACCCGGCCAAGCCATACATGGTAGAACGCGACCAACAGCGCCGCCACAGTCCTAAGTCCTTGGATCTCGCCGAGATATTCCGGGCGCGTGTCGGCACCCGTTGTTTGTGCCAGCATGCTACCCCCGATGTGCCGCCCTTTAACGTCCACGATACACCACCCTCGACCCCAAGCACCATAGCTATGGTTGGGCGGCAACATCATGCCTGCCGCGTTGCCAAACCACACGGCTTGGACCCGAATGCAGCCTTGGCCCACTCGCTAGAGCCCTTCGCACCAGTGCTATTTCGGCTTTCGGAGCTGTCGGTCAATATTATGCAGCCGCGGACAACATGTATATGGCAGTGTGCCTCACAATCCGATGCCTCCGGCAGATCAGGCGCGGTTCGCCCACTCCGCAACGGTCAGATCGCTGCCGTAGCGCAGGGCTGTGCGGCTATTTAGCGCGCGGGCGGTCGGTTCCAAATGATGCCTTCCAGGTCTGGTCATCTGGTCCCGCATCCGCTCGGAATCACATCCAAGCTCGACCGTTCACCGTTACGCCGCCGTTCTGGCACGGCCTCATAGGGTTCACGTGAGCGCGCCTGGATCATGATCAATGAGGCCCGCGGAAATAAAATGGCGGGAAGACGCCGACGGTCAACATGTGGCGATGCCAAAAGGGAAATGATAGGAGCCTTTATGAAGGGATGATTTATCGCCGTGGGAGCGGGATCTTCAACCGCCTTCTTCCCGATCCACTTGGTCGACTGGGTCAGTCAAAGTTAGAGCGAGCAAGTCCCATGACGCGCGGCAGCTCACGGTGGATGATGACTCTGAGTTCCTCTCGCCGCCCGAGCGCCTCGAGTATCTGGTCTTGGATCTCGTCTGGTCGCTCCGCGAAGTTCTTAGGGTCGTACAAAACACTTTCTTCAGTCAACCCTATCAGTTGATAGAGACCTTCGAACTTGCCTTGATAGACGAAACTGATCGCCGGTGTTCCTGCGCTCATAGCGAGAATCGCGGCGTGCATACGTCCAGTCACAATGGCTTCCAATTTGGAGAGAACCTGCCTGACAAAGGAAGGTTCATGTGCGTTCAGGAGATGGACATGTTTTGCGCTGTCGGGATCCAAGCGTAGTTGCAGCTCGGACAGCAGTGTTTCGTCGCTCCGCTGCCCGCGGTTATCATGTGGCACCAGAAGAACGCTGTAGCCTTCACCAAGAAGGCGTCTCAGGAAGTTGTCATGGGCGCTCGTGTAACCGACAACAGTCCGATCGATGTTAGCGTTGATGTTGAGTCCGATCATGGGACGTTTCGCGGCCGCTTGGGCCTCGAGGAAATTACGCGTATCGTCAGGAATGGCGTCGTCACCCGCAGGCATGGTAAGGAAAGCAAGGTCCGCCGTTTGTCTGACTACACGGCCGGCAGCGGCCTGAAGTCTTTCTCTTGAAACCGGGTCGCGCGCATTGATGCATACATTGGATGCTAGGTGACGAAGGGTCCTAATTGCCTCGGCATGCGGCTTCGTCGAGAAGCTGCTTCCCAAAATTCGGGCGTCACCGCCGATGCGGGCGTGCTCGTCGAGCAACACCATTCGGCGGGTTATGGAGCCAGGGTTATAAGTACCGTCTATGCAATCCGCGCCGACTAACATTGTGTGGGAGAAAGCCGACGCTTCCAGAATCCCGTGCGCCAGCACGCTCCGTCGTCCGTCAAAAAACCATTTGTTCAGATCGTGATAGGAGTCAAATGGCGGAAGGGCGTCCCATCCAGCTGGGAGAGCTACAGAAACGCGACTGAAGCCAGCAGTTTTCAGCTCATTATAGGCCACCGTCAGCATAGCCGCGTCCCCCACGCTGCCAGCTTGCGTCGGCGGAATAATTAAAACAGCTCGTTTATCATTGCTTCGGTAAGCTAGTCGCCGAGCACCTTCTCGTCGCGCTCGAGTAAGCAACACACTTACACCAAAACTTCTGAGCATACTGATCATTCCCCATCGTCCTTGTCGCCACGCATGGCCAATCTGACCGCAACGCCTTTATGTACTTTTACCAGTCCCTGCCATTGTCGGGGTCGAAAAGTCACTCACATTATGCACTGTGGTGTCGCAAGCGGCAGACAGGGTTCTGTAATCTGCAGTCCTTCCTGCAGACAGGGCAGCAGCTGGTTTCAAGCCTGTGCTGGACGAGCTTGAGCACCGGATGGCCGCGCGCCGATTCAGGCGCAGCGGAGCTTGTCGGACACATGGTTTCGACGTACCGCCCCCTGCTGCCCCCGTTACGGCCAAGGAAAGACCGATGACTGATCCGCCCTCGCCGAAGCCGCTGCAACTCGGTCGGCTCGCCCTGCAAGGGGGGCTCGTGACGGGGCTGGCCCAGGCGTTGAAGATGGCACTCAGTCTTGTGTCGGTCGTCGTCCTGGCGCGGCTGCTCGCGCCACAGGACTTCGGCTTGGTTGCCTCGATCGCGCCCATCGTTGCCTTCATCGCATTGTTCCAGGACTTGGGACTGCAGGCGGCCATCATTCAGCGGGAGACGATCACCCGTGAACACCTGAACCAGACATTCTGGATCTCGCCTGCCATTGCATCGGTCGCCGCGCTATTGATCATAGCGGCTGCGCCGCTGGCTGCGCTATTCTACAATGACCAGCGCGTAACCGCCATCATGGTGGTCGCTGCCGTGCCGATCTTCATCGGCAGCCTCGCAACTCTGCCTCTTAGTCTGCTGAACCGCAATATGCGCTTCGGCAATCTGGCGCTGAACGACGTACTGGTTGCTGCGACAGGATTCGGCGCCACAGTGGGTGCGGCCCTGCTCGGTTCCGGTTACTGGTCTCTTGTCATCGGGCCAATCGCGGCTGCCCTCACAGCGGTCATCGCCGCTTGGATCGCATCGCCTTGGCGTCCGGGACGGCCCACCCTGAAGTTGGATGGAGACCTTTGGTCGTTTGGCGCCAATCTCACAGGATTCAATATCGTCAATTTCCTTGCGCGAAACTTCGACAATGTTCTCATTGGTCGAGTTTCAGGCATGACCCAACTGGGTCTCTATGATCGATCCTACAAACTCCTGCTGTTTCCCCTGCAAAACATCTCTCAGCCGCTCTCCAGAGTGATGATTCCCATCCTGAGCCGCGTACAGAACGACAAGGCCCGGTTCAGAAAAATCTACCTGCAGACCAATATGGTTCTCGGGTTTTGTCTCATTCCGGGGATCGCGGCGGCTACGCTGGCGTCCGATCAGCTCATCAATCTGTTGTTCGGGCCGGAGTGGAGCGCTGCGGCACCGATCTTCGCCTGGCTTGGGATCGCGAGCCTGGCCCAGGTCGTACTGGTCACCAATGGGTGGATTTTCATTTGTCAGGGCAAGACGCGGGCGATGTTCCGCCTTGGCTTATGGACCTCGGGCGTCACGGTCATCGCGTTCCTTGTGGGTATCCAGTGGGGCGTCGTGGGTCTTGCGGCCGCCTATACGATAAGCGCATATCTCTTCCGCATACCGGCCCTCATCGCCGTACTTCACAGAATCGGCCCTGTGACGGCAAGCGACATGTCAGGTCTCCTATTGGTCCATCTGCTTCCGGCAGCATTAAGCGCAGCCATCATCTGGGCAGCGAATCTCGAAGCCTGGGAACTGTCCGATGTGGTTAGCATAGGCATCTGCGTGGTGCTCAACTACTGCCTTGCGACGTTGTCGGTCGCGATCTTTCCGCCGGCCCGCTCTGCCATGGTCGAGGTGGTGGGGAGATTGGCCAACTTGAGGCGTCGGCAGGTCGTCTGACATCTGATCGGGGCTATTATGTCATCACCCGAGTCCGGCCGGATTTTGGATGCGATGCTCAAGGCGTCAGAGGGACCGTGATGCGACTGAACCGCAGGCGTACACTTTGGTGCCGTGCGACGCGCGGCGGACGCCCCGCCGCTGCCTCGCGCCGCGCGTCGATCGGCTCAGCCACGCCTAGCCGTTGCGCTCGAGCGCGACCCCGTACAATTCCGTCCGATGGTCAGGCCTGACGGGCGGATTAGAGTCCGGGGTCGTTGACAGGATGCTTGTCGGTCGAATTCCTTCGCAGGTTGACCGTTCAAATGGGGTCGCAGCGTCGCTTCAGAATCCATGAAGTGACGTCGATTTCCTCGGATCGCGGCCACATGCGTATGAGACAAACTTCCATCAAAGCAAATCAGGACATAATGAAGTGCGCAATCTCGGCACCGATGGTGTTCCAGTCGTAGGCGGACAGATCGGCGCGTTCGGGACCGCCTGCACGCAGGTGGTTTGCGAACAGACGCACGGCGTTTTGGTCGAACGGAGGCTTGAAGAGCGAAACCCAGTCCTGTCCCAGAGACTGTTCCAGTTCCGGAAGGCTTCCGATCGCCGGAGCAAGGATGGGCTTGTTTCGACCGATCGCGTGGAGCGCGACGCCACTGTTGAGAATCTTTGTGTAGGGCAGCACCACGCCGTCGTGCGCGTCGATGATGGCATTGAGTTCCGAGTCCGTAAGTAGATCCGATCGAAGATCCAGATTGATCCTATTCGATCCATTTGAGGCTAACTCGATCCGATCTCTGAGACCGGGGTCAAAGCAGGTTCCGACAATCGTAAGTGTGATGTCCGGATCGTTTGCCGCGTGGAACGCCTGGATCAGGCCGATGACATTCTTGTATTCCCTTATGAGCCCAAACATCAGCAGCCTTATGTCGCGCGAAACCAGTCGACGGGGCGAGGGCGCGTCTGTGCCGTCTGGGTACCGGCCATGACGCGTAATGAGGTGCGGCGCGGATTCGAAGTTGGGGTAGGCGGCGATAAAGTCGCGTCTAGAGCTGTTCGATAAGAAAATGAAACCACTGACAAGACGCAGAAACATATGAGTCGCCATCGGCGCCTGGATTTCACCTTCGTGGGGCGACATGTTGTGGACAACCCAATACACGCGAGTGCCTCTGGCCCTAAGAGCTATAAGTCGAAATAACAAGACGAGTGTATTTCTTCGGCTTTCCTGTATAAAGAAATGATTTGGCCAGTGATATATTATAATATCAGGACGACTGTCCTTAGCCGGGTTGTAATTGCGGTCAACAATTTGCAATCCGGCGTCCCTTAAGCTTGTTGAGAACAGCTGGGGATACGCATTTGAAGCCATCCGCACACGGTCCAGCGCGACGCGGACTGCCGGACGGGACGTGCGGTCGTTCTTAGTCAGAAGAGGCAGCGGCGGTCTCCGGTATGATCGCATTGGCGCTCGGAACTAGGCCTAGCTTTCGAGGCGAGTCGCTAAACCCAGTCCCTCAATACGCTGACTAGGCAACGCCTTGATATTTGACAACGCTCCGCGGCCGTGCGGTGTCGTGGGAGCCGTCGGTCATCGAAAGCGTCACAAAGGTCGGGACCCATAAACTTGATTCCCTGGGCGGATGGAATGTGATTCAGGCTCGGCAACAGCAGAACCGTGAATTGAGTGCGTTCTGGTTGAGCGGGGAGCAGTTCGAGCGGTTTCGACTATAGATGCTGGACAAGGTGCGCGCCGTTGCGCGGGGCGATGACCGACGGGTGATCAGCCGCATCATCCATGTGGCCGATCGTGCGGGCGCTGGGTTGATGAACCCGCCTACTACGGTCCGAGAAGGACGCTCTACAACACGTTAGTGCGGCGGGCCGCGGAAGGCATCCGGCACGAGATGTTCGTCACGTTGACAGCAGCGGGTGGACTGCGCGCCGAGGTCTTGATCGACAGCACACATATGAAGGCCCACCGCTCGGCGGGGCGCCGAAAAGGGGGCGCTGATCCAGGCGATCGGGACCAGCCGAGGCGGTCGCAGCAGCAAACCCCACGCGCTTACCGACGCTGAAGGCCGCCCGCTCAGCTTCCTGCAGACGGTGGTAACGTCGCCGACTGCCGTGCTGCTGATGTCCCGCTCGACGATCGCGCGCCGCACTATCGTGCTGGCCGACAAGGCGTATGATAGCAATGCGATCCGTGACCTGATCGAGCGCCAGGGTGCCGTGCCCAACATTCCCTCCAAGGCGAACCGGCTTTGGAAACGCTGCTTCTACCGCCCGCTCTACAAAAGCAGCGACGCTGTCGAGCGCATGTTCCGCCTCGAGGATTATCGGCGCATCTCCACCGCTATGATAAACTTGCCACCAACGTTCTCGGCGCAAACTACCTCGTGGCAGCCATCATCTGGGGATTATGGGTCCCGACCCTTATCCAACGTGAACACAGGGCGGCCACGAGATGGCCGCGCCTCTCGAACACACTTGCCGGTCATAACGGTCGGAAAACGAGGCCTTCACCCAGGCGATCCATCCTTCGAGAAGGCAATGCCGCACCAAACGTTTAAGGCGCCCACCGTAGAAATCAAATTGCCGTTGTTGGGGGTGCCCAGATGACGCCCGATCGGCGACGCTACCGTTAGCCGCCAAAATTTATTTTGATGGGATCGCGATAGATCGGATGGTATTATCGTTCAAACCGAGAACTTCGTAGATCCTTCGCTTATTTCGGTAGAGACAGACCTTCGCGGCGCAAAGCGAGTTCTGCCCTTGCGATGCGTGAGAGCGCGATCGTGAAAAGGCCGCCGCGGCGTAGTAGGTTGCCATCCATCCAATGCCACAATTTACTGGTGCGTTCGAAGCGCACAGATGCAGGATGTCCAATCGAACTTAGCGCCGCCCGCTCGAAATCAGCCGATGCCTCGCCCGAACTCGCGAAAAGCAGTTTGCTCACTGCTAGGCATTCATCCACTAATCCCTGGAGATTATTCCGGCCAGCAAGGTTCCTCACTGCGGTTAACTCATCCCTCGTCATAGATCGCGTCATCCACGCAAATTCATGCATTTCCGCCAGCCACGGCTTTCGAGCGCGTACCGCCTTGCCGTAATTGATCGCGCAGACTAGCAAAGCGTGATGCGGGGAGAGCGTTCGGATCGCATTCGAACCGATGTTCTGGACCATGCTGGCTGCGAAGAACTCCTCCATCTGGCGGGGGTAAGGGCCGCCGGGCTGTTGCACGCGGTGATGCAGATCAACAATGGGGCTGGTGCTGTCGGGGCGTGCATAGGGCGATTCGCCCAGGCATCGATGCCACCAGATCGAAGTATCGGAAACAAGCGCGATCATTCCGTCGGCAGCTAGAATCTGCTGTGCGTGGCAATACTCTTCGGGGCGCACCAACAAATCGATATCCGACGACCGCCGCGCGTCCCATGTTGCATAGACATGGTGGGACCGAAGTGCACCTTTGAACACGATCGGGTCGATTCCGCCCGCTTGAAGCGCGTTTACAGTCTTTATCGTCCAATCGAAATTCCGCAGATTGGTCAGCAGGATATCGCGCCGGGCGCTTACAATCTGTTCCGCAACGATGGCAGGTACCCCTGCTGCTGGATCGCCGGCCACTCGGCCCAGCAATCCTATTGTCTTGGTTGCGGTCGCGGCCGCAAGCACCGAACCCCAATCTGCGACAGCTGGTATTTCGCCAGCCGGCGTTAGGCCGTTTCCCAGCCACCGCAGCAGATCCAAAGAACTTTGCAGGGGCACCTTGTCGGCACAGAGAGCGTTGTTCATTGCTTGAGCCATCGTGATGGCCGCTAATCGGTTTTGCAGGTCCGAGCAAGTCGGGACGCCGCTTCATTCTGGTGCCCACACAGCGTTAAAACCGACACGATCTCGCGATTGTTACGCAAGCGATCCGTGAAATCCCGGGTTGGGACACAGATTGCGCGGTTACCGTACCGTCGGATCGGATTGATTGACGAAGTGTTAAAGAAGCGTTAGCGAATTGTTACCCGATCTACTGTGAGTCGGCTGCTGATCGTTGTCGAGGTTGCGATTGGTAATGTTTCGGTCGAACGCACCTAACCTCAATGAACTAGGAGATATTTTATGGTTAAGCGCACCTATCAGCGTCCTGCAATGGAACTCCTTGGGTCGTTTGAGACCCTTACGAAGGGCGGCGCGACTGGTAACGCTCTCGATGCAGCGTTTCCTACGGGCACGCCTTTCAGCGAGCTGACCTTTTCCTAATTACGGGTGAAGGTTGAAAAAGAAGAGCGGTTGCCGCAAGGTGGCCGCTCTTTTTGCTTATTAGCGGCTTTGCGGAGAAGTATGCGTGTCTACATCTGACCCAATGGCTCGCGCGCGGTACGTCGCGAACAAGGATGTCGTTACCTGCGAGCTCGATAGTGGCCAGGCGCTGTTGAACCTTCGTACAAGCCAATATGTGAAATTCAACGAGACGGCCGGACTTGTCTGGCAATGGGTGCAGGATGGTTTGACCGTCGATCAGATGGCTGACCAGATGTGCACCATGTTTGATGCTGAGCGTAATCAGTGCAGTGCCGATATCGCGCTGTTGCTGGGGCAGTTGAAAGAGGCGGGCCTTGTCGAGCTTGAGGCTGAATAGGCTTCCGCGTTATCTGCGGCTTGTCAGGCGGCACCATCGGTCACTGATCGCGGCGTTCGTCACGTTGCTTATCGTTCGCATCGGGCTGACGCTAGGCTCCTATCGCTTGGTACTGCGGTGGATCGAGCGCTATGCACGTCCTAGCCGCCGTCCGACGGCGGTTTTGGTGCTCGTTTGGTCGGTGAGGCATTCCGCCAAGCTCGTCCCGGGCGCAAGCTGCCTCACTCAGGCGCTCGCGATGCGATACCTGATGCTGCGCGCGGGCGAGGGCTGCACGATCCGGATCGGCGTTCGCGAGACCGCGAATCGTCCATTCGATGCCCATGCCTGGGTTATGTATCAAGGGCGCGTGCTGATCGGCGGCAACGAACAGGATTTGGCAGCCTTTAAGCCACTGGT
Source organism: Sphingomonas qomolangmaensis (assembly GCF_024496245.1). Classification (NCBI taxonomy): domain Bacteria; kingdom Pseudomonadati; phylum Pseudomonadota; class Alphaproteobacteria; order Sphingomonadales; family Sphingomonadaceae; genus Sphingomonas; species Sphingomonas qomolangmaensis. The sequence goes on from NZ_CP101740.1 coordinate 3,078,707, forward strand.
GGATTTGTGATCCATCTGATGCCGGACAAATCGGGGGTTCGAGTAACCTGGCACGATTTGGGTACGGAACCGAACGGATTGGGCCCCAGTCTCGTGTTCATCTCGCCCGGCACCGCGATTGACTTCTCCGCGCAGATGTCCGCTGAGCTTGGCCTTTCGGTAGCTTCGGGAACCGAAGCAATATTGCTGGCCGCTTGGGCGAAATGGGACGTCGCGATGGTCGATCGCCTGCGCGGGGATTTCGCCTTCGGCATTTACGATCCCGCCCAAGGCGTAGTGTTCCTGGGCCGCGATATTTTCGGACGTGCGCCACTATATTATCATCTTGATGGGGATGGGCTCGTCGTCGCCGGAACGTCGCGGCTCGTCCGGGCAATCCTTGGGCGTTCGCTCGCGCGGAACGAGGCTTTCTATGCCGATTTTGTCCAGGGACAGTTCGTCGAGCAAAGCGCGACGTTTTTCGAAGGATTAGAACGCCTCGCACCTGCGCATTGGATGAAGATCGATCGGGGGGGCAGGGAGCTCTATCGGTACTGGTCGCCCCAAAGCGTCCGCCAGCACACAACGATGCCCGACGCTGCCGAGCGGTTTCAGGCATTGTTCGACCACTCGGTGGCGCGTGCGATGGGCGGTGGCGACGCGCTGGTGCTCCTTAGCGGCGGACTGGATTCCTCGGCCATTCTGGGGTCGGTCATGGCGGCAAACGATGGCGGGCTGGCCCCCGATTGCCTGACCAAAACCTATCGCCGCACCAAAGACTGGGTCGACGAGCCCTATCTGCGATCACTCGGGGCGCAATATGGGGTGTGCCCGCGCGAGATCGCCTGCGATGAACATGATCCCCTCGCTGATCTTGATCGCTGGCTGGATGTGCTTGACGGGCCATATTTTTCCTACGGCCATTCGGTAACAGCTCACCTACTGGATATAGCGAGGGGGATGGGGCGCCTCACTTTGTTGTCGGGGCATGGCGGCGACGAAGTGGTTGGCTATGGTATCGGGCGGCTCAACGAACTTGCACAACAACGGCAGTGGCTGCGGTTGTGGCGTGAGGCCCCTGGTCTGACTGCGCTATCGGGCTCGTCACGGCTGCGGGTAATGCGGAAATATCTCACGCATTATCCACGATATCGTCCGTTTGAACGACTTTTACAGAAGCAGTTTCCGGATACGCCGTCAGATGAGGAAGCATCGCTCTCGGCCAATTTGCTCGCCGCGATGGGTGAGAACCGATACGCGTCGCAGCCCGCCGTCAATCGCGGGGATCACGACGAACCTACCGTTCATGCCGAAGCGCTGAATGACGTGGTGCAGCCGCTTGCGCTCGAGACCATCGGACAATGCAGCCGCGCGGCCGGGGTAAATACCGAGATGCCATTCTACGATCGCGATTTGGTCGAGCTGACCTTGTCTTTGCCTTCTGAGTGGAAATTACGCGACGGTTTCACCCGCTATGTGATGCGGCGTGCGATGGAGGGCCGCCTGCCGCGGGACGTGCTGCTACGGCAGGACAAGTTCGATTTTACCGACGCCTTCGTAGCGGGGCTGATCGCGCACCGCCACCGAGCGTTAGCGTTGACTGACAATGTCGACGGCTCCTTGGATAGCTATGTGAACCTGCCGCGGCTAGCAGCCGCGCGCGCGCAATTGTCACGATCTGAGCGGGCCATCACGAAGGCGGATGCGCGTTTTATCTGGCGGTGCGCGGTACTAGCGATGTGGCTCAAGCGATATGAAACCAGTCCCCCGCCGCCTATGATGGTACCACTGACACAAGGATTAATATCTTGAACCGATATCGGGCGTTCGGACTGCTGATCGAAAGCGATTTCCTGTTACCGGAGCTCAGCATTGCCGATTCGCGTGACGGGCCTTGCGATCTGCGGATCGTCCGCGCCGACATTGGTCGTGAAATCCCCGAACCAAATGCTCAGCCTGTGTTCGACTATGAAGACCCTTCGGGCACCGTGATGATCTGGCCGCAGGTTGCTGGATTTCGCTTTCGCGCGCCTGATCTTATCGAGGTCGAGCCCGCGCCGAATGCCAAGTCCGAACTGTTGGCATTTCCGCTGCTTGGCCCGGTGATGGGTTGGTTTCTGCATCTGCGTGGTCGGATGGTGCTCCACGCCAGCGCAGTCGTCTGGCGCGGGCTCGCATTTGGCTTTTTGGGCGATAAGCTGGCGGGGAAGTCAACCACAGCGGCGGCGTTTCTGCGCGATGGGGCGCAACTGCTGACCGACGACCTGCTGGTATTTGCCATGGACGATCCTGCCGTACCGTTGGTTCAGCCGGCCTTTGCCCAGTTGAAGCTTGGCGATGATAGTGCTGCAGCCGTCACGATCGCCGGTGCAAAAGCATTGCCGTTGGTAATGGACGGCTTCGCCAAGCGCCAGCATCGGCTGCATCGGCTGGCGGCTGCACCTGCGGCTTGCGACGCTTTGTTCATACTCGAACGCGGTGATGGCCCTGCGGTCATCGAATGGCTGGACCAAAAGGATGCGTTTCTAGGATTGATGCGGTTCGGCTATAATGTGCGCTTTGCTAACGCCCCGATCGCGATGCAAAATCGCCAGCGCAACTTCGAGCAGTGCGTGGCGCTTGCCCGGTCGCTTCGCTTCGGCGTCTTGCGTGTGCCCGCAGACCTGACTCGTCTCGACGAGGTGCTGGAAGCAGTCGCGGAATCGCTTGCGAAGCCGACGACGGCATGATCCGGGACTTTCTGGTCGTTTCTCGCTTCTTGTGGCGAACGACCCATGGCCAGATCGCATGGGTCATCTTGTTGTCGCTCATCACCGCCGCGACGGAGGGGGTGTCGATCATGATGCTAATCCCGATCGTGGCTATTGCCAGCCCTGATAGCTCAGCGCGTGCGGGCGACATCCCGCTGATCGGCGATTTGCTAGTTCGGCTGTCCACGAGCTTGCCAATTCTGCTGGCAATCTTCGTTCTATTAGTAGCGTTCCAGTCGCTGCTGAATTATGCGAAAAACGTATTTGCTTTGACGCTTATGCAGATCGCATCCGACCGGCTCAAGCATGACCTGTTCAAGGCGGTATCCGCGGCTCGCTGGGATGTGATTGCCAAGCGTCGACTGTCGGACATCAACCAAGCGCTAATCAGTGGCATCCCGCGCTGCATGACCGCGGCCAACGCCGCGCTGATGCTGATGCAAGGAATGTTGCTGATCGGCATTTACATCGTTGTGGCTGCGCTGCTGTCTTGGCAGATGGCGTTGTTCGCGGCGATGGTGGGCGGCGGGCTGCTCGCGGTAATGTACCCGATCCGCCGTCGGGCGAGCCGTTTCGGCCAGGATTTGACCGGATTGTTCGAACAGCAATCGCATACCACGCTGGAGTTTCTGAACGGCATCCGCCTGGCGAAGACATTTTTGGCTGAGGGGCGGTTCGTTCGGTCGTTCGATCGGCATTTGGTTGAAATCCGCACCAATACGCTTCGATTTTTTACGACGAATGCGGTTGGGACGTTGATATTTCAACTGGGCGTAGCCGTGATCGCGGCATTGTTCGTTTATCTAGCGATGGTGCATTTTGCCCTTGGATTGGGCGAGGTAGCGGTACTCTTGCTGATCTTCGCGCGCCTGACCCCGCGATTTAACGCGCTTCAGGAACAGAGCCAGTCGTTCCTATCGAACGCTCCCGCATACGGCCATTATACTGATATGCTGCGCTATTTTGCGTCCGGGCGCGAAGCCGACGTCGGCGCCAGCGAGCCGCCGCGCCTGACGCGCATGATCGAGCTGCGCGATCTAACGATGCAGTTCGATGCCGATGCACCGCCCTCGCTGAATCGGATCAATGTGCAGATCGAAGCAGGTCGCGTTACCGCGCTGGTCGGCGCATCGGGCAGCGGGAAGAGCACGCTGGCGGACATTGTGACTGGGCTGATAACCCCGACGTCGGGTCAGTTGCTGATCGACGACGTCGCGATCGATCAAAGCAACCGGCGGGCATGGCGCAGTCGGGTGGCGACGGTGCCTCAAGATGCCTTGTTGTTCAATGCGACCCTACGCGAAAACCTGGCGCTGGGCAGGCCCGGCGCGAGCGAGGCGGATCTTTGGCAAGCCCTGGAACGCGCGCAGATCGCCGACTTTATTCGGGCGCTGCCCGATGCTTTAGATACGCAGGTGGGCGACCGCGGGACCCGGTTTTCGGGCGGCGAGCGTCAACGCGTGGCCCTAGCCCGCGCATTGTTGAGCCGGCCCGAGATACTGATCCTCGATGAAGCAACCAGCGCGCTTGATATTGACAACCAGCAGCGTGTCGCGGCGGCGATTGCCGGGCTTAGGGATGGGCGTCTCACGATCCTATTGATTGCGCATCAACCGATGATCACAAATATTGCCGACGTGCGCATCATGTTGGAACACGGCATGGTGGTTACAGGGACAGACTCGCTGTTGCCCGATGGGTGAGGCAGACGCGCCCCCTGTTTCTGGTCCCCGGCGCGGTCAGCAATGCGTCGCCCCTGCGCGTTGATCCCGCGGGCGCTAGGTCGTTTGAAAAGCGGACAGGTCAAGGCCGAAACCGCGCGCAAAATTGTCGACCGTTTTTGGACGGATACGCTCCCGGAACATTCGTGGATCAGGCATATTCTTCGAGCATTGCCGGCTTCAGCCGGTATCGTGCAGCCCCGGCGTGCAACATGGTACGAGCAAACCAGCGACGTGATGGCGTGCTGCCGGGAACCGTGATGAGCACCATAGCCGCACTGACTACCATTTTTGCCCCGGCAGTCAGCCACAGGTTGCGATATGCCTTCGGATCAAACTCCCGGCACAGCAGGCCGTGGGTCTGACCCGCCCGGTACATCCGCCTGCGCACCCAAGTCATCGTTGCGCGCGTTTGCGGCACGGGCTCATAAACCACCGCTTGCGGGCAATAGATGATACGCCCACCCGCTTCCTTCATTTGACGAAAGAAGATGCTGTCTTCACCCCCGGTCCGCCCAAGTTCGACGCGGAACCGCAGCCCGTGACGGCGTACGAAATCCATGTCGAGCAGGGCGTTGCTGGTATAGGCGTTGGTGGCATCGCCCTGGATACGGTTGGAATGGAAATCGCACCGTGCGGTCCAGACAGGAAGGTCAAGCCCATAAACGGCGATGCACTGACCGATCACGGTTTCCGCTTGGTCGCGGTACTCCAGCAGTGCCGAAAGCCAGTTCGGGTCGGCAGTCTCATCGTCATCGATAAAGGCCAGCCAACGCGTTGTTGTGGCATTCAGCGCCGCGTTGCGTGCGATCGAGATGTTTTGCGCGGGTGCATGGATGTAGCGCAAAGGGTAGGGGTAGCATTGCGCAACCGCTTCGAACTTGGCCCGCAGAACGTCAGTTTCGTCATTATCGACCACAACCAGCTCGACCGCATTGGGCGGAATGCCGGCAAGCTTTTCGAAGGACCTAAGTGCGTCAAAGGCAGCGGGGCGCCTAAAGGTACACATGCAGATGGTGACTGCACTCGCAATCAAACGATCGGTTACCACCATTGCGTGATCAGGCATGCTCGGCCTGCGACACTTTGGCGGGGCGAACGCCATAGGCCAAGATCATGAAGACCAGCAGCGTTGAATAATGCATATTTTGAAACGCAACGAGTTCAAAAAACAACCTTGGTGCCTGAAACACTATGAGTGCACAAAGGAAAATCCCCATATAATAGGGTTCAAGCATCGTCCTAAACATCGTCAGGAATGTGCCACCAATCATCACCATCGTGAAAAGTATTAAGCCGACGATACCCAGATCGACCAGAATGTCGCGCGGAGTATTATGAAAATTAAACCCCCCTCCCCCGGCGGGGACCATCATCTCACGCCAGACATATTGCGCGTCTAGATTGCTCTCTAGCCAAAAGTGGCGATAGCCGCCGCCGAGCAGCGGCCTTTCGACGATTAGCCTGTCGGCCATGCTCCACAGGAAGTCGCGGCCCGTAAGACCCTGATCCTTGCCACTGTTTTCTAGTACCATGTCGAATAACGGCGCCATCCAGTAGCTGGCACTCGCAGCAACGCCGATTGCAATTAGCACGGTTAGCGCAAATATCGCGGTCCTCAGCCCGACCGGCAGCCGACGCGACGCAGTCCATAGCAAGATGCACGGTATCGCCATTCCGGCAGCAAGAAGCGCGCCGGTCGCTTTGCTAGCAAATAGCGCGTAGAGCGCTGCAAGCAGAGTAAGCACGGCAAAACCAGCCAAAACCAACCGTCGTTGGCCCATTGCCCAGATGCCGAAGGTGGTCGCCAACAGCATCGTCAAAGCCGCCAGATCGCCCGACATGTTTTTCGAACCGGCCAAACCGGCAAAGGCTATGCCGCTGACACCCCAGCTGACGTATCTGCCAAACACCAGGCTGGCAAAGGTGTAGATCGCGAAAATAGCGAACATACCCTTCAGAGAGGCCAACCGGTCGCTGCCCGCCCCGATGAAGAGCGCTGGCATAATCGTGAGCAGGTAGAATATGCCGTAGCGCAGCGTCGCTGCAGGTGCCTCGGACCACAGGGCCGACGTCAGGGCGAACGCTGGCAGCAACAGGATCGGCCAGCACCGCAGCAGCACGGTCGCCACCCGCTCCCAGCGCAGCAAGCAATAAAGCGGGGTCGCAAGCGCGATTAAGATAGGCGTCAGCGATTGCAATATCGTGGCGAAAATCACGCTGCCAGCGACATAGGCCGCAAACAAGCTGTCAATCACTGGCGAAGCGCGGTTAAATCGAAGCCAGGACTCGGGCTCCGTTCGAACGCGGGCCAATGATCCCGCTTGGATGCGGGTCACCATGATTTAGAAATACCGCTCGCCCACCCGGATTGTGTCACCAGGCGCAATATAGACAGGGCGATCGGAGGAAAGGACGTAGGTCTCCTCCTGGCCGCCGGCGGCACGTCGGATAAATACGCGGCGCTGATCAGCGCGATAGGTGAAGCCGCCCGCCAGCGCTACTGCCTGTGTGAACGTAAGGCGATCGCTGAATTTATACTCCCCCGGGTTTTTAACCTCGCCCAAGATGTAGAAGGGGCGGTAGGTTAATACCTCGGCATTAACGCGCGGATCGTTGATATAGCCTTTGGCGAGAGCAGTGACGAGCTGTGCCTGCAATTCCGTTACGGTCGTTCCCGATGCGCGGATATCGCCGAGTAGCGGGAACGACAAATCGCCTGCTGACGAGACGACATATTCGCGCGACAAATTTTCTTCGCCAAACACGGTAATCCGGAGACGGTCGCCAGCAGCCAACCGGTATTCGGTTGCCGTATAGGCGGCGCTTCCAGGGGGAGGCAAACTGCCAGAACATGCCGAGAGACCGAGGATAAGCGTTGCCATCAAGATGCGGCGGACGTGGTAAATCAGGTGCATTCGATGGAATCCCTTCGGAGGTCGCGGGACTGACCATGATTCGCATCAAAAATCAATTTCTAATGCGCCGTCATCTCAGTTTGGCACGTCTTATCAGCTGTCGCAACGCGCTCATCAGCGGCTCGCGGTAAAGCGGGATCGCCGCGGGTTCGCGCAGCAGCGCCAACGCCGCTGCCAGAGGACGGCGGCGCTTCAACAAGTCTATGGACCGGGTGAAGGCAAGGCCGCGCACCATAGCTAGCCAGCGACCGTAATAGGATGGTCGTGCAGCCAGCTCAGGACCGATGAGGTCGCGAATCCTGTGTTCGGCCGCCATCATCCGTTCAGCGTGGTCGAGCGAGAGCCGGTGCGAGATCGAAGCGCCGTGCTTCCGATAGCGGTACAGGGGCATGTTGAGGACGAAATAGGTGTATCCGGATGCAAGCAGGCGGACGACCAGTTCATCATCCTCGCCAATCATGAGTCGTTCGTTGTAGCGAAGCGCTGCCGCTTCGATCACGCGCCGACGGACCATCGGTTTGAGAAATCCGGGGTTGGGTGTGTCTGAAAGTAGGCGCGACTGGGCAAAATAGGTATCAAGGGTGAGCCTGCGCCAACCCTTACTGATCGGGTGCGAAAGGAAGGGCTTTTCGACAACGTCTTTACCAAAGACCGTGAGGTTGTCAGCGACGAAATCGGCGCTCTCGCGTTCGGCAAGGTCGATCAGCGTGCGACTACGGTTGGGTAGTATCAAGTCATCGGCATCGAGCACGGCAAACCAAGATCCGCGCATTTCCGCCAGCGCGATGTTTCGCGCGCCTGCCGGTCCCGAGTTGGTCTTGGTCCGGAACAACCTGACTCGGGCGTCCGCGCGAGCCAATCCTTCGGCAACCGCAACGCTGCCATCAGTGCTGCCGTCGTCGACGATGAGAACTTCTACGCTGACGCCGGTCTGAGCAAGCGCTGAGGCTACCGCCGGGGCAAGATATTCGCCGGCATTATAGCAAGCGATTGCGAAACTCACGTCTGGGGGCCGGCAATGGCCGGTGTGCGAAACAGTCACTGACATTGACGGCATCAGCCTCCATAATGCTGAGATGCGCAACCCGTTCAAGCCACGCATGAAAATTGGGCAGACCGAGCCAGGCGAGCGAATCTATGCCGTGGGCGACGTTCATGGCAGATACGATTTGATGCGCAATCTACTTTCGCTGATCATGCGAGATTGGGAAGCTACAGCGCGGGCTGACACCACAATCCGTATCCTGTTCCTCGGCGATATCATCGATCGCGGACCCGATAGTCGATCCTGCATCATGTTGCTGCAACGCCTGACCTCGCAACCAAGAATAGGCCTTCTCCGCGGAAATCATGAAGATTTGATGCTGCGATCCCTAGATGGTGAACAATGGGCACAGGATATTTGGATGGAGCAGGGTGGGCTTACCACCTTAAACAATTATGGTGTCGCCGCACCGCTAAGGGCCGAGGATAGTTTTGACTTTGCCGAGCGGCTTTTGGCGGCGATCCCGCCCGAGCACATCGCGTTTTTACGTAGCACGCCGTTGTTCTGGGCCAGCGGCACCTATTTCTTTGCGCATGCTGGGGTTCGTCCCGGCGTCTCGCTTTATAAGCAGGACGACCAGGATCTGATCTCCATTCGCAACGAGTTCTTGACTGCGGACGCTTGGCACGGAGCGGTAGTGGTGCACGGTCATAGCATCGTTGACGATGTCGATGTGCGCCCCAATCGCATTGCTGTCGATACCGGCGCATGGCAGAGCAACCGGCTATCTTGCGTCGTGCTCGACGGCACTACACAGAACATTATCACAACCTAGCCGCCGTAGACTAGTCGAGCAGGATGGTCACTAGATTCCAGGCAGCGGCTCATCGATGCCTTGGCGTGTTTTGTGCAATCCCAATAGGGTTGCTGGGTACGGTTGCGTAACTCCTGCACGAACACGAAATCAGGGGGCGATGCGGCGAGACTTGCCGCGTCGAATGTGGCGGGACGCCGGGTGGGGTCGATCCAGCCCACCGCGCGGCACTCCGGACGTTTTCCGCAAAGCGCCAGCGCGTTCAGTGACCAACCGCCCGGTTTTGAATCGGGGTCGAGAGGCAGGTTGAGCACCGCTATCCTTGCTTCGCCTGCACGAGCGTTCGACGTGACCGTCACTGCGTCATCCCCACCGGCAACAGCGTCGGCTGAAAGTACAGGGATGTCGGCGAGGGCGGATGGATCGCCAGGTTGGCCGACCTGCGCGAGGTGCACGGACGAGAGGGCGGCCAGCGCGGCGATACGAGGCTCTACATTATTGCTTTGCTGGCGGAACGAGGCAAGAGTTCCCCAATAACCCCGCCAACGAAAGAACAGGTGGGTCTTGATCGCAGTGATCTTGTCGAGGCTGTTGCTCCAATAGGGTAGCACCCAGTCGGTATGGTAATGCGTGGCCAAACCCACTCGGCGATCGACATGGCTGTCGAGCATCGCTGCGGCACGGGCACGCGCCTCTGTGATCGCTCTATCGGACGGTCGCCAGCGCGCCATCGATTCGTCGCAGGCGAAGCTGAACTGGCAACCGGTGCTGCGTTCCGCCCCCTGAAATACAACGCCGCAGATGCTGCCGGGAAAGGCGGGGTGACGCACCCGGTTGAGGATGACCTGCATGACGGGATATTGATCGTCGCCGATGCCGCCCGCTTCATACAGCGCGGCGATTGCAAGACACGCAATCGCGCGTTCGCGATCGTCTGCTGATAGCACGGAGGAAAAGGGGCGGGCGGAGGCATTAAGCTTGTCCGAGAAGGGACGCATAGCGTTCGTTCTGCGCGCGGTTTCAGGCAAGACCGGCAGCAATTCATTTTCAGGCGTAACGACGCCGGGCATCCCTGCTTTAGGCAGGGGCGGCAAGGCGCGCTGCGCATCGCTTCGCCCTTTCCAAGCCTGAGCAGTTACTTCCTCACCGTTCTTCAGGGCGAACGAGACGGCCAGCATCCCACCGATGATTAGCATTGCAGCCAAGCCAATAAGTGCGCCGAGAAGTTGGACGGAACGGTCCATATTGGCCTTTTCTTTTGTCGAACCGCGTCGATTGGTTTTTCGCCGCGCTATCTTGGCGAAAACGGCGACATTATAGGCGAGGGCCGACATATCACATATGCGATTTGCTTAACCGTTCCAGCGTTGGGATCGTTCCATCCAACATCCGTTGCCGCCAATGATGCGATGCCCATGGGTTTTTGCTGCGATATGGCTACTGGCAGTGCAGCTGCGCGAAAAGCCTCGAGCGGGGATATCACGAGTTTCGGACCGCCTCCGAACGCCCAGACGTAGGGATCCGGCGCTGATGGGCTGGCAGCGTATAATTAAGCAATCGACGGGGGTGCCTGGGCGCAGGGTCGGATCATGACGGCAGTGCCATGGATCCTCAATCGCTCGATCCCGATGGCCACGCCGAGTCTACGTATCTTTCGTGAAGATCTATCTAGACAGCTCCAACAACGACCAGCCTATTTCGCCGACGCCTGCCCAAGCAAAAGTCCTGAGCAAAACACGCCAAAGCCATGCGTGTGGTGACGTGCCCCCCAGAATTCATGGCATTGGTAAGTTAGCTCGTCAGATGGAGACGAGTGGTGCGGCGAAGCCGGCTTACCAAAGAGCAGATCGTTGGGGTGCTGCGGGAGCATGAGGCGGGCGTGAAGACGCCTGAGCTATGCCGCAAGCACGAGCTTAGCGATGCGACATTCTATAACTGGAAGTCGAAGTACGGCAGGATGACGGTGTCGGAGGGCGGCACGGTTTCACACATTGGAAAAGGAGAAACGACGGCTTAAGAAGCTGCTGGCGGAGTCGATGGCTGACGTGTCGGCGCTGAAGGATCTGCTGGGGTAACTGGTCTTGTCTGGGGAGCGCTATGCGGTGGTGGAGACGCTGATGGCCGATCACGGCTGCTCCGAGCGTCGCGCCTGCAGACTGATCAGGGTCAATCGGTCGGCGTGGCAATATGAGCCGCTACGCGGGAAGGACGATGCTGTCCGCGAGCGGATGCGCGCGATCGCCAACGAGCGACGCCGGTTCGGCTATCGGCGGCTGGCGATCCTGCTCAAGCGTGAGGGCAAGGGCATGAACCTGAAGAAGGTGTATTGGCTGTACCGCGAGGAGCGGCTGACGGTGCGCAAGCGTTGTCGTCGCAAGCGCGCGCTGGGGACGCGGGCGCCGATGGCGATCCCGCAGGAACCCAACCAGAGCCGATCGCTCGACTTCGTATCGGATGCACTGGCCTGCGGCCGGCGGTTCCGTATGCTGAACGTCATCGACGATTACAGCCAGGAGCGCCTGGCGTGCATCGTCGATACCTCGCTGTCAGGTGGGCGAGTCATCCGCGATCTGAGTGCCATCGCCGAACGTCGCGGGCTGCCGTGCATGGTAGTCAGCGATGATGGGACCGAGCTGACCAGTCACGCCGTCGTCGCTTCGTGCCAGGACACCTGGGTCGAGTGGCACTACATCGCGCCGGGCAAGCCGCCGCAGAACGGCTTCGTCGAAAGCTTTAATGGTCGCCTGCGCGACGAGTGCCTGAACGAGCACCTGTTCCCATCGCTGGCTGCGGCGAGACGGATTATCGAGGCATGGTGGACGGACTACCACGCCGTGCGTCTGCACAGCAGCCTCGGCAGGTTGGTACCCGTCGAGTTTAGGAACCGCCCCCGCCAAGGGCATATGGAAACCGAAGCTAAGTTATCAGCGGCCTGAAAACGGGGAGCACGTCAGGTATTTTGCCAACCCGGTCCCCTAATCGCTACTACGAATGTAGCATTTTGATTTACTGTTGGTGATGTTGCAGTGTCCTCGCTAGGCGTCTGCGACTGCACGACAGCGTCTAGGGACCAAATATGTTGCGTGCCATTATGCTTTTATGCTTCGTCGGGTTGGGGGTTGGCGGTGTCGTGCTGAGCGCGTCGGATCTGCTCGGCCCGGGCCAGGCGCCGCTTCGTCCTGCGCAGCGACCGCCGCAGACGATGCCCAGCCCATCGCCGGGGGGGGCTGCGCCATACTCGGCTGCTACGTTCAAGCAAAACACCGCCTATCCCGCAGAAGTGACAGTCGATCTAGAGGACGGGACCGCGGCCCCCGATGCTGAGTCAGCGGCCGTCGGCGTCCGTCTGTCGGGGCGAAGCGCGAACACGGTATTTGCCTACGTCCGGTGTCGGGCGGGCGCAGGCGCTCGTCCCAAAGCCGACCGCACGCAATCGGTCATCTTTCGACCGGGTGACCCATTGTTTGCGACGATTTCGTGTCCGGTCGTGTCGGCAGGTGAAGGCGACACCGTCGAGTTTATCCAGGCGAACGTCCCCGATGGCGCGAAGCGGGGCGTCGTGCGCGCGGTGTCGCGGATCACTGCGTCGGCCCAGGCGACGCCACTTGAGACCAGCGGTTTTCGCCTTCCCTATGCCTTCGCGCCGTTAGGCGAAGTAGCTTATGCGGCAGATGCGACCTCATTTGGTTTTGCTGATCGCGGGATCGGCGACATCTGGGCGACCAGCCTGCGGCACGGGCGAACGCAGCCGGCGAATAATGAGGTCGGATATTATGGCACGACGGCCATGCAGGCGGTGGAAGCGATGGCCGACGGTATCGTGATGCGCACTCGACGGCTGGCACAGGCGTTCGATGCGGGGGACGGGCGGCCTCCCTATCCTTTCATGGCATCGGTGCTGTCGGGACATGATTCCTCGGCGCTGCAGTTCACCTATGGATCGATCGAATGGGTTGCGCGAATGCCCGATCGCAAGGGCAGTTGGCCTGCCTTATGGTTGGGCGCAGTCGATACTTGGCCCCCTGAAATCGACGTGTATGAGGGCCACAGCTACAATTCCGAGTGGCGGACCGAATCGGGCCTCTCGAGCGCGCTGCACGGCGGACGCGATGGCAAGCGCAGCTTCGTACGATCCGGCTATCGCATGCAAATGGGAGATTTCGGACTGCCATCCACGCTAACTACGGCCTTTCACAGGTTTCAAGTGACGGTAGAGCCGCAATGGATCACGACCTTCGTCGATGGCGTTGAAGTTAGCCGTTATGCCAATCCGTTCCCAGGAACACGCTGGTATCCGCTGATGACGGTCGCGGTGAAGACCGAGCGCGGTGCCCTATATAATGAGGGATCAGGCGATATGGTGTTGCGATCGGTGCGGATTTGGCGCAGCCAGTAAACCGCGTTTCAGCGAGATAATAGCCCGTATCTCGGCGCTATGCTTCGAGGATTGCCAATCATCTCGGCGATGAAGCCAAAGGCCCATGCCGCATGCATGATCGCAGCGGCGATCCCGGCTGCCATGCGCCATCCGCCGCCTTTGCGTGTGCCGATGGCCGCGCCCAGCAACAGGCACAACAGCAGCCAGGCGATCACGGGAAGCGCAAAGATCGGATGCCACGCAGCAAGCGGGAGGAGCGTCAGCGCTGCGGGCACCGCCAGGGGCGCCAATTGCCGCAGATGTGGGCGCATCCGATGGCGACGCAGGTTGCGCGCGCGCCCCACCCCGTAGCGGTAATATTGTCGCCACAAGGCGCCCGGACGGCTGCGCGGAAAGTAGACAATGGCAGCCGTAGGCTCCAACCATATGCGCCCGCCGGCCAAGGTCTGGCGGTGGTCGAGTTCGGCATCCTCATTGCATGGCATCGCTTCGCAATATCCGCCAATCTTGCGAAAAAGATCGAGCCGTAGCAGTGCGTGGTGGCCGTGATCGACGAGTCGCCCTTCGCCCAGATGCCGATGTGCCGATCCGCCGGTGCCCAGCACGCTGTTTTGCGCGGTCGCGACAGCGAGCTGAAAGCCACACTTTCCCTGGGTCAGCATCGGCACCACGACCGCGCTTGCCGATTGCGCGTCGGCGGCACGCAGCAACGTTGAGGCATAGCCATCGGGGTAATGACAATGCGCGTCGACCCGCAGTAGCCAACGATAGCCATCGCCATATTGTGCAACCGCGCGATTTATTCCGGCGCTTTGGATGCGCGCGCTATTGTTAATCAGGCGCACGCGCGGGTCGTGGGCGGCAAGGTCCTGTACGATGCGCTGACTGCCATCGATGCTGCCGCCATCAGCAACCACCAGCAAGTCGATGCTAGGGTCGCACAGCAGCTGTGCGATCAGGCCGCCTAGATGCGCGGCTTCGTTCAGGCATGGGATAACGACGAGCAGGTTCATGCGCGAAGCGTGGCGCCGATGGTGTTCACCAGATCCTGACAATCGCGACTGTCAGCCATCAGTTCACGGCGATCCAGCGCCGACACCCGTTGCTGCATCCCAGTGATTTCGCTTGGGGCCATCGTCGCGAGGCGTTTCGCTGCGTCCGGCGCGCGATCAACCAGCAGCCCGCAGTCATGCGCGGCTAACCAGCGGCCGGTTTCGACATCGGTCAACGCAATCGGAATGGCGCCGTGCGCCAGCGCCTCGTAGAGCCGATTAGGAAGCAGCCAGCTGCTATTTAGACCTTCCTCGAACCAGTCGATTGTCCAGGCAAAATGGCAGCGACCATAAAGTTCAGGCAAATCGTCATAATGATACGACCCGTGGAACGTCATGCCGCGAACCGCCCCGATCTTTTCGGTGATATCCGGAAGCTCTGCGGGTGACGGCTTGCCGGCGATCAGTACTTCAACACGACCGTCGGCGCGTTCGACCAATTCAGTCAGGAATGCCAGCGTCCGTTTGCAGCGCAGCATTCCAAACCATCCGATGCGGACGGGCAATTCGGGGGCGGCAGGCCGCGCATCGACCTGTACGTCGTCATCGATCAGCAACTTGTTTTCGATGATCGCAATCGGAGCGCGGACCGGGCGCTGGGTGAAATGATTGCGCACAAAGCCTGGCGAGGAGGTCAGCAGCAGATCGACCTTTGCCAACAGCCGGCCTTCGATGGCACGGATCAGCGACGCAGCCTTGCCCGATCCCGTCAGCAGACGGTGAACATCCAGGCATTCGTATACGATTGGCCGGTCTCCGGCGATGGCGTACGCGATAGCGAGTTGTTCCAGATTGCGCGCCATAATAACGTCGCAGTCGGCAAAGCGGCGGACAAGCGCTTTGGTGAATACCGCGCTACGAACTGTCTCCAGCGCGCGCCGAAGCAAGTTTGCATCTTGCGACTGGCCAAGTAGCATTGGATCACGTGCAGCGGGCGCGGCAGCGACGGCTGGATCCCGGCAAAATCCTGCGAGCGCGACCTTCGCGCCGCCGCGATTAAGCATACGGCAACGGCGCTCCACCGCAGGATCATTGAGATTATGGGAAATATAACCGATTTTCATTTCTGGCCACCTAATCTGCCGATTGACAGCTTTTGTGCAGCGCGACAAGACGAAAGGGGGGGGGGCGCCGCGGCATCCCAAGGGGTTAAGGTCTTTGATTTCGAAGCGTCGAACGCCGGGCACGTCCGGTCCACGCATGATGTACTGAGAGGCCTGGCCAGTGACACGTAGTCCGTCGATCGCGGTTGTTATTGCCGCATTTAATTCGCAAGTGACGATCGCGAAGGCCATCGCAAGTGCGTTAGCGCAGCCCGAGGTGGCCGAAGTCATCGTGGTGGATGACGCGTCAACCGATGCAACCGTAAGTGTTGCGCGGACTGCGGGACGGGATGATCATCGCGTGCGGGTTCTTGTGCAGAATGCCAATCAGGGGCCGGCAGCGGCGCGCAACCGGGCAATTGCCGAAAGCGATGCGCCGCTGCTGGCGGTGTTGGACGCGGACGATCAGTTTTTGCCCGGACGGTTCGCTGCCATTTTAGAGACCGAAAACTGGGATCTGTGCTCAGACAATATCGTGTTCGTTCGCAACGAAAGCGAATTGAAGGATTATTCGGAATTGGATGCCAAACCGTTGGCGTCCGGAATGCTGAATCTGGAGACGTTCGTAGCCGGCAACCTGCCAGCGCGACACAAGCAGCGCGGTGAGTTAGGATTTTTGAAGCCGGTGATCCGGCGAGCAATGCTCAAGCAATTTGATCTCCGCTATGCGCCAACATGCCGGTTGGGGGAAGATTATCTCCTTTACCTAGCAGCACTTGCACACGGCGCTCGATTCCGGATTGTTTCATCCTGCGGCTATGCCGGTCTGGTACGGAATGACTCGCTTAGCGGTCGGCATGGGATCGAAGATTTAGAAGCATTGCTGGCGCAAGAAAGGCTGCTGCTGCGCGGACTAGCGCTGACGGACGGACAGCGAAGCGCTGTCAAACAGCACATTCGGTCAACGCGTCGCCGCCTGGTTCATCGGCAGGCCCTGCGTGCTCGCCGCGAACGGGGGCTTTGGCAGGGCTTTTTGAACGCTGCGCGGCACCCGTCGGTATTTGCCGATATCCTGGCCGACCGAATTCGGCCCATGGATGAAGGCGGCCTTACGCCCCGCAAGCTACTCACGCCCGTCGATTTCGACCGTTACACCCGGTGAGTGTCGCGGCGCACGACGTTGCGAGCGATATGCTGTCCACTGACGTCGCCGTCATCGGCAGGGTACGACGAGGTTGGCGATGGCATCGCGCCTGCGCAGGGATGTGCTGGTCGTCAAAGGTCTGAGGCTGAGTCCGGACCATGCACGCAACCGAATAGTGTGCAGCATCTGATCAACGGCGGGCGGATCGAGACATATATGCCACAGGCGTAAGCGTTGCAGCTGGCGTTCGACCCCGTTCGAAACCGCCGCGCCTATGCTTGCGAGACCACTTCACCTTCTTCCTGCCCCTTGCTCTGCCGAAAACCGGCGATCCATATCTTCGCGCCTTTTCGCGACGCCGCCCGTCGGTTCCGGTCCCCGCAAAGTTGCTAGATCTGTCGCGCGGCGGCTGCAGGGGCGCGAGCAGGTATTCGTCTGCTCAAGAATCGCGTTTGAATCGTTAGCTGTACCGCGTACCCTGCTGGAGCAACGCGATCACGCTATCCGCCTAACAAGATGCATGGGTTGCCGGCGCGTGGCCGTGAACTGGACGGTCGCGGATTAGTTATTGGCAAGCGTAACGACTTTCAGCTTTCAGCCGGATATTCGCCCGGTGGATCGACGCGCGGGCTCGGTCGCTGTACGGCGATCCACAGCATGGATGACGCGCGGGCGCTGCCGATGCGCGACAGCCTGCACCATATGGCGGGACGCGGATGAGTCGCGTTGAAGCAGCAGGCGTGATCGATCGCAACCGGCCCGTGCACGGCTCGCACAATTAGTCAATTGTCGGCGGATTGGTGTTTCCGACCGGTCGACAGGTGGACCCAACGCCGGCCATGCTCGCTTTGGGCGCGCGGATGGCGGATCGGCGGTCAATCTACATTAAATCAGCCGACTACAAAACCAATCTGGCTAGAATTGATAGACACGATAATGCAATTTATCACTTCCACCACTCGATGCGATCTAAGGTAATTGTACTTTCCCAATCCGGCGTAACGGTTTTCGGTGCGGGCGCTAAGCCGCCCACCGCCACATTAACAACTATGTACATGGGCTCATGAAAGGGGTTGTGTCTCCGGTGAACTTCTTTCCCGTCGACTAGCGTTATTAGCCATTGAGGTGTCCAATCAAGGCCGTATGTGTGAAACTCTTCATCCGGCACGAATGGAATGAATGCCCCCTCCATACGTTTTGCCTTTGTAGAGTCTATATAATGTACTGTAGACTTCATTCTGGAGTCATCGTTCAAGCCAAACTCAAATATATCAATCTCAGGTGGCCAGGCTAGGGATTTTGGTAAAAGCCAAAATGCGGGAATAGTTCCCTGCGCTCGCGAAATATTTGCGCGTATTTCAATGTAGCCATATTGGCCAGTATGCAAGTCAAGTGATTGCATCATAGATGCAGCATAATCGTAGGTTGCGCCTCCTTCTCGAACAGGCGCATGGTGAGCACGGATCACGCGCTTACCTTCACGGATTGGATGGGTATCTACACCGGGGTCAGTTATCGGATCCGCATTTGGCGCAATTTCGCGGTTAGCTACTTGTAGGCGATGTTGAGGAAACCGAGACCGCCATGAGCCAGGTGCAGACGTAGGACGAACAGGCTCCAGAAAGTTGCTAGACCAGGCGAGGGTTCTACCGTTTCGCGCGCCAGCCGATGGTAGCAACGGTTGCGCCGGCATTGACTTGACAGCATCGGCGCTTCCTCCCCTTATTGGATAGTCAGCTCCTCCAACAGCGGGATGATTGTAGCTCCATGAAACAGTCAGATCGAACTTTTTATTAGCAAGATCGGCCTTGATCGGAATGGAGACTGAGGTGCATGTGCGCCCAGCAGGTATATTCAGGCCACGAACTTGCGTTCGTACGAAGTCTTGCCCCTCTTTCGCGGTATCATTCTTAGTCAGGGCATCGAATGTTAACTGCCGAGGCAATACCTCTTTTAGGCAAACAGGCACGTCTACAGATCGCATTCCCGCGGCTACGTATGTTTCATTCACCATCAAACCTGCATTTCCCGCAAGGGGGTCTGATTGGACCGACATAGCTTCTGCCACCGGTGGGCTCAATGGTGGCGGCGTCGCGATTGCTGTCGGCTCTTTAACGGGTGATGGGCTAGCGACCGGAGCAATCACTTCACCCGTCGTTTCAGCTCCGCTACCGTCGGTGCGGCAGGCGGCTAGCGCTGCCATCAGCAAAAGCGCGCAGGACGACTTCCGACGCCCCCGGTTTTGTGAGCGAGATCTGCCAAGCGGGCCAAGTGACGATGTCAAAACCATTAGCCGATGTTGGCGGCAAAAGATTACTGGAGCCTAAAGGCGTCAGTCTTTCGTAATTTCCAGCTCTGCAAGCCGCTATGCCCGGGCCGTGATGCTGCCGGTTCTTCGAACGCCAAAATAAGGTATTCGGCAAATGCAGGCCGGCTACGCACGGCGGAGGTTCGCCGCGGTCATCAAAGTGTTGTCGCAGCCGCGCACGCAAACCGTTGCAGCGGTGGAATCAGTATCTTGCGGCTATCACGCCGGACCGCGCAATGCGTTCCTCCCAACTGGCGTCGTTTCTGGTTGGCTGCGGCCGGCGCATTTTGAGGATTGCGGCAGTTGCATTTTTACAGCGAGCGATTGCGGAGCCACATTCGTGTGCCACGTTGCGTGGCTGTGTTGCTCCAAAGCGAGCCTTTCTGTGTTCGCTAATTGTCATTGCTGCACCTGCTATATGCAACTATAGCGGCCCATGATGAATAATGTGCGATCAAGCGACAATGGCGGCCAACTCAACGATACCGGTGAAGAGCCGGTCGGCATGCAAGCGGCATCGGTTCCACTCCTTCCCGACCCGGGGCTGATCTGGCAGGTTTTCCGCCGCAACCTGCTATTGTTTTCGCTTGTGTTTTTAGCGATTTTGGGTCTCGCGGTTGCGTATGCTTCGTTGCAGGTGCCGCAATATGTGGCGCGAGCCAGCGTGTTGATTGAGCCAACTAGTGATCCGGTTCGCACCACGGCGCCGGGCAACCGGCTCGAAGCCATGCAGGCTGACGAGGTGGACACCGAGATCCGGCTGATCGCGTCCCCGTTGGTGGCAGAACGAGCGGCTATGCTCTATCTCGAGCGCTATGCACCCGGCTTGGCTACGCGCGCGACTGCAACTGAGGTGGCTGCGCAGGCACAGCGTATTTTAAGAAGCACGATGGTGACGCGTTCGGGCCAGACACGTGTCGTCGATATTTCGGTTCGCGACAGCGATCCGCAGATGGCGGCGATGAACGCCAACCTTGTTGCCGAGGCCTATCTGGCTAGCCAGGTGGAAGCGAAGACTGCCCGTAGCGCTTCGTCGACTGCGTTTATCAACGCCAGGCTTTCTGAGCTTGAGCGTAACGCGCTCACGACTCAGGCAGCATTGGACAATTATCGGGCCGATCGCGGGCTGGCCGGTGAGAACGGGTCGACGAATGCCGAGCAGGAAGTCTCGACGCTGAACCAGCAGCTTGCTTCGGCACGGGCTGATCTTGCTGAAAAGCGAGGCCGGTACAGCGCGGCACGGGCACAATTATCGCGCGGCGGCGGCGGTGCAGATGTTGGTGCCGCGCTGGGCTCTGGCACCATCGCTAGCCTTCGCGCGCAGGAGGGGGCGACGAGCGCCGAGTTGGCGGTACTTCGCGAGCGCTATGGCGAAGCGCATCCGCAGCGACGCCAGACCGAAGAGGAACTGCGGGATATTCAGTCACGCATCCAGGAAGAGATTAATCGCGTCCTGTCGAATCTTCAGGCTGACGTGCAGACCGCACAATCACGCGTTGCCTCAATTGAAGGAAGCCGTGGATCAGCGCTGGGTACCGTGCGGCAAAATAGTCGTGCGCAAACCGGCTTGGGCGAGTTGCAGCAAAAGGCTGAAGCTGCGGGGCAGGTGTATCAAGCGTTTCTCGCGCGTTCGCAGGAAGCGGGTGCGCTGCGTGACAGCGCAATGCCTGACGCAGTCATCTCGACACGTGCGGCGACGCCCAAACTTCCAGCGAGTCCGAATTATCCGCTGATACTTATTTTTGGCTTGATAATGGCGACGGGGAGCGGCGTATTTGCGGTGTTACTTGCCGAATATCTGCGTCGCGGCGTGCAGACTAAGCGCGATGTAGAGCGTAGTTTGCGTCTTCGCTATGCGGGCGCGATCCCGTCGTTGAATTCAACGATAGAAGGCCGCAAGGCGATTTTGCCGCCGCACGAGTATATCATATCGCATCCGCATTCGATGTTTGCAGAAGCGTTCCGGTCGATCAGAGCCTTCCTTACGTTGTCGCCTGGCACGCGACCGCGGGCAATCGCGATTACATCGGCGCTGCCGGG
The DNA here is from genome assembly GCF_024496245.1 of Sphingomonas qomolangmaensis. NCBI lineage: Bacteria > Pseudomonadati > Pseudomonadota > Alphaproteobacteria > Sphingomonadales > Sphingomonadaceae > Sphingomonas > Sphingomonas qomolangmaensis. Next base: position 3,099,839 of record NZ_CP101740.1, read on the forward strand.
CGAAGGAAAGACGACGACGTCTGTATGCCTCGCGCGCACGACGGCGGCCGAGGGCGGCAAGGTTCTGCTGGTCGACGCGGATTTTCGTCGGCGCGGTGCGAGCAGCCTGCTTGAGTATGTATCGCCGCACGATATACATGACTATCTCGACAACAGCGCGCCATTGGCTCAGTGCATCTATGTCGATCCAATTTCCGGACTACATGTATTGGGCAGCAATGCCGTGCAAGATAGCCCGAAATCGTCGGTCAACGAAGCGCGGGTCGAAGCGATGTACGACGAATTGCGAAGCAATTACGATATCATCATTGTCGATACCGCACCGATTCTGGCGGTTGCCGATGGGCGTATCCTTGCGACCGCTGCCGACCGCGTTCTGCTGATTAGCAAGTGGAAGAAAACGTCGAAGCGAGCGGTCGAAGCTGCATCGGCAATGTTGATCGATGCTAATGCAAAGGTGACCGGTCTGGCGTTGGCTCAAGTAAATATCAAGAAATATGCAAGTACGGGCGACGGCGACGTTTACGCATATACGCAGAAGTTCCGTGGTTATTACCAAAACTAGGTAACAGCTCTGCACGACCTGGCGGGAGGATGATTTCTTTTCTGCTTATTGGGGATATAAGATGCACGCGAACTGCAAAGGGTCGGCAACGTCGCTCCGGATAAGCTTGGCAATCTGTGTCGGCATGACTGCGATGTGGGTAAGCGCCGCCAGCGCGCAGGCAATCGACCCATTTGGGTCGATACAGAACCGGTTCAGGCCTGACTACGCAACGCCACCGATCAATGTTGGCGGGTTCGAGATAGTGCCGCGTATCGAGGCCCAGACCGAATATGTCGACAATCTGTTCGCTTCCGATGTTGTTGACGTGGACGATGTTATTTTGTCGATAACACCCCAAGTGGCGATCCGTGATCGCCGACCTGATCGCGAGCTGCGGCTTGATCTGTCGGGGGGCTACGCCATGTATCTTAACAACCAAGTTGACGATCAGCTCCAGTTGCGCGCGCGCGGTGACGCCCGGTTCGGACTAGGGACGCGGACGCGTCCGTTTTTCGGCGCGTATGCCCAGCAGAACGACAGTACCAACCGGTCCTTCAGCGAATTTCGTGATACGGCGCAGCCCCTGCGGTTAAGGTCGCTTGGAGGGAATGCTGGCGTCGAGCAGGATTTCGGACCGCTGATCGCGACCGTAGAAGGGCGGTACGAACGTACTCAATATGACAGCGATGATGTCGTCTCGGGGGTTCGCATTGATAGCGGGTTCCGGGACTATTCCGTGGGCACGGGAAGGTTTCGTTTGGCTTATTCAGTGAACCCGGCCCAACGCCTCTACGCCCAGGTTGAATTAAACAGGCGCGATTTTGACGAGACGACTGGGTTGCCGGTTGTGCCCGGTGCCTTTTTGGGTAACCGATCGTCGGACGGCTTCACCGCCCGTGTAGGCTATGCTCGGCAGATAACTGAGCTGTTGCTGCTCGATGTCAGCGCCGGATATCTACAACAGAATTTTGACGATCCGACGATTTCGGCAATCTCAACCGCTTCATTCGAAGCTAGCCTGTTTTATAGTCCGACCCAGCTCACTCGGCTGCAACTGCGGGCAAGCCGCTCGATCGACGAAACGTTCAACCCGTTCTTCAATGGTCTGCTTCGGACCGAATTTGCTGTTGCCGTCGAGCACGAGCTTCGCCGCAATCTCGTCCTGTCGACCGAGGCGCGGTATACGGTCTTCGGCGCCGGCGAGTCTGGCGAAAGCAACGAATATGTCCTGTCAGGCCAGGCGCGGTATTTTGTATCGCCGCGCTGGTCGCTTAGGACGCGTGCAGAGCGTTTTTCGCGCAGTGGGGTGTTCGAGGGGTCACAGAACCGGCTGCTGCTTGCCGCTGCGTATAACTTCTAAGCCGTCTCAATAGGGTCTATTAATCGTTTCTGGCAATTAGTGCTTCGAGCAGACTTTCCGCCAAATTCAAATAACTGCGTGGCGAAAGTCTAATCCAAAACGGGGGGGCGGGCAGCGGTAGCATGGGGCGCTACGTAACTTCCCCCCGTTGGCGACTGGGTCAGCGATTGCCGAGCTAAAAAGTTGCCAAGGGCGAGGCATGAAGTGTGCTATGCTTAGGAGCTTATTCGGATATCTGGCAGTTAACATGGACGCCATTTTTAGCCGACGCTGTTGTTGCCCCCTAAACGCCTGACGGGGCCTCGCGGGTTTGTGCGATATACTCGCGGGGCAAACGATAGCCCAGCGCGCGATGCGGATGCACCTCATTGTAGTGCGCCAGCCAGACTGGAAGCTGCTCGATGACGGTTCTGGCGCCGGGTCTGGGGCTCACCCGGACGTAGTCGCGCTTGAGCGTTCGGACGAACGCCTCGGCCATGCCGTTGGACTGAGGGCTGCTGACCGGCGTCGTGCGCGGCCCCAGGCCGATATCGCGCGCGAAGCCGCGGGTATTGTGGGCGGTGTAGCAGCTACCGTTATCGCTCAGCAACTCGATCTGCTCTGGTAGGCGGTTCACGGGTCCGAAGCGGTGCTCGACGGTGGCGACCATGGGGTCCTGGACGTCCTCGGCAGTGATGCCGCCGGTGGTAGCGAAATGCCCCATCGCCTCGCGGTCGCAGCAGTCGAGCGCGAACGCCACGCGCACCTTCTTGCCATTGTCGCACGCGATCTCCAGCCCGTCGGAGCACCAGCGGGTGTTGCGCCGGTCGACTGCGACCCGGCCATCGTGACGGCGCGCCTCCCTCTGTTCACCGCCGCGCTGGAGAAGCCGCCCATGCACCTTCATGACGCGGTAGACGCGCTTTGGGATGGGCGCTGCGCGCCCGGTCTGCTGGGCTTGCCGCCGAAGCAAGGCATTCACGCGGCGGTACCCGTACGTGGGCAACTCGGCGACTAGCGCGCGGATGTCGGCGACCAGCTCGGCATCCGGCATCGGCGGTCGTCCGCGCGGTCGCTGAGGCGGCCTGTTGCGCATCGCGGACAGATGCTGGCGGGTTACGCCGAGCACGTCGGCAACCGCGCTCACAGACCATCCCCGGGCAATGAGGTCGAGCGCAACAGCAGTTTTTTTGGGCCTGCGGCCTGGGACACGGCCTCGCGGAGCAGCTCATTCTCCATGGCCTTCTTGCCGAGCAGTCGGTGCATTTCGTCAACCTGCGCTTCCAGCGCCCGGTACTCGGATGCTGGCACCACCTCCTCGCCGGCTGCCGCGGCGGTCAGCGCGCCCTGGTTCATCAGCCGGCGCTAGGTGAAGACCTGGCTGCCGCTGATCCCGTGCTGGCAGGCGACGAGCGACACGTTCATCCCCGGCAGATACGTCTCCTCGACGATCCGGATTTTCTCCTCCGGTGTCCACCGCCTCCGACGCTGCACACCGGAAAAGACCTCGCCATCATTGTAACGCCTGGTCGTACAGTCAGTCATATGCCTCACTCTTATCCAAAAGCGAGATCCTGTCAGGTCATTTAGGGGCCACCTCAGAGGCTGAGAACGGGGTCAGCCGGGGCATCAAGCATCAATATCTTACCCAGTAGAAAACTGTCGCTTTCTGGCACATCTCGAACCCGCTGATATCGCAGGGTTTACGAATCATTAAATTTGACCTAGCGGCACAGGCAGTAATGGGTGATGCGCTATGGTCGACCGGTCCCTAAAGATTGCGGGTAAGTCCCATCGGGGCTTGGAGTACCATTCGCCCAAGATCAAGGCGCAGGGCCGCTTTGTTGCCTTCGATCCAGTTGAAATCCGCGCGCTGGATATTTTGGGCGCCGTTTTTCTGTTGTTGTCCTTCCTGCCGCTTATGATTTTGATTGGGCTGGCAGTTTTCGTTTCGAATCCCGGTCCGATCTTTTTCAGTCAGTTGCGGCTCGGTCGCGATGGTAAGCCTTTCAAGTGTCACAAGTTTCGCACCATGGCGACCGATGCCGAGGCGCGTCTTGCAAATCTGCTTAGCACTAGCGCAGCGGCACGGGCGGAGTGGGATCGGGACTACAAGTTGCGGCATGATCCGCGAATCGTCGGCATCGGACGCTTTCTGCGAAAGAGCAGCCTCGATGAGCTGCCACAATTGTGGAATGTTTTGGTCGGCGATATGAGCCTCGTAGGGCCGCGACCGATCGTCGCTGGTGAACTGTCGCGCTACGGGCGATATGCCAGGCACTATTATTCGGTTCGGCCGGGTCTGACCGGGTTGTGGCAAATTAGCGGTCGTAACGACGTGTCGTACCGCCGCAGGGTGGCGTATGACGTTCTATATGCGCGTAAGGGCCGGATCGGGGATAACGTGCGCATCTTGGTGCTGACTATCCCGTGTGTGCTTGCTCGGCGCGGATCCTACTGACATACAAAGCCACCGTTTGAGAATGGCCCGAAGCGGCGCTGCGGGCGCGATTCCACCTCAGGATGTCGACCTGAGCTAGCTATGGCCGAAGGCTAGATTTGAACAGCGAGTGAATCGCTACCTGACCGTCGAGAAGTGCGGCTTACGGAGGCTTTCCTACCGCCGGCGTTAAGTCGGGGTCGCAAGCCGATGACCTATCCTTGCGCGGTTTTCGACGCATCGCGATACCTTGTCCTGACAGGCGGGGGTTGGCGAATGCTACTGAACAACTTTTCGCCCCCACAGATGATCTTACAAGGCGCGCAAAGACACGCAAGCGTACGCTCTGACCGATGCAAGCCGGCACACTTGACAGTCTCCATGACCGTAGGCCGGCAAAGCGATTACGCTGGTATGGCTTCCCTGCTGGAAGATCTATGAAATGCTTAATGGCTGCTTGGCAACCGCGATGAGGACGCTGACTGCGCAGGGAGGCTCTGCAGTAAGGGCATCCAGCCCGCATTCTAGCCTAAATACCGCTTCGAGCCCGTCAGGTACGACCAGCGCCACTAGTGGCGCTGCAGCGTATCGATATCATGTTCAGGCGCTTGAAGGGCTGGGTAGCCTTGCCACCCGCTATGGCCGGTATCGGACAATAATCCTTTCAGCCGTTGCCCTCACCCTAGCAAAGTCACCTAACCTCACCGCAGCTGACCAGGCAGGCAGAGGTCGGCTGCTGCCTCGATACGCGGGCAGTTTGGAAAACTTAGAAGCCGAGTGCGTCGCGATTATTTTGCTCGTGGTCGTCGACTCGGTCGGAAATCGGCTACGCCCCTGATGATAGGATGCGTAGCCGTATCCGATCCGTCTAGTCCATCCGCTATTGACGCCAGACTTTGAAGCTTCGGACGACCATGTCTCCCGATCCGGCCTGATAGGCAGTGTTGGTCTTCACTGCGACATTCATCAAGGGATAGAACTCAGCATTAAACTTGTTTGTTGCTTGAAAGACCTCGACGCCGTCGATGAACCAAGTAATGTAATCTGGCTGGATGTCTACGGCGAAGCTATGAAAATCAGTGGTGAGGGTCGGTGCGATACCATAAGTACTAACGACATTCTCGCTATACCCACGGGCATAGTTGCGCTTGCCACTGGGACCGCCATGGATCGTTCCGCTTGCCATTTGCACGGGGTCGAACGAATTGTTGTAATTGAACCCTTCATAAACGTCGATTTCCGGTGGCCAACCCTTGGTACTGACCAGCCACAAGGCAGGCCACGATCCACGCCGATCCGGCATCTTTGCCTGCCATTCAATCTGGCCGTGGCGAATATGCGTTTCGGGGTTCTTGGCGCCGGTCAGTATGGCAGAGCCGTACATGTAGGTACCCTTGCCGGTGCCGTTGCCCAGACCGGCATAGTAGATCGGGCTGGACAGCCGCTGACTGCGGATGACGAGCTGACCGTTTTCTATCCGGAACGGTGCGTCGGCCGTCGGGTGCAGCTGGGGATCGAGATACAGGCCCGTCTCGGCATTGGCCGGCTGCGCCCGCCCGTGGGGAAGCTTGGTTTCCCAGACGCCTGCCCCGCCTGCATTCGACCAACGCATCTGCGACATATCCAGATTATAGCTAGGCGCGCGTCCCGTCTTAAATGTACGCGGCGCACGACCGCTCCACGTGATGGCGGTATTCTTCGCCCCCTTTGCAGCAGTGATATTTACGCTACTAGTACCGCGACTCGCACCCGACGGCACCGATGGGACGTATGCGACAAAATGTCCGCCTTCCTTCGCCTTCGTAATTGGAATGGTGACGGTCTGTTCGAGCGGATCGCCGGGCCGGAAGATTAATGTCTTTGTTGTGGCGACGTAATTGCCGCCGGAGTACATGTAGTTTGGTCCACTTCCGTTCTTGGTTTTGATCCGTGCAATGACGGTCGTTGGCGGTGGCGAAGTCAAATAGACCCGGACATGTACCTGCTTTGCCGCCGGGTCGAACGTTGCTGCATCCATCTTCATAGTTGGTGCTGCCGCGTACGTGTAATCTTGGGGGGCCGCTGAAAGCGAGGCGGTTGAAAGCGAGGCGGTCGGGCTTCCCGGGGCAACCGTCGTCGGGTCGGACGTCGGGACATCCGGCCCGCCGGCGTTGGATGCCGCTAGCATTGGGCGCACCGTCTCCACGAGCGTTGGCGTATCGTCGTTGATCGCCGTCGAAGGTTCGTCGACGATTGGCGTGCTGTCGGGGCCGGGATCGGCCTCGATTGCACTAATACTGTCGCTTCCCAACGCTGCCGCCGGAACTATAACAGAGCCACTCATCGCGGCCGCGTTGCTGTCCCCTCCTTCGCAACCTGATACCAGCACGAGCACGAGCAATGAGGTCGTCGATACGGCAATCGAGCGCAATTTCATGACGGTCAGTCTCCAAGCGTTGTTTGCCTAAACCGCTTCTAACCATGGAGTCTTGCGCTACAGGAAAGGTGCAGAGTTAATGTACTTTTACTTTTAACTCCGGCCGAAGGGGAGCACGCCCGATTTACAATTTGGTAACAAATATGGCACCGCCCCTTGTGACTGATATCTATGAGTTCCGCTTTGGGTCAGCCCATCGTTGCTAGGGGCGAGATCAGATTCAGGCTCCGCGACGAACTTTGGGATAAGCGATTTGTATTGCCTGACAGACGGCGAAATGGCGCGTCCGCAGCCATACTTTCCCCAGAGCCACGGAGGGCGTCGGGTCAACGACCGATTTGTGTTGAGCAAGATCGTCTAATTTCATCGTAACGGCGGGCGTTGGCGTGATGCGCCACAAAAATACGGGCTGTACGAAACGCTGTATAACCGGTGGGAGCGCTGGGGCGAAAAGGGCGTATTTGCGCGCATGCTGGAGGGGGTGGCTGCGGCAAATGTCGAACTTCAGACCATAATCGGTGCGACCTACCCGGCGGCACATCGCACGCCCTCGAGCTGCGCCCTAAAAGGAACGTTGTTAGGCTGATTGGCCCTACTTAGGGGGCGCCATGAATACCAAGTTTAATGCCGTTGTTGTTGCCGATGCGGACGGCCGCCCCTTGAGCTTCTTCGTCACCGCCAGGCAGCTCAGCAAATATATCGGCACGGCAGCGCTACGGCGCGACAGGCCAAAGGCGCGCTGGCGGGTGGTCAATTGCGGCAAGGGGCAGGGGCAATGGCCATGCCGTCACTTGCTAGACCAAGATATCGAAACTGGCGCAATTCGGCGTATTTTCGCGTAACAGCCTAATTTTATTTTCTGCGCGCAGCGGGGATCCTGTTCCAGCCCGATCAATCGCCGATTGGGCATGGAAAGCAGCCACCATGACGCCCACCAAGTTGCTCATCGGGCAGATTCTGATTGTCTTCGCCATCATGATCGGCGGGGTATGGGCGGCGACCCAATGGGCAGCAGCCATGCTTGCCTACCAGCCCGAACTTGGCACGCCTTTGGCGATTATTGGTGGCTTGCCTGTCTATCGCCCATGGTCGCTGTTTGGATGGTGGTATCATTTCGGCGCCTATGCCGAACCAGTATTCGACAAGGCAGGCAGCTTGGCCAGCGCCAGCGGCTTTCTTGGCTGCGCCGCGGCAGTCGCTGGGTCGCTGTGGCGCGCGCGCCAGTCTAGCGATGTCACGACCTATGGGTCGGCGCGCTGGGCGAACGCGCGCGAGATCAAGGCTGCCGGCCTCTTCCGCGACGCCGGGGTGCTGCTTGGCAGTCTTGGTGGGCGCTATCTGCGGCACGACGGCGCTGAGCATGTCATGGCATTCGCGCCGACCCGCTCGGGCAAAGGCGTTGGCTTGGTCGTCCCAACGCTGCTGTCGTGGACCGGGTCGACCATCGTTCACGACATCAAGGGGGAGAACTGGAACCTGACCGCCGGATGGCGATCTCGCTTCTCGCATTGCCTGTTATTCAATCCGACTGACCCGCGATCGGCGCGCTACAATCCGCTGCTCGAGGTGCGCCGCGGCGCCAATGAAGTGCGCGATGTCCAGAACATCGCCGACATTCTGGTCGATCCAGAGGGCGCGCTCGAGCGGCGCAACCACTGGGAGAAGACCAGCCATTCATTGCTGGTGGGCGCGATCTTGCATGTTCTTTACGCCGAGGAAGACAAGACGCTTGCGCGCGTTGCCACCTTCCTGTCCGATCCCCAGCGCAGCTTTCTTGCAACGCTCACGCAGATGATGTCGACCAACCATCTTGGCGACGACGACCATCCGCGCGTTCACCCCGTCGTAGCCTCTGCCGCTCGCGAACTGTTCAACAAAAGCGAGAACGAGCGTTCGGGCGTGCTGTCGACAGCAATGTCGTTCCTTGGCCTCTACCGTGACCCGACCGTCGCGCTGGTGACTTCGCGCTGTGACTGGCGGATCGCCGACCTTATTGAGGGCGAGCGTCCCAGCTCGCTGTACCTCGTCATCCCGCCGTCGGACATCAGCCGCACCAAACCGCTCGTGCGGCTCGTGCTGAACCAGATTGGGCGCCGGCTAACTGAGCGGCTCGACCAGCCTACCGGCGGCCCGCGCCGGCATCCACTGCTGATGATGCTCGATGAATTCCCGGCCCTTGGCCGTCTCGACTTCTTCGAGACCAGCCTCGCCTTCATGGCCGGCTACGGCATCCGCGCTTTCCTGATCGCACAGAGCCTCCAACCAGATCGAAAAGGCCTATGGCGAACATAATTCGATCCTCGACAATTGCCACGTCCGCGTTGCGTTCGCGACCAACGATGAACGCACCGCCAAGCGCATCTCCGACGCACTCGGCACCGCGACCCAGCAGCGCTCGATGCGCAACTACGCCGGGCACCGTCTCGCACCCTGGCTCGCGCATGTTATGGTCAGTCGGCAGGAGACCGCGCGCGCGCTGCTGACCCCTGGCGAAGTGATGCAATTGCCCGCGACTGACGAGCTTGTCCTCATCTCCGGGGTCGCGCCGATCCGCGCGCGAAAGCTGCGCTATTTTGTCGACGCGAACTTCACCGCCCGTGTCTCGCCCGCGCCGACCCTTGCCGACGGCGACTATGCCGACTGCCCCGGGCTGCGGCCGAACAACTGGGACAAGGAGCCACGCTGCATCGACACACGTCTTGCCAGCGCGCCAGACACCGACCCCGTGCAAAACGATGGCGGCATGCAGCAGCAACGGCATCCCGGCATCGCCGAGGAGGCCGGGACCAAGCGTCTCGAGCAGGCCGACGCCCAGTTGCAACCGGTCGATGATGATGGCGACGGCGCTGCGGAAAAGCGTGCAATGGATCAATCACGCGGGCTGACCGCGGTCGCGCGTGGCTATGCCCTCAACGAAAGCAGCGGGCGCGACCTGCTGCCGGGCGGTTGAGCGATGAAGGCTCACCAAAACCTCGACGTCAACCGCGCAATCGCTGACGCGCTTGAGGCGATCGGATCGGATCCCGGCGCCAGCAAGAGGCGCCCGGGCAACTACGCGCTCGCCCCCGGGCTCGCCCGGCGTGCGACAAATGAAATCGGCTACCTTTGTGAAGGGTGGCTGGACTGCATATCGCGCGCGGTGGCGACGATCCGCCGGGACGGCGAGCTCCTGCGCGACGGCTTGTCGCAGTTCGTCCTCTTCCAGCTTACCGTCACCCCGCTGCCCGAGGGGAACAAGGCAGCGCTGGCGATCGAACTTGATCGATTCGCGGCGTCTGTCGGCCAAGGTCCTCGCAAGCTCGCCAGCGGCAAATCAACGCCTGGCGAGGCGACTGACATGGACGCGCGGTCATGACCTACGCAATTGCCAGGGTCTCCGACGAGCGCCGCCGCGCGATGCTACGCACCGCGATGGGCCCAACCATCGCTGCCGCGCTTGCCGATCCACTCGTCACCGAGGTGATGATCAATCCCGACGGGGTGCTTCGGCTTGACCGGTTGGGCGCGGGGCGCATCGATACCCAGGTCCGCTACGATGCTGCGCAGGTCGAGCGTATCATTCGTCTGGTCGCCAGCCACAGCCGCACCGAAGTCCATGCCGCGGCGCCGATCGTCTCGGCTGAACTACCGCCGCACGGGGAGGGGGCGGGCGAACGATTCGAAGGCGTCCTGCCACCCGTCAGCCTCACGCCGTGCTTCTCGATCCGAAAACCCGCGACGCGGCGCTACACATTGACTGATTACGTCGGCGACGGACTCATGTCGGCCGACAGCGCGCAGCTGCTGTCGCGCGCCGTCGTCGATCGCCGCAACATCCTGATCGCCGGCGGTACCAGCTCGGGCAAGACCACGCTCGCCAACGCTCTTTTGGCCGAAATGGCGCAGCTCGATGAGCGCGTCATCCTCATCGAGGATACCCGCGAGCTTCAATCGCCTGCGCCCGATACCGTTGCGCTGCGTACCCGCGCTGGGGCCGTGACGATGGCCGATCTCGTGCGCTCGACGCTCCGCCTTCGTCCCGACCGGATCATCGTTGGCGAAGTCCGCGGGCCCGAAGCGCTCGACATGCTCAAGGCGTGGAACACCGGCCATCCCGGCGGCATCGCCACGGTTCATGCCAATAGCGCAGCCTCGGCACTCTATCGAATCGAACAGCTGGTCCAGGAAGCGGTGGTCACCGTACCCCGCCGGCTGATCGCCGAGGCGATCGACATGATCGTCTTCATCGCCGGCCGCGGCACCGCGCGCCGGATCGAGACCGTCGCTCGCGTCGCCGGGCTCGACCCCGACGGCAATTATGCCGTCATCGACCTCATCCCCCCCCCCCGTTCTCACCCCAGAAGGAGACTGACCATGCATGTCGTTCATCGCCCATCGCGCGGCTCGTCGGAGCTCATCGCTGCGGACTTCGGCCTCTCGCTCACATTGTCAGCGCAGGCGCTGGCGGCCGGCTCGGGCATGCGATGGGAGGAACCGCTCCAGCAGGTGCTCGAATCGGTCCAGGGACCGGTCGCAAAAATCGTCGCGGTGATGATCATTATCACTACCGGGCTGACGCTCGCCTTCGGCGAGACAGCGGGCGGTTTTCGCAAGCTCATCCAGATCGTATTCGGCCTGTCGATCGCGTTCGCCGCCTCGTCCTTCTTTCTCAGCTTCTTCAGCTTCGGCAGCGGGGCGCTGATCGCATGACCAGCCCTTATGCCGGCTCGACCCCGCAGCCGGGGTTCGAGGCACCGATCTACGCCAGCCTTGGGTCGCCGATCCTGCTGGGCGGCGCGCCGCGCGGTATCGCGATCATAAACGGGACGATCGCCGCCGCGGTGGGGTTGGGGCTTCAGCAATGGCTGATCGGCCTGGTCCTGTGGGCAGCAGGGCACAGCGTTGCGGTTTTCGCGGCGCGGCACGACCCCGACTTCGCCCCCGTCCTGCTGCGCCATCTGCGCCAAAAAGGCTATTGGGGATGCTGAACCTTGCCGAATATCGCGACCGTGCCGATCGCATCGCAGATCATCTGCCTTGGGCAGCTTTGGTCGCACCCGGCGTCGTGCTGAATAAGGACGGCAGCTTCTTGTCAGTCCTGGCGTTTCGTGGGCCCGATCTAGAAAGTGCCACCGAGGCCGAATTGCTATCGGCCTGCGCGCGCACCAATAACGTGCTCAAGCGGTTCGGCAGCGGCTGGGCGCTCTTTTTCGAAGCCGAACGGCGCGAGGCTATCGGCTATCCAGCGAGCAGCTTCCCAGATGCGGCATCCTGGCTGGTCGAGCAGGAACGCCGAGCCGGGTTCGAGGATGCCGGCCAACACTTCGAGAGCCGCTACCATCTAACGCTGACCTGGTTGCCGCCCGCCGACAGCAGCGAAGCGGCCGGACGGTCGCTGATCGAGCGGTCCCCTGACAGCACCAACGGTCGCGATTGGCGCGGTGCGCTCGGATCTTTCATTGCCGAGACAGCGCGCGTGCTCGATCTGTTCGCTGGCTTCATGTCCGAAATGCGCCTGCTTGGTTCGGCCGAGCTGCTGACGTTCCTGCACGCGGCGGTCTCAACCCGTTGCCATGCTGTAGCCGTGCCCGAAACGCCGATCTATCTCGACGGCCTGCTCGCCGACACACCGCTGACCGGCGGGCTCGAGCCGATGCTTGGCGACAAGCATTTGCGCACGCTGACGATTCTTGGCTTTCCGGTGCTGAGCCGGCCCGGCATCCTCGATGCGCTCAACACCAGCGACTTCGGGTATCGCTGGGTTACCCGCTTTATCGCGCTCGACAAGTCCGATGCGACCCGCGAATTGACCCGTGTCCGGCGGCAATGGTTCAACAAGCGCAAGTCGATCACCGCGCTGCTGCGCGAGGTGATGTACAACCAGCCGACGCAGCTGCTGGACAGCGACGCCGACAACAAGGTCGTCGATGCCGACGCAGCGTTGCAGGCGCTGGGCGGGGATTACGTTGCGTTCGGGTATCTGACCGCCACGATCACCGTCACCGACACCGATCGCGTCCGGGTCGAAGAAAAGGTTCGCGCAATCGAGCGGATCATCAACGGATTAGGCTTCACCGCGAAGCGCGAAGGCATCAACGCGGTTGAAGCGTGGCTGTCCTCACTGCCAGGACATGCCTATGCCAATGTTCGCACGCCGCTCGTCCATACGCTCAACCTCGCGCATTTGATGCCGCTGTCGTCGGTTTGGGCAGGGCCGGCTGAAAACCAGCATCTCGGCGGCCCGCCGTTGCTCTACGCGCAGACCGGCGGCACCACTCCGTTCAGGCTTTCCACGCATGTCGGCGATGTCGGTCATATGCTCGTCGTCGGTCCGACGGGGGCGGGCAAGTCGGTGTTGCTGGCGCTGATCGCCCTGCAATTTCGCCGCTATGCGGGCTCGCAGGTCTATATCTTCGACAAGGGATTCTCCGCGCGCGCGGCGGTGCTTGCAATGGGCGGCGCGCACCACGCGATCGGCTCTGGCGACGATGCTGGGTCTGAAGGAGCAGGGCTCGCCTTCCAGCCGCTGCGCAATATCGACCGCGCCGAAGAACGCAGCTGGGCCGCCGATTGGATTGCCGCTCTGCTCGCACAGGAGAAGGTGATCGTCACTCCCGAGGTCAAGGATGCGATCTGGTCCGCGCTTGGATCGCTGGCTTCGGCACCGCTCGAAGAACGGACAATCACCGGTCTCGCCTTGCTGCTCCAGTCGAACGCGCTGCGAACCGCGCTGACTGCATACACGCTCGAGGGCCCTTATGGCCGTCTGCTCGACGCCGCAGAACCGGGGCTGTCATTCGCCGATGTGCAATGCTTCGAAACCGAGGCGCTGATGGGCCAGGCGAGTATCGTCGCGCCGGTCCTGAGGTATCTGTTTCACCGCCTCGAAGCGCGGTTCGGCGGGCGTCCGACGCTGCTGATCCTCGACGAGGCCTGGATTTTTCTCGACCACCCGCTGTTCGCGGCACGCATCCGCGAATGGCTGAAAACCCTCCGCAAGAAAAACGTTGCAGTGCTGTTCGCGACACAAAGCCTAGCCGACATTGCTGACAGCAGCATTGCCCCCGCGATCATCGAAAGCTGCCCGCAGCGGATCCTGCTGCCCAATGATCGGGCGATCGAACCGCAGTCGCGCAGCGCCTATGTGCGGTTCGGGCTCAACGACCGGCAAATCGAACTTGTCGCCCACGCCACCCCCAAGCGGCATTATTATCTGCAATCGGCACGCGGCAATAGGCTGTTCGAGCTTGGCCTGGGACCGATCACGCTCGCCTTGTGCGGCGCGTCGCATCCCGCCTTGCAGGCCCGGATCGATACCCTGCTTGCCGAGCATGGCGGATGCCAGTTCGCAGCCCGGTTCCTGATCGACGCCGGCCTTGATTGGGCCGCTGCGCTGCTCGCCGACTTTCCCACCGAACCCCGCCCGCTCGAACAGGAGTAAGTGCCATGCCGTCGCGTCCTTATGCCCATCACCGATCGCTTGCCCGCAGCGCGATCATCGCTTCGCTCGGCGTCGCCTGTGTCGCCTCGCTTGGTATGGCGCTGCATAGCTCGCCTGCATCGGCGCAAATCGCGGTCTATGATCCATCCAACTTCTCGCAAAATGTACTGACAGCCGCCCGGACGCTGCAGCAGGTCAACAATCAGATCCGCTCGCTGCAGAACGAAGCGACGTCGCTGATCAATCAGGCCAGGAACCTGAGCAAGATCAGTTTCCCCGAACTTCAGGCGATAACCCGCACTTTGCGCGAGATCGATCAGCTGATGGGGCAGGCACAAGCCATCGAGTTCCAGGTTGCCTCGACCGAACGGCAATTTCGCAGCCTGTTTCCAAACGGCGCCGGACCGCTACTGACCGGTCGTGCGCAGATGGCGGCGGCACAGGCGCGCATGGATGCCTCGGTCGCGGCATTCCGCCAGACGATGACGGTCCAGTCGCAGATTGCCCAAACCGTCCAGGTCGATGCCGAGACGCTGTCGGGCATCGTCGCGCGCAGCCAGGGTGCCGAGGGAGCGCTCCAGGTTGGACAGGCGACCAATCAGTTGCTCGCGCTGACCGCCAAGCAGCAGTTTCAGATCCAGCAGCTGATGGCAGCGCAATACCGCGCCGAGGCCATTGAGCAGGCGCGGCGGGCGCAGGCGCAAGCCGATGCCCACGCCGCCACCACCAGGTTTCTCGGTTCCGGCTCGGCCTACACCCCCCGGTAGGTCGGGTCGGAAACTGGCGGTGCGGGGACAGCTCGGCCCCGCCATCGCCGCCGCGGGGTGCCTTGCCGCTCCCCTTCGAGGTGCCCCGCGGCCCCTTGTCTTGGATCACCCGATGCCATGAACGATCTCAACGTCATCGACCGCTTCCTGCAGGCCTTTATCCGCTACATCGACAGCGGGTTCGGGCTGCTTGGGCCCGACGTCGGCTTTCTGACCGCGACGTTGATCGGCATCGATATCACGCTCGCCGGGCTGTTCTGGGCGATGGGCGGCGAACAGGACGTGATCGGCCGCTTCATCAAGAAGGTCCTTTATGTCGGCGCGTTCGCCTTCATTCTCAATCGCTTCTCGGTGCTTGCCGACCTCATCTTTCGGTCATTCGCCGCGGCGGGTCTCACCGCGGGCGGAGATACCATGTCAGCGGACGATCTGCTCAAGCCTGGGCGGCTCGCCGCTACCGGCTTCTCGGCGGCCTGGCCGCTGCTCGATCAGGTGTCGAAACTGACCGGCTTTACGACCTTCTTCGACAATTTTCTGACGATCGCGGTGCTGCTGTTTGCCTGGAGCCTGGTGATCCTCGCCTTCTTCATTCTCGCGGTGCAGATGTTCGTCACGATCATCGAGTTCAAGCTGACGACGCTCGCAGGCTTCGTCCTCGTGCCGTTCGCGCTTTGGAACAGGACCAGTTTCCTTGCCGAACGGGTGCTGGGCAACGTCGTCACTTCGGGCATCAAGGTAATGGTGCTCGCCGTCATCGTTGGCATCGGCTCAAACTTCTTCGCCGAATTTAGCAGTGCGTTGCAGGGGCGCGAGCCCGATATCGCCCAAGCATTGAGCTTGGTCTTGGCTTCGCTTACCCTTTTTGGCCTGGGTATTTTCGGCCCCGGCGTCGCTTCGGGGCTGGTGGCTGGCGCCCCCCAGCTTGGAGCAGGCGCTGCGCTCGGCACCGCAGTCGGCGCCGCCGGCGTTACCGCGCTGGCAGGCGGGGCGACCGTTGGCGCAGCCACCGCGGTCGGCGGTACCGCCCTGGGCGCGGTCCGCGCCGGTACGGCGATGGGTTCAGCAGCGTCGGCATCTTATCAGCTTGGCCAGTCAGCCGCCGGCTCATCGACCATCGGCGCCGGTCTGGGCGGTGTCGCCCGCGCAGCGGGTAACGCCGTTCGCCAGAAAGCGACAAGTGCGCTGAACCTGTCGCAAGCCGCGCAGTCTGGTCGCGACGCGGCATCGCGTGCGTTCGATGGCGGCCAAATATCGCAGCAGGCAACTGGAAGTACCGATAGCTCGCCGCCGCTATGGGCGCAGTCTTTGCGCCGCCAGCAGGATGCTCGCCACCACCGCCAGGTCGCCTTGCAGACGCTGAAAGAAGGCGACCGCGGTGGCGCGTCCGCCACCCCTGACATCAAGCAAGAGGATGATTGATCGCCATGCGCACCCGAATCTTCAAGCGAAGCGTCCAGCGTTATGGGCGCACCCCCGAACCTTCGACGCCGTACCAGCGCGCCGGCCAGCTTTGGGACGAGCGGATGGGCGCTGCCCGCGTTCAAGCTCGCAACTGGCGACTGATGGCGTTCGGCGGTTTGGCTCTCTCAAGCGGCATGGCCAGCGCGCTGATCTGGCAGTCGCTGCAGAGCCGGGTCACGCCCTATGTCGTCGAGGTCGACCGGCTTGGCGAAGCGCGCGCGGTGACGAAGGCCGAGGCGGGCTATCACGCTACCGATCCGCAGATCGCCTGGCATCTGGCCAAGTTCGTCGATAATATCCGCTCGGTGTCGCTCGATCCGGTGCTGATGCGCCGGGGGTGGCTTGCCGCATATGACTTTGCGACCCCTCGCGGCGCGCAGATGCTCGGCGACTATGCCCGTAGCGCGAAGCCGTTTGCCGGTATCGGCGAACGCGCGGTATCGGTCCAGGTCACCAGCGTCGTGCGAGCATCGGATACCTCGTTCCAGGTCAAGTGGACCGAGACAGCCTATGCGCGTGGCAGCCTGACCGGCACATCGAATTGGACCGGTATCCTGACCATCGTGACCCGTCCGCCGACCTCGGCTGACACCCTTCGCCGGAACCCGCTCGGCATCTACGTCGATGCGATCGATTGGAGCCGCGAACTCGATCCGCCCCCGCCGGCTAAGCAAACGACGTCACCTGCGCCGCCGCCCGACGTGCCGCTTGGATCACCCCTTGATCCGCCCCCTGTTGCATCCCGCGCCCTTCGAACGGAGACCCAGCCATGAACTGTCTGTTTGTCATGCCGGCATGGTCGGTCGCGGCCGTTTTGACCGTCGCCGCCGCGCCGCCGCAGCGTGTGGTCACCAACGCTACAGCGCCGCGCGCAGCCGTATCGGAGCCACTCAAAAGGGTTTCGTCACGCCGGGACCCAGCCGCAACACGCGCCGCTAACGCGCGTCCGGTGACTGCCGTCGCGTCTGCTAATCGGACCGCAACGATCGAGCCGGCTGCGCAAGGCTTCGTCAATGCGGTCCAGGTCTTTCCCTATGCCGCGGGTCTCGTGTTCCAGGTTTATACCGCGCCCGGTCACGTCACCGACATTGCCTTGCAACCAGGAGAAGCGCTGGTGTCGGTAGCAAGCGGTGACACCGTGCGATGGGTGATCGGCGACACCACCAGCGGCGCAGGTGCCGACAGGCGCACCCATATTCTGGTCAAACCCTTTGCCGCGGGCTTGGCAACCAACCTGGTCATCACCACCGACCGCCGCAGCTACCATCTGGCGCTGGCAAGTACCGCCAAAACTGCAATGGCGGCGTTATCCTGGTCCTATCCGGACGATGCGCTTATCGCGCTCAAGCGCGTGCATACAGAAGCCGCTGTGCGAGCGCCAACCACGACCGGGGTCGAACTCGAGCAGCTGCATTTCGGTTATGCGATCGCCGGGGACAAGCCGGCCTGGCGGCCGTTGAGGGTGTTCGACGACGGGCGTCAGACCTTCATCGAATTTCCAGCGTCGCTGGCGGGCGGCGAGGCACCACCGTTGTTCCTTGTCGATCGCAAGGGCGAAGCGCAGTTAGTCAACTACCGGCTCAAGGGGCGGTTTTATATCGTCGATCGCCTGTTCGATGCGGCTGAGCTGCGTCTCGGTACCCAGCATCAGGATGTTGTCCGGATCAGCCGGATACAAACCAACGCCAATCGGAGGGGGGCATGACCGATCAAGCTCAGCCTGTACCCGAGACGGGCGATGGGCCAGTGCCGAAGGTTGACCCTGAAACACTTGTCTTGCGTGGCAGGCCAACACGGGTGGTCCGGTTCAAGCGCGGCGCTGTCATTTCGCTGGCCGCGCTGATGTCGGTAAGCATCGCTACAACTGCCTGGCGCGCGCTGAAGCCAGCGCCCGGGCCGACTGTCGATCTGTCGCAAGAGCGCGGTGCGCCCGGCAAAGTGGCGACCGATGCGCTGAATGGACTGCCGACGAGCTATGACGACGCCCCCAAGCTCGGGCCGCCACTTCCAGGTGATCTTGGTGGGCCAATCCTCGAATATCACCGCAAGCAGCTGGCGATTGGGGGCGAGCTACCCGTTGTCGAATCTGCCGCCGATCAGGCGGCGGCCGCGGCGCGCGAAGCCCAAATCTCCGAACTGAAGGCGGCACGCGAGTCGCCTTTGCTCGTCAAGTCTACGACATCGTCGAGCGACGCCGGCGGCCTCGAGGATCTACCCCCCGTCATGCCGCAATTCTCGGCGGATGCCGGCCGACCTTTGCTCGACCCCGACCGCGATCCCAATGCGCAGGGGCGCAAGATGGACTTTGCAAATGCACACGATAGCGGCGACACTGCTAACCCCCATGCACTTGTCGCGCCGATCTCACCGTTCACCTTGTCGGCAGGAAGCGTGATTGCCGCAAGTCTGATCACCGGCTTACGTTCGGAATTGCCGGGCCTGGTGACAGCGCAGGTCACTGAGCATGTCTACGACAGCGTAACCGGACGGATATTGCTCATCCCCCAGGGCGCTCGCCTCATAGGGCGCTACGATAGCGTAGTCGCGTTTGGTCAGCGCCGTGCCTTGGTCGTGTGGCAGCGCATTGTACTTCCCGATGGAAGCTCGCTTGCGCTCGATAACGTGACGGCCACCGATCCGTCGGGCTATGCTGGCCTGGCCGACAAAGTCGATTTCCATAGCTGGACGCTGCTAAAGGGGGTCGCCGTGTCGACCATGCTCGGCGTCGGATCGAACCTGACCTTCGGCAATGAAAGTGATCTGGTCCAAGCGATTCGACAATCGGCGCAGCAAAACGCCTCGCGCGCGGGCGACCAGCTTACGTCGCGTAACCTCAACGTCCAGCCGACGATCACGGTAAGGCCAGGGGCGAGTGTTCGCTTGGTGGTCCACAAGGATCTTATCCTCGCGCCGTGGCGCGGCGTCGGAGAGTGACAGGGCAGATCTGAAGCTCGCAAGGCTACCGGATAGGACACCGGTCAAGCTTTCGGTCATGATAACACCCGACTTACACACTGACCTGCAAGCCTATGCGGCAATCTATGCCGAGGCCTACGGCGTTCAGGAGTCGATCGCCGAACTCGTCCCCGCGATGCTGACGTCATTTTTAGAAAGCGACCGACGTTTAGCGCGGGACCGCCTCGCGCGGAAGGGGAAGCAGAAATGATCGAGCGGGCATGGGAGCAAAACATCAAGCCGCTGATGGTTGCACACTTCGACCGCTGTGCGGATGAACGAGCTTAGCCAATCGCGTATTTGGGAGATGATAGAGTCCGGCGATCTGAACATTCTTAAGGCCGGACGCGCTACGCTCAATCAATTTGGCACCTGAGGGCATTCACTTCGCCAGCCAGGACGGCGCACGCCTGATACCAAGCGCGGACACATATACCCTGCAGGTATGGGTAAACCTACGCCCTGCACCTTATCGTTGTTCATTGTCTCGGGTGCGTGCTTGGAGGTCCCGCTTTCGATTTGCTGGCCTTGGGTTTGCAAGGGTCGACGTTGGGATGCGTTATAAGGCAGAGCAACTTTCATAGCGCCCATGGTATCGAGCGGCGCACCTAGATGAACCAAGTGTGTGATGACTTCGGCTTGGTAAATCTAAAAGACTGCGAATAGGCGGTGCGCGACCTGCTAGCGTCACATTCATTCCGATGAAAAGCCTGGACCGCTGAGGAGTCCCTGCCGCAAGGTTGATGGATGCAACCAACGCTGCGGCAGCTTTCGAGGCCAGCAGGACGCGATTGCTAAAAGCAACTGCGCACGCCAAGGTTACGCTGGTGCCAGATTCCGCTTATGCTAGACAAATGCAGGCGCTTATGTATCGGGTCAACGTCGTGATGGCCACAGGTTATAAAATTTCAATAATAAGCTGCGGCACTAACGTGGCCGCGGCGCACGCAGATGATGCATATTCGACAAGCGGCTCTACATCATGAAGAACCATAGCTAATATTGAGGATGCAACGGGCGCAGACATGGGCTGGTCTATTTCCTTGCCGGACATTTTGGTTTGAGTGCCACCATCAGTGGTGCTCATACGGGAAATAATTCTGAAGGCGTTAGCGAGAGATATAATTGTTTGCGGTGCAGTCAACCACATACATGCGAACCCGATTGAGTTCGATCCCGAGATTTTAGGCCCGGCCAAAACATACAGTATCGATGCAACGGGCAGCGCAGAAAGCGACATAGATAGCTAAATATTGAATGGAGCTCGGCTAACCGGCGCAGGCCGCATCGCGATGCCAATATTTAATCCGTAGGGATTTGCCGGGCAGGTCTAGGTTCGGTACTGACACCTATTAAGCTTGTCGGGGGTAACTGCCTTCGTTTTTCGGCTAAGGGTTCCGCCGAGATCACCCGTATCAGCGGCGTTCGTATCACGGAGATAACGGCATGATCCGACTTTTTATGACTAGCGCCGCCCTCCTTGCGGCAGCGATCGCCAGCGCGCAGACCGTGCCCGGCGAGAAGGCTAAGGCGGCGCTGCTCACGCTATCGGCCTACGTGGAAGACGCTGCCCCACCCGCATTCGAGCCGGTCGCCGACACATACAAGGGCGGCACCACATACCCCGCCGCGGCCAAGGTGTCGCTGGAATCGTTCGAAGTGCCGGTCGGTGCGAATACGATCTATGTAACGGTTAACCTCGACGGCGAAACGGCGAACACCGTGATCGCCTCTGTACGGGTCTTCAACGGCGATAAGGGCCGAGCATCACCCGATACGACTAAGTCGGTGTTCTTCCGGCCCGGCGATCCGCTGCGGCAGACGGTGAGCTTCGAGGTATCCGGCATGGTTGAGGGCGCGAACGTCAAGATCAGCCAGACCAGCGTGCCGGATGGCGGCACCCGCATCAATGGCGATCAGCTTGCGACCGCTCGCGCCGGGGCGATCAACGTGGCGCTGCCGACTGGTCGCGCACCGATGCAGTTCGCGCCGATCGGCAATCTGGCCTACGAAGCCACCGGCGCGACAATCAAGTTCGACGACAAGGGCGGGCTTGGCACCTGGACGACAGCGCTGGCGCACGGTCGCACGCAAGTCGGCAATGGCGAAAGCGGCTATTATGGTACGGTTGCGATGGGCGGGCTTGAGCGCCGCGGTGATGTGCTCGCGATCAAGAGTGGCAAGCTGACCGCGCCGGTGCGCGACGGCTTAGTGCAATATGCGCACCGCGGTCAGGTTCTGACCGGCCAGCGCGCACCTGAAATGCAGTTCCGCTACGGCACAATCGAGTGGGAAGCGATCATGCCCGACCGCAAGGACTCGTGGCCTGCGCTGTGGCTTCTGCCGACGACTGGCTGGCCCCCCGAGATCGATGTGTACGAAGGGTTCGGTTATAACGGCAGCTGGCGGTTCCCTTCGAGCCTGTCGAGCAACCTGCACGGCGGGAAGAACAATCAGCGGACGTTTACCCGCCCGGCCGATCGGCAGACCATGGCGACGCACGGGCTCAAGCCGACGCTGACAACCGAGTTCCATAAGTTCGCCACCGTCGTCGAGCCCAATTGGATCACAATGTACGTAGATGGCGTCGAGACGATCCGGTACGCCAATCCGTTCGCCGGCGTGCTCTGGTACCCACTGATGAACGTCGCGGTGAAGGCGAGCCCCACCTCGCCCTATGCTGACGGCAGCGGCGAAATGCTGGTGCGGTCGGTGCGTATCTGGAAGGCGCAGTAATGCGGGCATCCAGGATCCACTACGACGGCGGCTTGCCGGGCGTCCGCGCAGCAACCATCGTGCGGCATCTTCCTCGTTTCATAGCGGCCACCAGCAGGCATTCCAATAATGCCATCGGTTGCAACCACTGCGCCCGGCCGTAAGCTTGCAGCCCGATCGCCGGCCGATCAGGGAATAGCCTCGTCCCTTCTTCGCGATCAGCGCATCGATGTCGCTGGCATTCAGTTCGCGCTGGGCATGGCATCGATCACAGGAGACCTTTACCCGCTTGCCAGAGCCGTCGGCGATCTTTTTAGCGCGGCCTACGCTTCCTTCCCGATCGGATCGCCGGCAGGTGGGTCGCGCTTCAGCCCTTGCTGTACCTGGAGCGCCAGACCGAACATCCCGCGGCGCATATCGGTGCAGCCGGTAGCAAGCCAGATCCTGACGTCGCTGCGGACCGGGATCATCGCCGCAACGACCGGATCACCGCCGTCACCAGCCCGGGCGGAGCGTCGGCCGCTATCCGTAGGACCGCCCCGCCGACCTCCAACACCACAGCGCATCCCGCCGCCGCCGCCGGTTCAGGCTCGCAACTGACAGTCACCGCCGAGAAGGCTTGTGACACTGGCTCGGAAAGATCGCGCCGCCACCGGTATAGCTGGCTCGGTCGCAAGTCCGCACGTCGAGCGACCTCCGCCACGCTCGCCCCCGGCTCGCAAGCCGCCGCCACAAGCGCGCGCTTCTGCTCGTCCGTCCAAACCCGGCGTCGGTCCAAACCCGAGATCACCGTCACCTGACTCATCGCACCACCGCTAACACCAGTGCAAACACCGTCGCTTGCACCAGTGCTACGTCAGCCGATCACCCGCCCACAGCAAGGCGGTCTCCACCGCAGGCTTACGATGAAACGATCGCTCGCCTGATGGAAGAGTCAGAAATCGTTGTCACCAAGACTTCCGTCACGGTAGGAACGGGTGAAAGGATTGTGGCGGCCCTCGCGCGGGTGCTCGCCGAGCGTCAGCGACGACTTCGATTCCAGCATCCTCTCCAATCCCGAATGCCTAAAAGAGAGTTCGGTGGTTTCAGATTATCCGACGCCGATCGCATCATCGTCAGTTCCCGCGCCGCGCAGGTGATCATTCAGATGCGAAAACTCTATGCCCCCGGTTAATTGCAACCACAAAAGATGATCGCGATGTATGTTTGCAGCGCCGAGTTCACCAAGTATGTCGCTAAATGCATGCTGGGCTCGCGCATCAGCTTCATGAACGAGATGGCAAATCTGGCCGAACTGCTGGATGCCGATATCGAGCAGGTTCGCCGTGGCGTCGACAGCGATCCGCGCAACGGCCACCATTTCATTGATTCGGGCATCGGCTACGGCGGCTCGTGTTTTCCGAAGGACGTCTCCGCAATGATTCACGCGGCGATGAAGATCGGCTACGATCCGCTGATGCTGCATGCTGTCGAACCGCGCAACCGCCCCGAAGTCCGTGCTGGCCAACCAGGTGCGGAGCCCATCCGGCAGCGATCTGGCCGACGTGCGGTTCTCTCTGTGGGGGCTCGCCGTAAAAGCCAATACCGACGGCATGCGCTAGGCATCCTCCCTTGTCATCATGGCGCTCTTGTGGGAGGCGGGGGCCATCATTCAGGCTTTCGATTCCGAGGCGATGAAGCAGTGTCAGGATATTCACGGTTACCGAAGCGATCTCGTCTTTTGTGGTACCAAGGAAGCGGTCCTTCGCAGTGCCGACGCGCTACTGATTGCGACCGAGCGGAAAAACTTCCAGGCGCCGATCTGATCCGCGACACGCTGTCCACGCCGCTAATCTTTGGCGGCCGCAATGTCTATCATCCAGCCATCGTCGCCTGTTACGCGATCCGGTATCACTCGATCGGTCGACCCGTAGCTGGCAACTTCACCAAGAGGGCCGCGAACGCCGAAAGTCCGCTCCAAGCTTCGGCAGTGTAATAGGGTCGGCTCCTTCCGAAACATCGCCCTGAATAACGTCGTAGAAAGTTTGTTGCATGAAAATTCTGTTTGCAGGCGGTAATGGCTATCTCCCTGAATTCAACGGGGGCGTGCAGTCGAGCACTGACCATCTGGTTCGGCAATGCATTGCCCGCGGTCATGAGACGGCGGTTTTGGCCGCACTTTTCGGCGACGGGTTGCGGGGATTCAAAGCGCGCTTAAAGCTGAAGCTTGGCCGGGCGCCTGTCGCTATCGACCGAGATCTCGGCTACCCGGTGATGCGGGCTTGGTTTCCCTGGGAGGTGGCCGGCTATGTGGCGAAGACCTTTCACCCGGACGTGGCCTTGGTTCAGTGCCACAAGGCCGTGAAGGTCGGGGCTGCGTTAGATGCAGCCGGCGTTCCCCTTGTCGTCTATCTCAGAAATGTTGAATTTGAAGAGCTGGCAGGAGACCCAAGAGATCTCACAACAGCAAAGTTTATCGCCAATTCCGAGTTCACGGCGGAAGCCTACAAGAAGGCCTTCGGGATCGATAGTGTCGTTATCCCGCCGACCATAGACAAGGCGAAGTACACGTACACGAAGACCGACGAATTCGTCAGTTTCATTAATCTGTATCCTGAAAAGGGATTTGAAACAGCATTGGCTGTTGCGCGAATATGCCCTAAGATTTCGTTTCTTTTTGTGGAAAGCTGGAAGCTCGATGGGGACCTGCTAAATCAAATTGAAAATTCGCTCGCCGCGCTACCCAACGTCACGTTCATGCGGCGAACCAACAACATGCGGGAGGTCTTTGGCCGGACGAAAATTCTTTTTGCTCCCAGTCAGTGGGAGGAGGCATGGGGCCGTGTCGCCTCGGAAGCCCATTGCAGTGGCATCCCGGTCGTCGGTTCAAACCGCGGCGGCTTACCAGAGGCCATCGGGCCCGGCGGCATCATTCTTCCGCATGACGCGCCGCCCGAAGAGTGGGCAGCTGCCATTCGATCGCTGTGGACCGATTCGACGGTCTACGCTTCTTTCTCGCGAGCTGCGGTGGAATATGCGGGGAGAGCTCAGTTGGACTCTGCTGCCCAGTTCGAGACGTTTATTGGCGTTCTCGAAGGCGCCAAGTAGTCGGCTGTCTGGCCTGCGTCGCCTTCAAAATCGGCATTTTGGGGAAGGGCGTTCGAATAGATCATCCAACCAGCCGCGATTGGCGATGATGGGGTTTAGGCGAAGTGCGAGAACTCCGACTTTGCGTCGTATGGATGCTCCGACATTGCATGTTCGGTTTGTGGTTTCGTCCGAGGTTTCATCGACCGTATGCTGGCTGAACGGAGCAAGGCCCGGACCCCGCCCGGTCGATGTCCGGATGCTCCGTCATTATCGCCCGCATCTTCTTTCTGGGTACGGTAGCAACCTTTCCGGGCGTGATCACCTGGATGCTATGGTTCATCTCGGCAAATAGCCTGATGTGGAAGTTGCAAGCATGGTCCGGCGTCAGGGCGGCCTAGAATTACCGCGTCCCGCCCGGGATTTTATTATAGCGAAACGCACAGCCTTCAAGAATAACCAACATTGGGCCAAGCTCCGCGCCTTCGCCAATCTGTCCCTGTCGAGCAATAAATTGCCGGTGCCGCGAAATGGAATCTCCAAGTGCCGTGATGCCGTCGCCGGTCAGCTCAACCACGCACCCGAACTTTGAAGTGAACGGATTCGTCATGCCACCTGCATGGTAATTCCTATCACGAATCATAATAAGCATCCTATTATCTATAGCTTATAGTATATTGCGACTTCGAAGATAAGCCTTGAAAGTTTTTGGATGCTGCCGCATCGGTGTATTGTCGGAAGCATTCCGGTGGGCGCGTTCCACCCGCATCTTCTCTTATCGATAGAAAGGAGATTGATGCGCTATCAACTGCAATCTGCTTTGATCTTTACTTTGGGTAGCCGAGGCTGAATCTCGAATGGCGAACGCCGCTACTCTACGCGATTATCGCCGGCATAAGAATGGCTCGCATGCACTGCCCATTATCGAGTGGCGGGCTGAAGTCGCGGCCGGGTTTTAAACGCAGCAGTTTCTCCATTATTGATCCAACGTGGTGCTGAAACGCAGTCTGGAATCGAATTAGCCTGATTTGGCTTGCAGGCAGCCTTCGAAAACGTCAGCCTGTTGCAAATGCAAAAAGGGAACGGCTTAATGAGGGTTGCGCTGATAGGGTGCGGTTATGTTGCTGATGCGTATATGAGATCGCTACGAGAGCACTCCGAATTAGAGATCATTGGCGCCACAGACCGAAATGCAGATCGTGCGCGGACCTTTTGTGCATATCACCATATACAGCATTTTCTGCACTTAGATGACATATTGAGTGACCACAGTATCGAGATGGTAATAAACCTTACTAATCCCGAAAGTCACTTTGGGATTAATGCCGCGGCCATGGGGGCCGGTAAACATGTATATTCCGAAAAGCCGATCGCGCTATGCAAAGAGGATGTGGCACAACTCTCTGTTATAGCCGAACAAAACAGCGTACTCTTTAGCTCGGCCCCATGCCATGTGATAAGTGAGAGCATAGATGTGCTAGTCGGAGCTGTCGATGCGGGCGTTATTGGTAAGCCGGTCCTTGCTTATGTTGCATACGAAGACGATATCATTGCTCCGAATAAACGACCTTGGGAGTGGCGATCAGAGTCAGGAGCACCATGGCCAGCTAAGAACGAGTTTGAGACCGGATGCACATATCAGCACGCTGGGTACTGCTTGACAATACTACATCGGTTATTCGGCCGTGCTACGGCAATTACCGCATTCTCTACGACGTTAGTTCCAGACAAGGGGGTATCCGTAGGTTCGATGGCTCCCGACTTCTCCGTTAGCTCCATTGAGTATCCTAATGGGCTGGTAGCTACCGTAACTATCGGACTGGTAGCGCCTGGGGATAGATCAATCGTCATAGTTGGGACAACGGGATCTCTAAGAATCACAAATATTAGAAATGACACTCAGAACGTTGACATCACTGTCAACGGCGGTCTGAGGGGATTAATCCGTCGGGTCGCGAGTCGACTTGATATCGACTTGGGTAATTTTGGTCGTTTCGTTGTTTATAAAAGAATAAAGTCAAAAAGATTCGGGCTGAGAAAATATCGGCAGAAAGTCGACTATCTATTGGGGCCAGTAGAATTGATTAAAGCGATATCGGAAACGAGACGCAGCATTCTCGGCCCAGAACTCGGGCAGCATATCGCAGAACTTTCGGAGGTTATGCAGCATCCAGAGCGCTTCGGAAATCGTCGCGTAGTTTTGGATCAAGAGAACTCACCGGTCGCAAGCTGCTCAATGGGCGCTGTAACTTTACCGACATCGCTATGCGTGAGTGTCGGATCGAAAAATGGCGCTTTGACATGCTGACGATTCATAAGCCGGCGCGTCAAGACGTGACGGTTCGCAACTACCTCGATCTGACGGATCTAACGCGCGGCGCGTTGAAGTATACGCGTCAGGTCTCTCAGCCTCGATGGCCTGCTGCTCCGGCAGCGCATGAATGAACATGTGCCGTTGCTCGAACGGTCTAGCGAAAGCAATTTGAACCCTGTTAGGGTCACATCTGATTGGTTCCGGCAGCGCACCAGTGACCCCAACGGCCCAGCAATCGACCACGCCGTGAAGATGGTCGAAGAACAGTGTGGCCATCAGTCTAGGAAAGGCGCGCGCGATGTCACCCGCACCGTTGAGTGAAAGCCCGTAAGCCACGAGCTCATGGTACCATATTTCGTCGCGGACGAGCTTCCGTGCAAGCGCCAAGTCGATTTTGGGCGTGCCTTTCACGAAGTTCACCCCGGTTGCTGTGTAAGCGTCCCGGTGTCGATTGTCTGCGCGGCCCATTCTTGCCCGAAAGCCGCTATAATCGTTCTAGGCGGACAGCAATGGGTCGTTTCAGGGCTCGAAAGGCGGCGCCATTTGCGCAAGCGAGCTTTCGATTAAAATCTCCTCGAACGCCGCGGGTACCAGCGGATAATCAAAATCGACGCCGAAAGCGCCGTTACGGCTCCACGTCACCCAGCCGGCAGGGCGGATACGTTCATCGAACACGATTTCCACAAACGATCCCACCGCGACGTGGTCATTTGTTACGAGCCCGCACCCGACCCGTGACAAGTCGCACACGGTTGCGGCTATCTGGTGCCGCGTAAGGGTGGCGATCTCCACGGTACGGCGAACCTGCCGTCGCGCACATTGGCGCTTGTCATAGAACGCATCAGGGCGTGCTTTTGCCAGTCCATAAGCCATAACGGGATCAGAACGCGCCGCACCCAAAATAGACGCAAGCTTGTCGCTGCGCGTACAAATTTGTACTCACCGCAGGCCGCCTCAATCGCTGCGGCGTTTAATTGTCGGCTCTCTTCGGCGGATCGGCGGGCTTCCACCTATCGGGGCTAGGCTGATCGCGACTATAGTTCGGTCCCGCTCGAATGCTGAGCGGCTTCTGCCGGGCTGACCCACGACGGGCACCCCAGACTGTAGGAAAATCGCGAACTTCGCTGGCTTTCCGCTGGCCTCAATTGGGCCATGTTAGTCTGTCTGGCTAACAAGCATCACGCTGGCCAATCACGATCAACCTGACGTTGCACGAGGCTTTCGCCATCTGCGGGTTTCTGTTGGCGCAAATTGACCAATCAATCCAGATAGGCGTGCCTTCCATTCCTTGCTCGGCTTATAAACTGGGACGCGTTTCGCGCAGACCGATACCGTCTTGCCCGTTCGAGGATCTCGGCCTGCACGAGCAGCACGGGAACGGGTGACAAACGTACCGAAGCCGCGCACTTCAACTCGCCCGTCGCCAGCTAGGGCCAGCACGATCTGGTCGAAAAAGACGTCCACGACCTTTTGCGCATCCCGAATAGTTAAGTCTGGATTGTCGCGCGCGATTGCCAGAACTAAATCTGACCGGACCATCTCTGCCTCCTGTCATGGCTGCCATCGCCAAGTCACCCGCCCGCGGGCTGTCGCGGGATGCTACAAAATGCCTCTGCCCAAACGCAATGCGTTTCCGACATCTGTGACCGGCGATCGCATAGCGGTCGCGCTGTCCCCGCCCCAGGTCGGGACTTATTCGACGCAGTGTCATTCGTGCAGCGCTAACAGCTCCGAACATGCCGGGATCGCAGCCAAATTGGGCGAGCAACTGCAATCGCCACCAAATCCCACCGTGACAGCGCGAACGGCGCTCGCCCCACCGCGGCTTCATCCGAATGACGAACGTACGCGATCGCGAGCTACGATCTGCCGATGCGAATGATGTGTTGGCGGATCGCCAGGAGCCCATCGCCGCTTAGGCAAAGGTTTGTATCGCCGAAGCTGCGGCTCGATCAGCGGACGCCGGCTTTCACGATCCAGCGTGAAGTTGCGGGCGGCTACTGGTCACCTTTCTTCGGCGGATCGGCGGGCTTCTCCTGATCGGGGCCACGTTCTAATGACTGCGATTCGGCCCCTCCTGAGTGATAAACGTCTCTTTTTCGAGTTCGTCGACGACCAGTTCCTAAGCATCAGGACTGCGACGAATCTCGCTGGCGCTTCTGTTAGCGTCAAACCGCAGCACTTCCTTCACACTTACGCGCCTACTGCGCGGCGTCGCCCCGGCAGCGGACAGCAACCCGTCGGGGCGACGAACATCCAAATCCTCGGGCGGTCGAACTGACGCGTGGCAGGTCGCGTCGAATGTCAGAAACGCCCGATCCCGTGGGCAAGGGACCGAGCGTCGAAAGAACATCCCATGCGGTGGGTGCGGCGTTAATCTGCTGGTAACCCATGCGTCTGGCAACAGATAATAGCAGGCCGACGTCCCTTACCGTCCCGCGCTCGTATAGGTCTCATTTATCCAGTTTGCCGGAATCAGCCAGGCGCGACGCCAGTAGCGATCCCATCGCACTGCTGTTCTGCTCGCCACCATGCCGCAGGACAGATCGCTGACCAGCCGCCCGCGACACCAATCTGCCGTGCGGCGCCCTTACCGTTTCCGAGCGGCTGACACCTCAGCACTGCCCGCCGACAAGAACATGGCCATGCGGGGATCGTCCCTTACCTAACGACCGATCAGTCGTCCCAAGGCATCGGGCGGCGCGTCCGCCGACGCCCGCGGGCACGGGCGATCAGGCCTGCAGCTGCCGTTCATTACTCGCGCGGCGACTGCCGCCAGGAGAATGCGCGGACCCTCGGCACCATGGAGGGCCGTTGCCGTTCCATAGCGGGCGGGCGTGGAGGGGAAGGTTGTGCCGGATAGCTGCTGCTGAAGAGCGGCCAGCAACCACAAGGAGGGGATCATTTGGTTCTCATAGGTAGGGCACGGCTTGTACCGCACTGCGTTGGCATCCGCGCAGCCAATCAGGCGTTGACCCGCGGTACATCGTCGATTCAAATAGCCCAACGGCCTCGGTCGCCCCCAACTTACTTGTACGTCAGCTAAATACCTGAACGCACCAACAGTGATTCGGCTAGCGGAACAGGATTCGAGGTAAATTGCGGACCCGGCGTGTCGAAGGACTGTTGTTAATGAAGCGGTCACAGCACCGCCGTTAGAGAGGATGAGCAATGCGAGAGCGAGCAGCAGAGCGAATGAACTTCAACGGCTTGGCAATCGGCCTGGCTGTCAGTGGCGCGCTCTGGGTCATAATAATCGAGCTTGGCCAGCTCATTATTTAAGTGCGAGCCACAGGTTCGCGACGGGAGAAACACGTTGCGGATTCTTTGTTCGTTGGGCTTGTGCAGTTGGACTAAGCGACCGGCAACGCATCGGCCGGACAGATTGGTAATGCGCTGCAAAAAGTGCCTGCAAACGCGCGTGCGCCAACTGAAGCGGGCGCCAGAACCTATACCTGTATCGGCGCCGGACCAAAATCGAGCATCAGATTGAATGGAAATGACCGGAGAGCGTCAGCTTAAGTCTCCGCTCCCCAAACGGCATCATCAACCTCTTGGGCCAACCCGGCACCTTAATGTAAATTCGTCACGCGACCTCGGTATGAATCGGCATATTGCTGCGTTGGGGGTATGATCCAGACCCGAACTTTCGCGTAGCGGTAGCCCTTGGTGCCCCGCAGCTGCAGATAGCCTGCGAGCGTGATTATAACGCTGTGGTGCCCCTGCTTGCTACCGCAGCCTCCTGTGCGTCGCTGTTCGGGTAGCGGGTAGGGCCACCGTTCATCGCGTTCGCATCGCGGCACCGCTCAGGGAGGGTTGTTTTGTGCCCGACGGGAACAGATAGCGGCCATATTGTGATCGGCTTTGTATGCCGGTCATCATCTCGCGCGAGGGCCATGCGATGAAGATATTATTTATCGAGGATGACCCGATGAACCGCCGGGTCGTGCGCGACATGCTCGAGGTCGCGGGGGCGACGATGGCTGAGGCCGATCGCGCCGAAGAAGGGCTTCGCCAAATCGACTTCGAGGATTTCGACATCGTGCTCTGCGATCTGCGCATGCCCGGGATGGACGGGTTCGAGGCAATCCGCAGGATCCGCTCGCGCCCTGACGCGAAAGCCACTTTGCCCCTGATCGTAGTGACCGGAGACACTGCGGTCGACCTCGCCGAGCGTTGTATGACAATCGGTGCCGATGCGGTGATCTTCAAGCCGGTGGCGATGGAAGCGCTATTCGACGCGATCGGCAGCGTGCTGGTGCGCAAGGCAGCTCACGGAGGTGTAATCCCCTAGCGCGGCAGTCGGTCAGAATCTGCTGTAACAGCGGTGTCGCGCTAGGTTACATTGGTTGTTCGGTTAGATGAGGCGAGGCCCGCGGCGACCCGGCCCCACTTTGTATCGCGATCGCGCCCGTGAGCGAGAGCTATCGAAGGCCAAGCGACGTACGTACGACAAACGCGTCAGCTGGACTAACCGCTTTTGGTCGCACCTCATTGTCCTTAACAATTGATATCAATATATATTAGCGTATTCCCCTTGCTGCTTCACAAAGGTAACGTCTGTGCCTGATCCGAGGGTTTACGACGCTCCCAGGTGGTGACGTCATCGAGAAACGACCGCACGGGCTCAACCAGTGCCGCATGCGCCGCCACATGGCTTGACCCTTCGCGCTCGAGGGCGGCTTGTACCTGCTCCAGCCGGACCGCCGCGCGTTCGACGGACCCATCGGTCGCGACACAAAGCTCGAAAGCGAAAGAGAAGGTACCGGTGTCCAGATTCCGGAGCACTGGCGATTCCGTGAACTGCCGATCAAAACGAGTGCCCGGTAGCGGTTCGACGTCGATCAGGTCTGTGGCTTCAAGGTGATCGATCATCGCGCGCGTGTCTGGATGCGCCTCGATATCAGTTTCGAGCGCTGCCGCGAGCTCGCGCAGCAGCAACGCAACTTGCCGTGCTGGTATCGACGGACGGGTTCCCGGGCCAGCGATGAAGACCAGCAGATGCAGCGGGTGCGGCTGACTGTCGGCACGCAGCGGCGGCATGACATAATCGAAGACCAACATATCGGCGCCAAGCTTCGCCAACTGCCGCTGCCGCGCAATCGTCGCCGTGCGCTCGTGGTCGTCTACGGCATCACAATAGCGCTCGGTTTCAGCGAACATCAGCACGTTGCCCGCAATCTCCGTCAGCACGCGGCGGGCTTCGGCAACCAGGCGTGTGCCGACGCCGCGCCCGCGTGCATCCGGCATGACCGCGATATATGTCAGCAGGCCGCAGTCCGCGGTTCGGTAATGCTCGATCGTCACACCGCCGACGATGAGACGAAACGGTGTAATCGCCAGAATGACATCGAGGTGGGGTTGTGGCGGCGGCGCGTCATGCGCAAGCCGGGCAGCCCAATATGCCACGTTCTCGCGAAGATCGGCGATTGGAAAGGCGACTTCGTACACCCCACGTCGATAGGCTTCGAGCATCAGCGCCCGCTCGCCGGGCTCGACCTGCGACAGACGGACCATCCTCAATTCTTCGGTCTGCCACTGCTCGCTCATGCCGCCTCCTGCCCACACTGTACGAGAGCCTAGGCTGGAAAATCAGTCAATGGCGAGCGAACGATATCAACGGATTGGCGACCAACAACGGAATGATAAGTTGTCCAAGCATGCTAGCAAGTAGCCTAACTCTAGGCTCGATGGCGGCAGTCAGGAGAGAGATAGGGACCGTGGCAGCTCGAGACCTAGCCTCGTCCTGCCGGCGGGGTGAAACCGCGCTTTCGACGGTCGGTTTGGCGATTATTGTAGCGACCTTTTATTGCGAGAACTGCAAGGCGGCCGCGCTCCAGTTTCAGGCGAACGGTAACGGTCCGGTCATAGGGGTCAACGGGGGGTGATTACGGTCTGTTCCGAAAGGATCGCGTCACCCTTCTACGCGGGGGATATTCACCCTGGCTATTGGCTCTCGATCTACCGCTTCGGCTTTGGAGAGCAGGCTCCCAGGCCGACGGTGCGGACCTACGCGGCCAGATTCTTTGTCGCGCTCATCAGCGCATGGGCCGCGATGGGCTTCCAGCCGCCGAAGTTGTCATTCTGACCGCCTTCGTTGTCTGGCTGCCTTGCGCGGATCGCAAACCAACTACCACGCCATGCCGTTCCAAAGCCCGGCTACCATCCCGGATCTGCCAAGGAATCGAGATGTACGGGCGTCCATTTCTCGAGAGCGGCGGAACCACTGCGTGGCCAAAACGGGTTCTTTCGGCGCAAAATTTGGCGGGCTGCCGCCCGGCGATTGGCTGGGGGCGCCTTTCGCAGGCGATGCAGGATATATGCGGTCGAACGTCTTCCTTTAGCCGATAGTTAATTCCTCATTCCGTATGGGCACTTCGACTATGGAGCCCCGGTCGAGTCTATGACGAACACATCCTTTGAAGCGATCTTGTTAAACGACCTCGAAGCGATGGGGGAAGCAGCGCTCGACGCACTGCCTTTTGGCGTCGTGGGTTTTAGCGCCGACACGGTGGTCCAGGTTTATAACGCAACTGAAGCTCGAATGTCGGGGCTCGATCCGGCGACGGTCATGGGCGCGCCGTTTTTCGAAGTCGTTGCCCAGTGCATGAACAATTTTCTGGTCGCGCAGCGTTTCGGGGACGAGCCCGATATCGATGATATCATCCCCTATGTCCTGACCTTCCGTATGCGGCCAACTAAGGTCCGCCTGCGATTGTTGGCAGCCGCGGCGGCCCCCCGCCGCTATATCTTGATCGAACGCTGAACCGCGATCGATCATGAGCGCCGAATCGAGCGAGGAGCAGCTTCTCGAGTTTCTATATGCCTGTCCCGTCGGTCTGATCGAATGCGATCTTGCCGGCGATATCGCCTTGATGAACCCATTTGCCATGCAGCATCTGTTGCCTCTTGCCGGCACTAGAGATGTAGGAAACCTGTTCGCGACGTTCGAACAGCATGCACCCGAGCTGCGAAGCATCGCCGCGTCGTTTGCGCCGGCCACTGGACGCATGTGCGATGGTCATCGCATTTTCGTCGATCTGGGAACCGGCAGATCGAGCGGGGCGCGAAAAGTCTTGGCCTGTACCATGGTCAAACTGGGCCCCGACAGGTTGATGGCAACATTGACTGACATCACCGACCAGGTCGCACAGGAGCAGCGCCTGCGTCAGGCAGATACTTGGTTTGCAACCCTGCTCGACGGCGTAATCGATTTCGCCGAACTTACCGTCACCGCGAATGGCGAAATCGAAGATGCAAATGCGTCCTTTACCCGCCAAACCGGTTATTATGCCGCTGCGGTGATCGGTCGCAAGCTCGCCGACATTCTTGACGCAGAAATGCCCGGCGGCGACCTCCGGCTCGAAGAGCAGCTGACCATAGCGGCCCGCGAGGGATGGCATCTGCAAGAGGGATGGCAACAACGGTCAAACGGCGAGCGCTACTGGTGCCAGCGCCTAGTCGTTGTTCGCACCGACGGCCTCGACACAAATTTGTCGAGATTTTCGGTGGTACTGCGCGAGGTGCCTCGGCGAGCCGAGGCAGTCGAGGATATCCGGCGCGTGCTGACCAAGGACCACCTCACCGGCGCGTCGAACAGGCGATATTTCAGCCAGGCGATGGAACGCGAACACACCCATTGGCGCAATATATGCCAGTCGCTGGCGCTGATCGTGCTGGATCTCGATCACTTCAAGCGCATCAACGACCGGCACGGTCACCCTATTGGTGATGCAGTCCTGCGCCGGGTGACCGAAGTCTGCACTCAGCTGCTACCGCCGCGCGGGGTTTTTGCGCGTTTAGGTGGAGAAGAGTTTGGGGTCCTGCTCCCGCGATACGACCAGGGGCAGGCCACGAAGCTCGCCGAGGCTCTTCGTGTGGCGATAGCTGCGATCGAAATGGAGACGCCGCTTGGCATGCTGCGGCTTACCGCAAGCTTTGGGCTAGCGACGCTGGACGAAGCCGACGGATCGATCGACGGGCTGATCGCATTAGCTGACGAGCGCCTCTATGCTGCCAAGGATGGCGGGCGTAACCGGGTATATCGCTCCCAGGGCCTGGCGGTATGACGAGCCTAAGGTTGGAGCGCCCCGCCGCCCACCGGATAGCCTGCGCGGTCGTAGTTGCCGAGGTCAGACGCATCCGTGAAACCGACTTGGCGGTCGCCGGTTCTACAGATTGGCCAGAGGCGACGCCGATTGGCGATGATGGGCTGGGCTTGGATTCGCTCGAACAGCTCGGCGCGTTGGGAGCATTGGCAGAGACTTTCGACCTCGACGATAGCCAGCTCGACGACACGCCGCCGTTCACGGTAGCCGACTGGATCGACTGGATCATGCAGGCGCATGCCACTAGCGATGGACGCGTGACGGTGCGGACATCTGGGTCAACTGGCCACCCACAACCATTTCCGCATAACGTCGGCGACCTTCTGAAAGAGGCCGCCTTTTTTGCGGAGCAGCTTACCGATCGCCGCCGGGTCGTCGCGCTGGTTCCGGCCAACCATCTGTACGGTATCGTGTGGACGGCGTTGCTGCCGGCAGCGCTCAAAACAAGCGTCGTCGTCCGAAAGATCGGCGCGCCGATCGGGCTGTTGTCAGGCGACTTGGTGGTAGCGGTCCCCGAGCAGTGGCAAGCCATGTCACGACTGACCCGCCAATTTCCTGATGACGTCGTCGGCGTCAGTTCCGCAGGACCGCTCGATAGCCATTTGGCAACGGATTTGCTGGCACTGGGTCTGACACGAATGATCGACGTGTACGGTTCATCGGAAACCAGCGCCATCGCGGTTCGCGATATGCCGGCGGAAACCTACAGCCTTTTACCGCGATGGCAGCTGATCCCATCGGGCGACGATTGGGCCCTGGATGACGGAATGGGTCGTGTGGAACGTTTGCCAGACCATATCGACCGTATCGATGAGCGTCTATTTCGGCTTGGCGGTCGCCGCGACGGTGCATTGCAGGTAGCCGGGCATAATGTCTGGCCAGAGCGCGTCGTCCAGGCGCTGCGCGGGGCCGACGGTGTCGCCGACGTTGCTGTACGCCTCCATGCCAATGGCAGATTAAAGGCGTTCGTGGTGCCAGCGCCCGGTTCTGATCCGATCGAATTAGAGCCCGCCCTCCAGCGATTTGCCGACGAACGATTGTCCGAGCCCGAACGCCCTAAGAGCTTTCGCTTCGGCCCGGCATTGCCGCGAAACGAAATGGGTAAGTTGCGCGATTGGGCATGACGGATATCCCTGCAGCCGAAAATCAAAGTGCCGCTAATTTCCAAGCGTGCCACGGATGCAGAACAAGCATGCCGCATCATCTGCCGATCATGATGGCGTTTCAGCCAATCATCGATCTCGAGGCTGGCCCCATATTTGGCTATGAAGCACTCGTGGGGGGGCAACGGGGGACGTGCTCCCGTGACACTTTGCCAGTCTGAGCTAGATTGTGAGCGACAAAGGCACGGAGCTGACCAGCCTAACCGCGCCCAACAATCGCGGCGGGATCATGCGCGTCCATCCGCTCTCCCTTTGGGCGATCCGGTCGTGTCCCTGTGGTTATATCTGTGCAGCACAGCCAACGTCGTTGGTCGATCGACGCCGCTGAGGCGATGGTGCTGGCCACCGCGAGGACGTCAATTAGACGCGCCTCTGGCGCACCAAGCGCAGGCTTTAGTCGACGCGCATCAGCTGGGACGGGTAGGGGGCGACCGATTTCTGTATGTCCTCCCAAGGCGCGGTAAGCCAACGCTCGTAGACGTCGTCATGCAGGATGACCGGCATGGCTTTGGGATGGATCGGGGCAACGACCGTGTTGGGCTCTGTGGTAAGGAAGCCGTAAGCGTTACCGCGGTCCGTCGGTCGCCGAATACCCGCAAAGGCAAAGATCGGTCGGCTCGGTACATCGAACCAGTGCAGGGGCTTCTTGCCGTCTCCGTCGCCACCGGCTCCCGGATTGCGACCATCACGCTCGGGCCGATACTCGATCGCGAACTTGCCGAAACCGGGTTCGCCACCTTTTCGCCCTTGGCCGCCGCGCCGACAATCTGGCCACCCGGCTGCGTCCGACGAATCGTCCTGACACGAGTTCATATAAACTCATGTCGTCCGCAAATGTTTTCCGTACGCTCCCCGTAGGGCTCAGCTAAGTCATTGAAAAGATGGTGCACCCGACTGGATTCGAACCAGTGGCCTCTGCCTTCGGAGGGCAGCGCTCTATCCAGCTGAGCTACGGGTGCCAGACCGCCCGGTTAGCAAAGCCGCGCGGGATGCGCCAGTGGGTTTCACGCCGGCGCCGCGTCCACGCGCTTTGCTTTGGGGGCGGGGGTCTTGGGGCGGTAGCGGCACAGGTCGGCGACGGGGCAGCGCCAGCATTCGGGGGTGCGCGCCTTGCAGACATAGCGGCCGTGCAGGATCAGCCAGTGATGCGCGTGCAGCCGGAAGGGCTGCGGCGTCGCCTTGTCGAGCCGAAGTTCGACCGCGAGCACGGTCTTGCCCGGCGCCAGCCCGGTGCGGTTGCCGACGCGGAAGATATGCGTGTCGACCGCGAAGGTCTCGTGCCCGAACGCGGTGTTGAGCACGACATTGGCGGTCTTGCGTCCGACGCCCGGCAGGCGTTCGAGCGCGGCGCGATCCTGCGGCACCTCGCCGCCATGCTCGGCGATCAGCGCCTCGCTCAGCGCGATCACGTGCTTGGCCTTGGTGTTGAACAGCCCGATCGTGCGGATGTGCTGCTTGAGCCCGTCGATCCCCAGCGCGACCATCTGTTGCGGGGTGTCGACCTCGGCGAACAGCGCGCGCGTCGCCTTGTTCACGCCCACATCGGTCGCCTGCGCCGACAGCGCGACCGCGACCAGCAGCGTATAGGCGTTGGTGAAGGCGAGTTCGGTCTCGGGATGCGGATTGGCCTCGGCCAATCGCGCATAGAATTCGACGATATCGGCTTTCTTCAACGGCGACCTCGCGGGCTGGGCTTCACAGCCCGAGCACCTGGTCCATCGCATAGCGCCCCGGCGGCTGCGCGGCGAGCCACAATGCCGCCTGCACCGCGCCGCGCGCGAAGATCGCGCGGTCCTCGGCGCGATGCGACAGCTCGATCCGCTCGCCTTCGCCCGCGAAGACGACCATGTGATCGCCGACGACGGTGCCGCCGCGCAGGCTCGAAAAGCCGATCGTCCCGCGCGCGCGCGCGCCGACCAGGCCCGCGCGGCCGACGACGCTCGTCTCGGACAGCAGCATCTGCCGCCCTTCGGCCGCGGCTTCGCCCAGCATCAGTGCGGTGCCAGACGGCGCATCGACCTTGTCGCGGTGGTGCATCTCGGCGACCTCGATATCCCAGTCGAGCCCGAGCCGCGCGGCGGCATCGCGCACCAGCGCCGAAAGCAACGCGACGCCGAGCGAGGTGTTGCCCGTCTGGAGCACCGCGATGTCGGCGGCGGCGGCGTCGATCAGGTCGTGGTGGCGCTGGTTGAGCCCGGTGGTGCCGACGACGATCGGCGTCCCCGCCGCGCGTGCCGCCGCCAGATGCGCCTCGAGCGCGGCAGGCGAGGAGAAGTCGACCAGCACGTCGCTGGCCCGTGCGAGCGGCGCGGGGTCTTCGCCGACATCGACCCCGCCGGCATGCTCGGCATTATACGCCGGCATCGCCGCGACGATCGACTGGCCCATCCGGCCCAGGCTTCCATAGATTCCGATTGCCGTCACGCGCATCCTCGTTGTTCTTGCCGGTCCGCCCCTGGGGGGCCGGCGCCGTAGCGTCCTGCGGTGTCATGCCAGAATCGGTTCGCGCGCAACAGGTCTTACAAATGTGCCGCGAGCCGCTAGGGAAGCGCGATGCGCGAACTGCATTCGATCGTCGTGCTGACCGGCGCGGGCGTCTCCGCCGAGAGCGGCATCGCCACCTTTCGCGGTCCCGGCGGGCTGTGGGAAGGCCACCGGGTCGAAGATGTCTGCACCCCCGAAGCGCTGGCGCGCGATCCGGCGCTGGTGCATCGATTCTATGATCTGCGCCGCGCCGCGCTGGCGGGCGTCGCGCCCAACCCCGCGCACCACGCGCTGGCGCGGCTCGATGCGCAATGGCCCGGCGAGTTGCTGATCGTGACGCAGAATGTCGACGATTTGCACGAGCGCGCGGGGGCGACGCGGCTGCTGCACATTCATGGCGAGCTGCGATCGGCTTTGTGCGCCGCGTGTGGCGCGCGGCGCGAATGGGCCGCGCCGTTGCCGCCGGGCAGCGTCTGCGCCGCGTGCGGGCAGGCGGCGCTGCGGCCCGACATCGTGTTCTTTGGCGAGATGCCGTACCAGATGGAGCGGATCGAGGCGGCGCTGGCCGATTGCGACCTGTTCGTGTCGGTGGGTACGTCGGGCGCGGTGTATCCGGCGGCGGGCTTCGTCCAGACCGCGCGCTATCATGGCGCCGATACGCTCGAGATGAACCTCGATCCCTCGATGGGGAGCGTGTTCTTCGCCGAGAGCCGGATGGGGGCGGCGGGGGTGCTGGTGCCCGAGTGGGTGGAGGCGGTGTTGGCCACTACCTCTGACACCCGTTCGCCCTGAGCTTGTCGAAGGGTCGGCCTGCGCTCTCAGCGGGCGCGCGGGAGGCGAGTTCGGGACGACCCTTCGACAAGCTCAGGGCGAACGGAAGAGGGGGGCGGCCCTGGTTCAATCCACCCAGTCGAGCCCCATGTCGTTGTTGAGCGTCCGGTCGTCGTCCCAGCCGGGCTTGACCTTCACGTGCAGGTACAGATGCACCGGCACCCCCATCACCCGTGATAGCTCGGCGCGCGCGCGGGCGCCGATTTCCTTGATCCGCGATCCGCCCTTGCCCAGCACGATCGCGCGCTGGGTGTCGCGCTCGACCAGGATTTGCTGGTGCAATTCGACCGATCCGTCGGGCCGCTCGATATATTGCTCGGTCTCGACCGCGCTGGCGTAGGGGAGCTCGGCGTGGAGCTGGAGGAAGATCTGCTCGCGCGTGACCTCGGCGGCGA
Source organism: Sphingomonas qomolangmaensis (assembly GCF_024496245.1). Classification (NCBI taxonomy): domain Bacteria; kingdom Pseudomonadati; phylum Pseudomonadota; class Alphaproteobacteria; order Sphingomonadales; family Sphingomonadaceae; genus Sphingomonas; species Sphingomonas qomolangmaensis. The sequence continues at coordinate 3,140,260 of NZ_CP101740.1, forward strand.
GCATCCGCTCGCTCGCGTCGCTTACCTGGTCGGCGGGGAAGTGCCACGGTCCCTCCGGCATCCGCTTGGTCAGCGCGGTCTTGAGTTCGGCGATCCCATCACCGGTGGTCGCCGACACGAAGAAGGTCTCGTCGAAGGGCAGCAGCGCGTTGAGCCGCTCGGCATGCGTCAGCAGCCGCGGCTTGTCGGCGAGGTCGACCTTGTTGAGGATCAGCAGCTTGGGCTCCTTGCGCGACGCCAGCCGCTCGGCGATCACTGTCACCTTTTCAGGCAGTCCCGATTTGGCATCGACGACGAACGCAATCGCGTCGGCCCCCTCGGCGCCTTCCCAGGCGGCAGTCACCATCGCGCGATCGAAGCGACGCTTGGGATCAAAGATGCCCGGCGTGTCGACCAGCAGCAACTGCGTCTCGCCCTCGATCGCGATTCCCATCAGCCGGACGCGCGTGGTCTGCGCCTTGGGACTGACGATCGCGACCTTCTGGCCGACCAGCGCGTTGACTAGGGTGGACTTGCCGGCATTGGGCGCGCCGACGACGGCGACCAGGCCGCAATGGGGGGTGGGGGATTGGGTCATCGGGTTTCGTTTCGATAAGGAGAAGTACGGTCCTTCGACGAGCTCAGGACAAACGGCAAATTAGCGAGGGGTTACGGGTCCCCCATATCCGTTCGTGCTGAGCTTGTCGAAGGGCGGCCCGGATCCTGCCAGTTGCGCGACAATAATTGGAGCAAGGTCCAGTCACCCGAAATCAGCGCTAGTTTCTTTGGTTTGCCCCAGCCCTTGATCCGGCGTTCTGCCTCGAGCGCTTCGAGCCGGCTGGGAAACCCCTCGCTCCAAACCAATGTCACCGGTCGGCGATGTTTAGTGTGCCCTGCGATCTGGCCCGTATGATGCTGCCCAATACGGCGCTCAAGGTGGTCGGTGTGGCCGGTGTAGAAGCTGCCGTCGTTGCAGCGGAGAATGTACGTCCAGAACGTCATGCCTCGCTCCCGCTGTGGGTCGCCCTTCGACAGGCTCAGGGCGAACGGGGATAGGGTAAAGCCCCTCCACGAACCGTTCGCCCTGAGCTTGTCGAAGGGCGGCCCGAACCTTCCTCCAACGCGGCGTTCTCGGTTACCCCCCAAGCTTCGCCAGCAACCCCTCCGCCGCTGCCGTCTCGGCCTCCTGCTTCGAGCTCCCCTCGGCCTCGGCCTCGGCCAGTTTCCCCACCGTTACCCGCACGCGGAACTTCGGCGCGTGGTGGGGGCCCGAGCGTTCGACGATCGCATATTCGGGCGGGCGGCGGTTGTTGGCGGCGGCCCATTCCTGCAGCGCCGATTTGGGGTGGCGCGGGGCCTTGGCCTGCGCGTCGATGCGGCCGGCCCAGGCACGGCGGACGAAGGCCCGCGCGCCCTCGATCCCGGTGTCGAGATACAGCGCGCCGATCAGCGCCTCCATCACGTCGCCCAGGACATTGTCGCTGTTGGCCGCGCCGTCGTCGCGCGCCTGCTTGCCGAGCTTGAGATGCGGCACGACGCCCGCCTCACGCGCGACTTCGGCGCAGATCGGGCCGGTCACCAGCGCGTTGAGCCGGCGCGACAATTTGCCCTCGGGCTCGTCGGGAAAGCGCTCGAACAGCCATTCGGCCATGCACAGCCCGAGCACGCGGTCGCCCAGGAATTCGAGCCGCTCGTAATTCTGCGCCGCCTGGCTGCCGTGCGTCAGCGCGCGAGCATAGGGCGCGATGTCGGCGGGGGCGTGGCCCAGCGTCCGCGCTACCCAGTCGGCCAGCGTGTCGCCGCTCAAAAAGCTTCCCCGATCCGCTCCCACCGCGTCGCGCCGGGCCAGGTCCAGGGCATCAGCCAGCCGGCATTGCCGTCGGTCGACCAGAAGGTGACGACGGCCTTGCCGACCAGATTCTCCATCGGCACGAAGCTGATCGAATCGGCGAAGCGGCTGTCGCGCGAATCGTCGCGATTATCGCCCATCATGAAGACATGGCCGGCGGGCACGGTATAGACTTCGGTGTCGTCGGCGGGGCTGAAGCCGAGGTCGAGGACGTTATAGCCGACGCCGTTGGGCAAGGTTTCGCGATATTGCGGATAGCGGCACACCGGGGTGCCATCAGCGAGCGCGTCACGGAAATAATCCTCGCAGGTCGAATTCGGCGTCACCGGCAGCACGAAATCGGCGACCCGCGCCTTGGGGATCGCGGTGCCGTTGAGGAACAACTGCCCGTCGCGCATCTGCACCCTGTCGCCGGGCAGGCCGATCACGCGCTTGATCCAGTCCTCCTGGTTCTGCGGCGGTGCCTTGAACACCGCGACGTCACCGCGCGCCGGGGTCGAGGCGAGGATGCGCCCCGGGATCAGTGGCACGCTCCACGGCAGCGAATGGCGCGAATAACCGTAGTTCCACTTGGTCACGAACAGATAGTCGCCGATCAGCGTGCGCGGCAGCATCGACCCCGAGGGGATGACGAAGGGCGCGAACAGGAAGCTGCGGATGACGAACACGAACAGCGCGAGCTTCACGAGGAAGATCAGCGTTTCCTGCCATTCGGGGCGGGTGGGTTTCGCAGCGGGGCGGGGGGACTTGGCCATGCCTGGCGATGTGCTTTGGTGTGTGAGGCAGGTCAAGCGGTAAGGGGGGGCTGCCTGCAAGGTGTTCCGCCCCACGGCGCGATGCTCTACGACGCCGCCAACCGAATCCCCCGAGGAGACCGAAGATGGCAGCCACCGACTGGACCCCGATCGAATCCGCCCCGCGTGCGACGCTGACCGAGCTGTTCGCCGCCGACACCAACCGGCTCGAGGCGCTCACCGTCGACCTTGCCGGCATCCATTTCGATTTCGCCAAGACCCACCTCACCCCCGAGCTGGTTGCCGCCTTCGCCACGCTCGCCGACCAGGCAGGGCTCGCCGCCAAGCGTGATGCGCTGTTCGGCGGCGAGATCGTCAACGTCACCGAGGGCCGCGCGGTCGAGCATACTGCCGAGCGCGGCGAGGGATCGGCGGCGAGCGTCGATCGCGCGCGCCAGCAGCATGCGCGGATGCGCGCGCTGATCGACGCGATCGAGGGCGAGGCGTTCGGCCCGGTCCAGCACGTCCTGCATATCGGCATCGGCGGATCGGCGCTCGGTCCCGACCTGCTGGTCGATGCGCTCGGCAATGACGGGGTGCGCTACGACGTCGCGATCGTTTCGAACGTCGATGGCGTCGCGCTCGAAACCGCGCTCGACCAGTTCGATCCGCACGCGACGATCATCGCGGTGGCGTCGAAGACCTTCACCACCACCGAAACCTTGCTCAACGCCGAAAGCGCGCTGGCGTGGATGGCCGAGGCGGGGGTCGACGATCCCTATGGCCGCGTGATCGCGCTCACCGCCGCGCCCGAAAAGGCGATGGAATGGGGCGTCGACGAAACGCGGATCCTGCCCTTCTCCGACAGCGTCGGCGGGCGCTATTCGCTGTGGTCGTCGATCGGTTTCCCCGCCGCGATGGCGCTCGGCTATGAAGCGTTCGAGGAGCTGCTCGAGGGTGCCGCCGAAATGGACCGCCATTTCCGCTTTACCGATCCGGCCAAGAACGCGCCGGTGCTCGCTGCCTTTGCCGACCTCTATTACACCCAGGTGCGCGGCTGCGCGACGCGCGCGGTGTTCGCCTATGACGAGCGGCTGCGGCTGCTGCCCGATTACCTCCAGCAGCTCGAAATGGAATCGAACGGCAAGGCGGTGACCGCGCAAGGCGTGCCGCTCGATCGCCCGAGCGCGCCGATCACCTGGGGCGGGGTGGGCACCGACGCGCAGCACGCGGTGTTCCAGCTGCTGCACCAGGGCACGCATCTGGTGCCGGTCGAGTTCGTCGCGGTGACCGAGCCCGGCGACGGGCTGGCCGAGGCGCATCACCGCCAGTTGCTGCTCAATGCCTTCGCGCAAGGCGCGGCGCTGATGCAGGGACGCGCCAATGAGGATGCAGCGCGCGCCTATCCGGGCGATCGCCCCTCGGCGACCTTGCTGCTGGAAACGCTCGACCCGCGCACGCTGGGCGCGCTGATCGCCTTCTACGAGCACCGCACGTTCGTGAACGCAGCGCTGCTCGACATCAATCCGTTCGACCAGTTCGGGGTCGAGCTCGGCAAGGAAATGGCCAAGGCCGCCGATGCCGGCGACATGGTGTTCGACGCTTCGACCGCCGCGCTGATCGAGCGCGCGCTGGGCTAAGCCCTTTTTGCTCGGTCACCCCGGCACAAGGCCGGGGTGACGGCTCGGCAGTGGTGGGCGCATTTGTACCCGCCACCGCCGCCCCCTATCTCGCGATCACATTACCCGGAGACGCATTTTGCCCGATTACGACTACGACCTCTTCGTCATCGGCGCTGGCTCCGGCGGCACCCGCGCGTCGCGCGTCGCTGCTGCCTATGGCGCGCGCGTGGCGGTTGCAGAGGAATATCGGGTCGGTGGCACCTGCGTCATCCGCGGCTGCGTTCCCAAGAAATTGCTCGTCTACGGCGCGCACTTCGCCGAGGACCTGAAGGATGCGCGGCAGTTCGGCTGGGACGTGCCCGACAATTGCGCGTTCGACTGGTCGCGGCTGCGCGACAATGTCTTCGCCGAGGTCGATCGGATCAACGGTGCCTACACCGCGACGCTCGAAAATCACGGCGTCGAGATCATCCACGAACGCGCGACGATCGCCGGCCCGCATGAGGTGAAGCTGGCGAACGGCCGGATCGTGACTGCAGAGCGCATCCTGCTGGCGGTCGGCGCGCGCCCGCATGTGCCAAGTTGCCCCGGGCATGAACATGGCATCACCTCGAACGAGGCCTTCCACCTCGACGCAGTGCCCAAGCGCGTCCTGATCGCCGGCGCAGGCTATATCGCCAACGAGTTCGCGGGCATCTTCAACGAGCTGGGTGCCAAGGTGACGCTGATCAACCGCAGCGAGGTGATCCTGCGCGGCTATGACGAATCGATCCGCGACCGCTTGCTCCAGATTTCGCTGATGAAGGGCCTTGAGTTCCGCTTCAACGCCGAGTTCCGCGGGATCGAGAAGCAGGCCGACGGATCGCTGCTGGTATCGATGACCAATCACGAGCCGATCGAGGTCGATTGCGTGATGTTCGCCACCGGCCGCGTGCCGAACACCGAGGAATTGGGGCTCGAGGAAGCCGGGGTCGAGCTGCATAACGGCGCGGTGGTGGTCGACGACGAGAACCGCTCGACCTGCGACAGCATCTTCGCGGTCGGCGACGTGACGAACCGCGTCCAGCTCACCCCGGTCGCGATCCGCGAGGGGCAGGCGTTCGCCGACACCTTCTATGGCAACAAGCCGAGCAAGGTCGATTATGGCTGCATCCCGAGCGCGGTGTTCAGCCACCCGCCGATGGCTGCGGTCGGCATGACCGAGAGCGAGGCCAAGACCAAGCTCGGCTCGGTGAAGGTATATCTGTCGGACTTCCGCGCGATGAAGAACGTGCTGGCGGGCCGCAACGAGCGCGCGCTCTACAAGATGATCTGCGACGGCGACACCGGACGGATCGTCGGGCTGCACATGATCGGCCCCGATTCGCCCGAGATCCTGCAGGCAGCCGCGATCGCGGTGAAGGCGGGGCTGACGAAGGACGATTTCGACGCGACGGTGGCGCTGCACCCGACGATGGCCGAGGAATTGGTGCTGATGAAATAGGGGGTGGGCGTTATTCCTCCCCCGCAGGGGGAGGGGGACCGTCGCGAAGCGATGGTGGAGGGGGACTGCCACGAGCGGCGGCTTCGATGTGACGCATCACCGCATCCAAATTGCTCAGCACATCGCTCGCCGATATTCGAAGCGTCCTTACCCCCCGCGCATGCAGCCAAGCATCACGCGCGGCGTCATTCTCGGGGCGGTTGCCTCGGCTATGCGCCTCACCATCCACCTCGATGCACAGCTTCACGGCATCGCAGTAAAAATCGAGGACATAAGGCCCGGCAGGATGCTGCCGACGGAAGCGCTGCCCCCCGGGCCGCCTGCGCAACTGCTGCCACAGCAGCACTTCGGGCAGCGACATTGTTCGCCGGAGCCGCTTCGCCAGCGTCTTGGTGTGCGGCGGGCCACTCAGATCCATCGCTTACCCCCTCCACCATCGCCTCGCGATGGTCCCCCTCCCCCGCTGGGGGAGGAATATTCTATCCCTCCAGCAACACGTCCGCCTCGCTGCGTTCCACCCCGTCCTGGCCGCGCGCGACGACGCTGGTCACCGCGACGTCCATCGTGACGTTGCCGAGCGTGCGCACGATGTCGGGCATCGTCTCGACCGCGACCAGCAGCGCCAGCGGCTCGATCGGCACCCCCATCGCCAGCGCGATCGGTGCTATCGAGGAGACGAAGCTGATCGTGCCCGGCAGGCTGACCGATCCCAGCGCGGTGATAGCCGCCGCCGCGACGCCGATCGCCACCTGCTGCGGCGCGAGCTCGATCCCGAACACATGCGCGACATAGACCGCGACCGCGATGTTCATCGCCGGGCCGGTGAAGCGGAAGATCGCCACGGCCAGCGGCAGTACGACGCCGGCGGTCGCAACGGGCAGCCCCAACGCCTCGGTCCCGCGCAGCATCGCGGGCAGCGAGGCGAGCGAAGACTGGGTCGAGATCGCCACCGCCTGCGCGGGCGCGACCGCGCGCACGAAGCGCTTGAGCGGCACGCGCCCGAGCAGCATCGCGGTGGGATAGGCGAGCATCCAGATCAGCACCCCGGTGCCCGCGACGATCGCGACATAATGCACCAGCGCGCCGAACGCGGCGGTCCCGGCGGTCGCGCCGACGACGAAGGCGAGTGCGAACACGCCGATCGGCGCGAGCAGCAACACCCAGCCGATCATCACCAGCATCGTGTCGGCCACCGCCTGGAAGAAGCGCGTCAGAGTCTCGCGCGGTTCGGCGGGCAAGGTGGTCAGCGCGAAGGCGAAGGTGAGCGTGAAGATGATCAGCGGCAGGAACTGGTCCTCTGCCGCCGCCGAGATCGGGTTGGTCGGTACCATCGCGACCAGAAAGTCGCTGAACGGCGGCACGTCGCCGACCGGCGCCGCGCCCGAGAAACTCGCGCGGAGCGCCGCGCCTGCGTCGGCGGGCAGCGGGAACAGGTCGAGCAGCCCGAGCGCGAACAATGCGCCGAGCGTCGCCGAAATCCACAGCCACGACATGAAGATCACGATCGCGCGCGCCGCCAGCCGCGACGCCTTTGCCGCCTTCGCGGTCGCCGCGACGCCGGTCACCAGCAGCGCCACCACCAGCGGGACGATCGTCATCCTGAGCGCATTGAGCCAGATCGTGCCGATCGGCTGCGCCACCGCGCTGCCGGTTTCGGCCCAGCCCGGCTGCCATTGCGACAGCGCGACGCCCATCGCCAGGCCCGCCGCCAGCGCCATCAGAATTCGCATTGCTTGCGACATGCTCGCCCTTCGTTGTTTGGCACGCTATCAGGCGGGCTGCCCGATCGGGCAAGGTGGAGCAGGGCACGGCGATGGCAAGAAAATATTTCGGCACCGACGGGATCCGCGGCGCAACCAACCTGGCACCGATGACGGCGCAGATGGCGATGAAGGTCGGCATGGCGGCAGGCGCGCACTTCCAGCGGGGCGACCATCGCCACCGCGTGGTGATCGGCAAGGATACGCGGCTGTCGGGCTATATGCTCGAAAACGCGATGGTTGCGGGGTTCACCTCGGTCGGGATGGACGTGGTGCTGGTCGGCCCGATGCCGACGCCCGCGGTGGCGATGCTCACCCAGTCGATGCGCGCCGACATGGGGGTGATGATCTCGGCGAGCCACAATCCCTATGCCGACAACGGCATCAAATTGTTCGGCCCCGACGGCTTCAAATTGTCCGACGCCGACGAGGAAGCGATCGAGGCGCTGATCGACCGCGAGGTGCCGCTGGCGGCGTCGAGCGATATCGGGCGCGCGCGGCGCTACGACGACGCACGCGGGCGCTACATCCACTTCGCCAAGGCGACCTTCCCCGATGATCTTCGGCTCGACGGGCTCAAGGTGGTGGTCGATTGCGCAAATGGTGCGGCCTACCAGGTCGCGCCCTCGGCCTTGTGGGAGTTGGGAGCCGAGGTCGTCGCGATCGGGGTGGATCCCAATGGCAAGAACATCAACGATGGCGTCGGCTCGACCGCGCCCGATACCTTGCGCGAGACCGTCGTGGCATCGGGCGCGCATATCGGTATCGCGCTCGATGGCGATGCCGACCGGCTGATCGTCGTCGACGAACATGGCCGGATCGTCGATGGCGACCAATTGATGGCGACGATCGCCACGGGTTGGGCGCGGCGCGGGCGGCTCAATGGCGGCGGGCTGGTCGCAACGGTGATGTCGAATCTCGGGCTCGAACGCCATCTGGGCGAGCAGGGGCTTGGTCTGATCCGCACCAAGGTGGGCGACCGGCACGTGCTCGAGGCGATGCGCGCGCGCGGCTACAATGTCGGCGGCGAGCAATCGGGGCACATCATCCTCACCGACTACGCCACCACCGGCGACGGGCTGGTCGCCTCGCTCCAGGTGCTCGCCGAACTGGTGCGCGCGGGCGCGCCGGCGAGCGAGGTGCTCCACCGCTTCGAGCCGGTGCCGCAGATATTGAAGAATGTCCGTTTCGCCGGCGGCAAGCCACTCGAGGCCGCGAGCGTGATCGATTGCATCGCGGGTGCCGAGGCCGAACTCGCGGCGAACGGCCGGCTGGTGATCCGCCCCTCGGGCACCGAACCTGTGATCCGGGTGATGGCCGAGGGCGACGACGCTGCGCAGGTCGAGGCGGTGGTGAATCGCATCTGCGACGCGGTGCGCGCAGCGGCGTAAGGGAAAAGTGAAAGCGGCGCTGCCGGGTCGCCCTGGACCCGGCAGCGCCCGATGGTGTCAGCCCTTTGGCAGCAACACCGAATCGATGACGTGGATCACGCCATTCGTGCAATCGATGTCTGCGGTCGCGACCGTCGCATCATTTACCTTCACGCCGTTGGTGCCGTCGACGTTCAGCGTTTCGCCCTGCACGCTGGCGGGGGTTGCGGTCGCGCCGGCGAGATCGCCCGACATCACCTTGCCGCTGACGACGTGGTAGGTGAGGATTCCGGCCAGCTTGTCCTTATTCTCGGGCTTTAGCAGTTCTTCGACCGTACCCTCGGGCAATGCTGCGAACGCGGCATCGGTGGGGGCGAACACGGTGAAGGGGCCGTCGCTCTTCAGCGTTTCGACCAAGCCAGCGGCCTGCACGGCTGCAACCAGCGTGGTGAAGGACCCGGCAGCTACCGCCGTATCGACGATGTCATGCGTTTGATCGCTCATGGGAGAAAACTTTCCTTGGAGGATGGCGCGACAACCTGATCGGTCGCCGCCCGAGCACCCCTATCCCCAAGACGCCATGAAGCGGCATACCGGATAAAGCATCAGTCAACGAACTGTAATGTTTGAAACGCCAGCGGGGGGCGGTCCTCGGATCGACTGCTCTATTTGGGAATGTGTGACCAAAGTAGGTACTATATTTGGCGATAGCGTTACCGAGCCGCGATCATAGCTCTGCAAAAGCGTTGCTGGTGTCCGTCGCAGTCAAGCGATATGGCGTAGCGATGCTCGAAATGCGCCCCGATTGCGAACGTTGCGGCACCGATTTGCCGCCCGCCGATCCAGGCGCGTTCATCTGTTCGTTCGAGTGCACTTTTTGCGCCGCCTGTGCCGATGCGCTCGATGAACGCTGTCCCAATTGCGGTGGCGAACTGCTCGATCGCCCCACGCGCACCGGCAAGCGATCGGCGGGCAAGCCAGCATGAACCCGCCGCGCATCCTCATCGTGGCAGGCTCGGATTCGGGGGGTGGTGCCGGTATTCAGGCCGACATCAAGACCGCGACGATGCTCGGCTGCCATGCGATGACCGCGATCACCGCGATTACCGCGCAGAACACGCTGGGTGTCGATGCGGTCCATCCGATCCCTACCGACATGGTGATGGCGCAGGTCGATTGCGTGATCCGCGACATCGGCGTCGATGCGGTCAAGATCGGCATGATCGGATCGGCGCGTACCGCCGCGGCGCTGGCCGAGCGGCTGGCCGAAATGCCCGGGCTGCCGATCGTGTTCGATCCGGTGATGATCGCCACGTCGGGTGCGACGCTGGCCGACGACGCCACCATCGCCGCCTTTGCGCGGCTGATGCGCGTCGCCACCGTCACCACTCCCAATTTGCCAGAGCTCAAGGCGCTGTCGGGCATGTCGATCCTCGACAAGGCGGCGCAGCGCAGCGCCGCACGCTCACTGGTGCAACGCCGCGGCAGCGCGCTGCTGGTCAAGGGCGGCCATGCCAAGGGGCGGCAAGTCACCGACCGGCTGTTCCAGCAATCCGAAGGCACTGCGCCCGAAATCGAATGGACCGGTTCAAGGCTCGACGGCGAGGCGACACACGGCACCGGCTGCACGCTGTCGACCGCGATCGCGTGCGAGCTCGCCAAGGACTGGACCTTGCCCGAGGCGATCGGCCGCGCGCGGCGTTTCGTGCGGATCGCGATGCAGGACGCCGCCGATCTGGGGCAGGGGCATGGACCGATGGCGCAACAGGCAGTGCGGCTCGACCTCAACCAGTCGCGTTGGTCGCCGATGCTCAACCACGTCACGGTGCCCGCCAACGGCCTTGGCGAGAGCGAGCATTTCTATCGGCTGCTAGGGCTTCGCCAGATCGTCCGTTCGGAGGATCGCTATGCCCGGTTCGAAACCGAAGGCGGCGCGACGTTGAGCATCGAGGTCGAGCAGCGGCTCGCCGCGCCGGTCATCTATCTCGAATGCGGCGACCTCGACGTGACGGTGCCCTATCTGAAAGCGCAGGGGCTTAGCTTTACGCAGGAGCCGACCGACGAGAAATGGGGCTGGCGCGAGGCGCGGCTGGTCGATCCGGCGGGCAACACCGTGTGCCTGTACCAGGCGGGCGAAATGCGGCGCTTTCCCCCCTGGCGGATCGCCGATGCCTGATTATTCAAACGAAGCACAGCATGTCGGCCCGGTGGTGGGGGTCGACGAGGCGGGGCGCGGGCCGCTTGCAGGGCCGGTGGTGGCTGCCGCCGTCGTGCTCGACGCAGATTGCATCCCCGAGGGTCTGAACGATTCGAAGGTGCTTACCGCCGCGCGCCGCGCCGAGCTGTGCGCGCGGCTCCTAGATTGCGCGCGCGTAGGCGTCGGCATTGCCAGCGTCGAGGAGATCGACAGTCTCAACATCCTGTGGGCGACGATGCTGGCGATGACCCGCGCGGTCGAGGCGCTCGACCTCGTGCCCGGCATGGTGCTGGTTGATGGCAATCGCTGCCCGAAATGGCAGTTTTCGAGCCGTGCGATCATCGGCGGCGATGCCTTGTGCCTGTCGATCTCCGCCGCCTCGATCGTCGCCAAGCATCGCCGCGACTGCATGATGCGCGACTATGACGCGGTCTATCCCGGCTATGGCTGGGCATCGAACAAGGGCTATGGCGCCAAGACGCATCAGGAGGCGCTGGCGCGGCTAGGGCCGACGCCGTTGCACCGCCGCAGCTTCGCGCCGGTGCGGCAGGCCGAACTCGCGTTGGGCGTGGCGCAGGGGTGACGCGGAGGGGGGCGCCGCCGGGTAACAAACTTTCCGCCCCGTTGAGTCCTGCGCGCCACACCGCAACCGCTTGCGGGTAGCGCCGCCCCCCGGACTCAACATGTGGTTGCGCAAGCGAAATATCATGCCGTTTTAACGATTTCTTCAACCTGGGCGTTAACCACTGCGTGCTTGACGGAGTCGCGCTTATCCGCAGGAATGCGGCCTCAAGGAAGCCGGGGGTTGTCGATGCAGGTGCTGGAAAAGATCAAGCGCGGACCCGCGCCGACGAAGCGCGCGCTCGCCGTGCCCGTGCCCTTGCCGCTCGACAGCATCATCATGCGCGATTGCGTCGCGGCGATGAAGGCGCTGCCCGCCGCGAGCATCGACTGCATCTTCGCCGATCCGCCCTATAACCTGCAATTGGGCGGCGATCTCGCGCGCCCCGATGGCAGCCATGTCGATGCGGTCACCGACGATTGGGACAAGTTCGACAGCTTCGCGGTGTATGACCGGTTCACCCGCGCCTGGCTGAAGGAGGCGCGCCGCATCCTCAAGCCGACCGGCACATTGTGGGTGATCGGCAGCTATCACAACATCTTCCGCGTCGGTACCGCGGTGCAGGATCTGGGCTTCTGGATCCTCAACGACATCGTCTGGCGCAAGGCCAATCCGATGCCCAATTTCAAGGGTACGCGCTTCACCAACGCGCACGAGACGCTGATCTGGGCGTCGATGGGCGAAAAGGCGCGCTACACCTTCAACTATCGCAGCATGAAGACGCTCAACGACGAGCTGCAGATGCGATCGGACTGGGAATTTCCGATCTGCGGCGGCCCCGAGCGGCTGAAGCAGGACGGCGTGAAGGTCCACCCGACGCAAAAGCCTGAGGCGTTGCTGTACCGCGTGCTGCTGGCGACGACCAAGCCCGGCGACGTGGTGCTCGACCCGTTCTTCGGCACCGGCACCACCGGCGCGGTTGCCAAGCGCCTGGGCCGCCGCTGGATCGGCATCGAGCGCGAGCCCAATTACATCGCCGCCGCCGAGGCGCGGATCGCCGCCGCGCTGCCGCTCGATGAATCGCTGCTGGTGACGATGCAGGCGGGCAAGAGCGCACCCAAGGTGTCGTTCGGGACGCTGGTCGAAACCGGCTATATGCCCGCCGGTGCGACGCTCACCGACGCCAAGCGCCGCTGGTCGGTGACGGTGCGCGCCGATGGCTCGCTGCATGGTGCCGAGGGCGAAGGGTCGATCCACAAGCTGGGTGCGACGTTGCAGGGGGCGCCGTCGTGCAATGGCTGGACCTTCTGGCACCATGAGGCGGAGGGCAAGCTCCAGCCGATCGACACGATTCGGCAGAAATATCTGCTGGCGACGCAGCCCTGAATCCCGATCACCGTTCGTCCTGAGTAGGGACTGAGCGAAGGCGAAGGCCGGTATCGAAGGACAGTGCCCCGAGTGGTCCTGTCCTTCGATACGCCGCTTCGACAAGCTCAGCGGCTACTCAGGACGAACGGTTATGCTCGATCACATCGTGCGGTAAGGACCATTCATGGCTTTCCAAATCCCCCCCGCCGCGCGCCTCTATCTCCGCCCCACCCAGTTCGCCGACACGCCCATCGGCCGCGACGGCGAAGTCGCGCGGCTGGCGGGCGGGCTGCAATGGTTCGCCGCGTATGGGCTGGTCGGGGTCGAGGCGGGGAAGCGCACCGTGCAGGCGACGATCACGGTCGCCGACCTCCCCGCGTTGCTGGCAACGCTACCCGAACCCCAGGCCGTACACCTTCAGGCGCTCGCTGGGCGCATCTCGTCCCCGCGCCCGGCGATCCATGCCGGCGATCGCGTGATCCGGTTCGATCAGCCGATGGTGATGGGCATCCTCAACGTTACCCCCGACAGCTTCTCCGACGGCGGCGCGCATGTCGATGATCCGGCGGCCGCGGCTGGGGTGGGGGTCGATATGGCGGCGATCGGCGCGGCGATCGTCGATGTCGGCGGCGAATCGACGCGGCCGGGCGCGGCGGCGGTGTGGGAAGGCGACGAGATCAAGCGCGTCGTCCCCGCGATCGAGCGGCTGGCCGCCAGCGGCACCCCGGTGTCGATCGACACGCGCAAGGCAGGCGTGATGGAGGCCGCGCTGGCGGCGGGCGCGCATATCGTCAACGACGTCGCGGCGCTTGCTTGGGACGACCGTGCGGTTGAGGTGGTCGCGCGCGCGGGCTGCCCGGTGGTGCTGATGCACTCGCCCGATCCTGCCAAGGGGCCGCATGGTGGTGAGGGATATGGCGACCCGCTGATCGAGGTCTATGACTGGCTCGAGGCGCGGATCGCCGCGGTGGTCGCGGGCGGCGTCGATCGGGCCAAGATCATCGTCGATCCGGGGATCGGCTTCGGCAAGGCGCTGTCGCACAACCTCGCGCTGCTCAACGGGCTGTCGCTGCTGCACGGGCTCGGCTGTCCGGTTTTGCTGGGTGCCAGCCGCAAGCGGATCGTCGGCGCGCTGGCGAACGAGGCGCCGGTCGACCAGCGGCTGGGCGGATCGCTGGCGCTGGCGCTGAAAGGAGTGGAGCAGGGTGCGCAGATCCTGCGCGTGCACGACGTGTTCGAAACGGTGCAGGCGGTGCGGGTGTGGCGTGGGATGCGCGATGCCGCGCTGGTGGGGCGGTAGGTCTTTCCAAATCCTCCCCGTGCCGGGGAGGAGCCGGTGCTACGCCGCGCTTTGATCGATCCCCAGCTCGCCCAGTTTCCGGTACAGCGTCGACCGGCCGATCCCCAGCCGCCGCGCGACCTCGGTCATGCGGCCGCGATAATGGCCGATTGCCAGGCGGATCACATCGGCTTCGATATCCTCGAGCGCGCGCAGATTGCCGTCGGGGCGGAACAGCGTCACGCCGCCCGATTGCTCGAAGCCGTTGCTCGCCTTCGAAGGTTCGGAGCGCAGCGCGCTCATCTGCGCGATCTGCGGGAAGTCGCCGCGGGTCAGCGCGTCGCCGTCGCACAGCACCGCCGCGCGGAACAACGCGTTCTGCAGCTGGCGGACATTGCCCGGCCATTCATAGGTGCCGAGCAGCGCTATGGCATCGTCGGTGATGCCCAGCGGCCGCAACCCCGGCTGTTCGCCGATCCGCGCGAGCATGTGGCGCGCGAGCGGCGGCACGTCGCCCGGCCGGTCGCGAAGCGGCGGGATCGTCACCTGCACGACGTTCAGCCGGTAATAGAGGTCTTCGCGGAACCGCCCCGCCTCGACCTCGTCGGCCAGCGTCTTGTTGGTCGCGGCGATGATCCGGACATCGACTTCGCTGGCATGGCGCGCGCCGAGCGACTGGACCTCGCCCGATTGCAGCACGCGCAGCAGTTTCACCTGCGCCTCGAGCGGCATCTCGCCGATTTCGTCGAGGAAGATGGTGCCGCCATCGGCCTCCTGAAAGCGCCCGATCTTGCGTTCGAACGCGCCGGTGAACGCGCCGCGTTCGTGGCCGAACAGCTCGCTTTCGACCAGATTGGCGGGGATCGCGCCGCAATTGACACGGACGATCGGCTTGCGACCGCGCGGCGAAGCGTTGTGGATCGCCTCGGCCACCACCTCCTTGCCGACCCCGCTTTCTCCCTCGATCAACACTGGGACGCGCGCGCGCGCGGCCTTGGCGGCGATCGCCAGCGCGGCGCGGAACTGCGGCGCCGATCCGACGATCTCGTCGAACGCCAGCGGCATCGACAATTTCTCGGTCAGCGGGCGCAACTCGCCCGCGCTCTTGGCACCCACCGCGATGTCGAGCGCGGCCAGCAGCCGTTCGGGCGCAAGCGGCTTGACGAGGAAATCGGTCGCCCCCGCGCGCATAGCATCGACCGCGTTGGCGACCGATCCGTTGGCGGTGAGCATCAGGATGGGCAGCGCGGGGCGATTGCGTTTGAGCTCGGCGATCAGCCCCCCGGCGTCGCAATCGGGGGCCCAGGCGTCGAGTACGATCGCGTCGAGTCGCATGCCGTCCTGCGTCCCCAGCATCGCCAGCGCCATCTCGTAATCATTGGCGAAAACCGTCCGCCAGCCGCGGCGCGCTGCGATCGCGGCGACCAGCCGGCGCTGCGCTGGCTCGTCGTCGATCAGCATAAGCAACTGTTGTTCGCTGCGCGTCATCGCCCTGACTGTCCCTACTGTCCCTGTTTCGAACACAAGCGGTACGTGCCAAGCATGAAAATGCACTTAAGCAGGCCTGTACTGCAAGGGGTACCGCAAGGGGCTTGAGAGCATGCCCACTGCCGGTTAGAGGTGGCGCTCATATAAGCGGCAGGAGATAGCGCGCGTGGCCGAAAACGGCGAAACCCCGGTACGTACCGACACCTTCGACGGCTTCATCCGCATGGTGAAGATCGGCACGGCGATCACCGTAGTAGTGACGATCGCAGTCGTCGCCCTGATCGCCACCTGACGGTGAAGATCGCCGTCCTTCGGGAGCGCGCCGCCGGCGAAAGGCGGGTCGCCGCCACGCCCGAGACGGTGAAGAAATTTATCACGCTCGGCGCCGAGATGGCAGTCGAGACGGGGGCGGGTGCGACCTGCTCGATCGCCGATGACGCGTATCGCGCCGCCGGTGCCAGCGTCGGCGATGCCGGCAGCGTGCGGGCGGGCGCCGATATCGTGCTCGGCGTGCAGGGGCCCGATCCCGATGCGCTGGCGGGCATCGCCCCCGGCGCGTGGATCGTCGCGGCGCTTAATCCCTTCGGCACCGGCGAGCAGGGCGGGCGCGCGCGCGTCGATCGTTATGCCGCGCTGGGGGTCGAGGCGCTGGCGATGGAGTTGATGCCGCGGATCACCCGCGCGCAATCGATGGATATCTTGTCGTCGCAGTCGAACCTGTCGGGCTACAAGGCGGTGCTCGACGCCGCCGCCGAATATGGCCGCGCCTTTCCGATGATGATGACCGCGGCGGGCACCGTCAGCGCGGCGCGATTGTTCGTGATGGGCGTCGGCGTCGCGGGGCTGCAGGCGATCGCCACCGCGCGGCGGCTGGGCGCGCAGGTATCGGCGACCGATGTGCGCGCCGCGACCAAGGAGCAGATCCAGTCGCTCGGCGCCAAGCCGATCTTCGTCGAGAATGTCGCGGGGATCGAGGGCGAAGGCACCGGCGGCTATGCCACCGAAATGTCCGACGAATACAAGGCGGCGCAGGCCGAACTGGTCTCGGCGCACATCGCCAAGCAGGACATCGTCATCACGACCGCGCTGATCCCCGGCCGCCCCGCGCCGCGGCTGATCTCGGCGGCGCAGGTCGCCAGCATGAAGCCCGGCAGCGTCATTGTCGACCTGGCGGTCGAGGCCGGCGGCAATGTCGAGGGCGCGGTCGCGGGCGAAGTCGTCGAGGTGGGCGGCGTCAAGATCGTCGGCCATCGCAACGTCCCCAGCCGGCTGGCGGCGGACGCGTCGGCATTGTTCTCGCGCAACCTGTTCAACTTCCTGTCGGCCTTCTGGGACAAGGACAGCGGCCGCCCGGTGCTGGACGAAGAGATCGGCGACGCGATCCGGCTGACCAAAGGCGGGCAGGTGGTCCACGCGCGGTTGCTGGGCGCCTGATGGGCCTCTTCTCCGCGACCGAGACCAAAATCGAAACCGTCGAGCGCGACTATGCGCCGGTATTGATCGACGGCGAGCGCGTGCTGATCGCGTTCAAGGCGGTGCGCGACCTGGTGTTTCTCACCAATTTGCGGCTGTGCACCGTCAATGTGCAGGGGCTGACCGGGCGCAAGGTCGAGATTGAGAGCATTCCCTATCGTTCGATCGTCCGCTGGTCGATCGAGCGCGCGGGGACGTTCGACATGGACGCCGATCTGCTGGTGTGGATATCGGGCAGCGATTCGCCGCTCGAGGTCAAGGTGGCGGCGGGCGCCAACATCGTCGCGGTCCAGCAGGTGCTGGCGCGGCATATCCTAGGCAGCACGCGGTGACGCCGCTCTCAAATTCTCCACGTGCCGGGGAGGATTGAGTGGCCCATCACGATTTAGGCGCGTCGGCCGATCAAGGCGGTATATATTCGGGCGTTGGTGCGCTTCGTCGATCAGGTGAACGGAGAATGATCGTGAACCCGCATGCGTATGAAGTCGATATCCGGCCGCTGGCTCCCGAAGATGGCGGCGGCTTCGTTGCGATTGCGCCTGAATTGCCAGGCTGCCGCTCGGACGGCGACACCCCGCAGGAAGCGCTCGACAACGCCTATGACGCGATCGCCTGCTGGATCGAGGCGGCCCATGAAATGGGCCGCGACGTGCCGGTGCCACAGCGCCGCGCCGCAGCCTGAACCCCCGGGAGCATAACGCATGGACTTCATCAGCATCCTATCGGTCTTCGTGATGGCCTGTTTCGTTGGCTATTATGTCGTCTGGTCGGTTACGCCGGCGCTGCACACGCCGTTGATGGCGGTGACCAACGCGATTTCGAGCGTCATCATCGTCGGCGCGCTGGTCGCGGGGGCGGCGGCGGGGTCGCCGGTCGCCAAATGGCTGGGGCTGCTCGCGGTGGTGCTCGCGAGCGTCAACATCTTTGGCGGCTTCGCGGTCACCGAACGGATGCTGGCGATGTACAAGAAGAAGGAACGGCCGGCGGCCAAGTGAGCGCCCACCAGCGCACGAACGTGACGGGTTTTCAGGGGTATTTCGAACATGCATGAAGCCGCACCGGTCGATCCCACGATAGCGTTCGCCTATCTGGTCGCAGGCGTCCTGTTCATCCTGGCGCTGCGCGGGCTTTCGAGCCCCGAGACCAGCCGGCAGGGCAATCGCTTCGGCATGATCGGCATGGCGATCGCGGTGGTCACCACCTTGGTCACCCATTCGGTCGCCAGCCTGCCCGAGATCCTCGGCGCGATCGCGGTGGGTGCCGCGATCGGGCTGTTCACCGCGCGCCGCATCGCGATGACCGACATGCCGCAGCTGGTGGCGGGGTTCCATTCGCTGGTCGGGCTCGCCGCGGTGCTGGTCGCGTGCGCCGCGTTCCTCAACCCGGTCGCGTTCGGCATCGCCGATATGGTGATCCCGATGATCGGCGAGCCCTTCGCCGCGATCAGCCCGGTCAGCCGGGTCGAAATGGGGCTTGGCGTCGCGATCGGCGCGATCACCTTTTCGGGATCGATCATCGCCTTCCTCAAATTGAACGGCAATATGGGGGGCAAGCCGATCCTGCTGCCCGGGCGCCATGTGCTCAACCTTGCGGTGCTGGCGGGCATCGTCGGGCTGATCGCTTTGTTCACCGTCGATCAGAGCCCGTGGATTTTCTGGACGATCACGATCCTGGCGTTTGCGATCGGCTTCCTGCTGATCATCCCGATCGGCGGCGCCGACATGCCCGTCGTGGTGTCGATGCTCAACAGCTATTCGGGCTGGGCCGCCGCGGCGATGGGCTTCACGCTCGGCAACACCGCGATGATCATCACCGGCGCGCTGGTGGGGTCGTCGGGCGCGATCCTGAGCTACATCATGTGCAAGGCGATGAACCGCAGCTTCATCAGCGTGATCGCGGGCGGCTTCGGCGCGACCGAGAGCAGCGCGGGCGGCGGCGGCGCGACCGATCGCCCCTGGAAGCGCGGCAGCGCCGAGGACGCCGCCTTCCTGATGAAGCAGGCCGAGCAGGTCATCATCGTGCCGGGCTATGGCATGGCGGTGGCACAGGCGCAGCACGCGCTGCGCGAGATGGGCGACAAGCTCAAGCACGAAGGCGTGCGCGTGAAATACGCGATCCACCCGGTCGCGGGGCGGATGCCCGGCCATATGAACGTGCTGCTCGCCGAAGCGAACGTGCCGTATGACGACGTCTTCGAGCTCGAGGACATCAACGGCGAATTCGCGCAGACCGACATCGCCTTCGTCATCGGCGCCAACGACGTGACCAACCCGGCGGCCAAGACCGACAAGACCTCGCCAATCTACGGCATGCCGATCCTCGACGTCGAAAAGGCCAAGACGGTGTTGTTCATCAAGCGGTCGATGGGGGGCGTCGGCTATGCCGGGGTCGACAACGACGTCTTCTATCGCGACAACACGATGATGCTGCTCGCCGATGCCAAGAAGATGGTCGAGGATATCGTCAAGGCATTGGACTAGATTTCATCGGTTTCGGACCGAACTAAATACCCTGCCGGCAAGATCGCACCATTTCGACGGTTGTCGTATCGCGCGATATCAAGGGGTTTGATGCATGATTGCTCCAATTCGAAGCTGATGGAGCCTCTGATGCCGCAAGCCGACCACCAATCCTATGCCGAGTCGCCCGGTGGTCGCGATCGGCTGATGTTGCTGGTTGCCGACGACGCCGCCGCGATCGCCGCGATCGAGCGCGCGGCGGCAGCGTCGAGTGCGCGCGACCTGGTGGGGATCGCGTTTCGCGACGCCGCCGAATCGCTGTCGCGCCGATCGCGCTTTGGCGCGATCCTGGTCGACACCACCGGGGTTGCCGACGACGTCGCCTTCGAGACGCTAGCGCGCATCGATGCGGTGGCGCGCGAGCGCGTGGTGCCGGTGATCGCGAGCTTTTCCGAACAGCAGATCGACCTGGTCGCATCGCAGCTCACCTGGACCGCGACGCAATTTCTGTGCGAGCCCGGGGAAGCCGATCGCTATGGCGCGATCGCGCTCGCCGGGCCGGTGGCGGGGGCGGTGCTGCGCGAGGCGCCACGCGAGGCCGAACAGCGCCGACTGCACCAGCTCAACGAAGAGGTTGCGCGGATCGCCGAAACGCTGGCGAAGCTCGCGCGCGGAGACGGCACGGGCCAGGCGGCAACGGTGCGCGACCGCGTCAACGGGTTCGCAGCGCAGCCGCACGCCGCCAACGGCGATGCCGAGATCGATTCGAGCGAGATCCGCGCCGCGATCCGCGCGCGGCGGATGCGCGAGCAGTTCTTCGAGCGCGAACTCTTCGCCGATCCCGCCTGGGACATGCTGCTCGACCTGTTCGCCGCGCGGCTCGATCGCAGCCGGGTGTCGGTCTCGAGCCTGTGCATCGCCGCCGCGGTGCCGCCGACGACCGCGCTGCGCTGGATCGGCACGATGCGCGAGGCGGGATTGTTCGAGCGGCAGGACGATCCGTTCGACCGTCGCCGTGCCTTTATCGGGCTGACCGCAAAGGCGATGGCGGGGATGCAGGGCTACGTCGCGGCGGTCCGCCGCGCGGGCCTAACGATTACCTGAAGTAGCGGCACATGAAGCCGCGAAGGGCCATCGACCGATCGATGGTGGGCGCTGACGGGCTCGAACCGCCGACCCTCTCGGTGTAAACGAGATGCTCTACCAACTGAGCTAAGCGCCCTTTCGCGAACCCGCGTCATACCGCTATTTGCGCGCAGAGCAAGCGGGGGAGGGCGGTGCGTCAGCGAAGCCAGCGCAGCATCTGCGGATAGCGTGCTTGCGCTTCGGCGGCATCGGCGCCCGCCGCCATGCCCAGCCATTGCAGCATCGGCAGCCCGATCGGCGTGCCCGCCGCGAACGCGTCGGCGATCCAGTTGCCGCCACCGCGATAGCCGTCGGCGTGGAACACCAGCGCGGGATCGATCCCGATCCGCACCGCGGCCGCATAGGACCAGGCGATCGCCCCCATTTCCTCGGCGGGACTGGTCGATACCTCGCACAGCGTCGCGCGCAGATGGGGTTCGGTCAGCGCAACATGCCCCGCTTCGTGGAGCAGGTCGCCGGGGTTCGTCAGCCGCTGCGGATCGTACACCACCGCGCCGCTCCGGATCGTCATCGCCGGCAGGAAGGTGTCGCGCTCGATCTCGCCTGCCACAAGCGCGATGCCGATCGTATCGAGAAACGCGGCGATCCGCGCCACGAGATGCTCATCGGCTTCCGTCATCGCACCCCATCCTTGCCGCGAACACAGGCTATCACCGCGCCGCGCCGGGTACGAGCCTTGCGGTGCGAGCCGCGACCCGGCATCCCTAGGCGCGTGGATGACGCGCCGGGGGGCTGGGATGTTCGCTTATCGCGTTTCGGGATTGAGCGTATCGAGCGACCTGGCGCTGCCGGGGCTGATCGCCGGCGACCCCTGCGAGCCCGCCGACATCGTGATTCGCGAAGGCGACGTGCCGACGACGCTGCCCGAGGGCAGCATTGCTGCGGGGCCCAATTGGCAGATGGCCGACGAGCGGTTCCTGCTCGCGGTGCCCGGGATCGTCCGCATGGCGATCAGCGCGCGGCGCGAGATACGCTACGCGCTCGACGGCGGCGATGCGCGCGATGCCGCGCCCTTCGTCGGCGGTACCGGTTTCGGCATTCTGCTGCACCAGCGCGGGCGGATCGTGCTGCACGCCAGCGCGGTCCGCGTTGGCGATGGTGCGGCGTTGTTCTGCGGCCCGTCGGGGGCGGGCAAGTCGACGCTGGCGGCGGGGCTGGTGGGGGCGGGCCATGCGCTGCTCGCCGACGATTTCTGCGCGATCACGATCGATCCCGATCGCGGCGCGATGGTCCATCCCGACGGGCGCCAGTTGAAACTGTGGGATAATGCGATCGCCAGCCTGTCGCTCGAGGCGCAACGCGCCGACCCGGTGCGTGCCAAATTGCGTAAATTCCATGTCGAGCCGCAAGCCGCGGTCACCGCGCCGCTGCCGGTGCGCGCGGTGTATGTGCTGCGCGAGGCGCGGCCGCCGCAGCTTCCCGGCATCGTCCAGCCCAACATCGTCGATGGCGCGATGCTGGTGGGCCGCAACGCCTATCGACCCAGCCTGGTCGAGCGGATGCGCCAGCAGGACCTGTATTTCCGCGCCGCCGCGCTGCTGGCGGGCGCGCGGCCGGGCGGCGTCTTCACGCTGACGCGGCGGCTGGATTTCGCCGATTTCACCGACGTCCTCGATAGCCTGAAGGCGCATTGGCGGACGATCGGCCTGGCCGAGTCGGTCTGGTGAAACGGACGATCTGGCTCGCGTCCTATCCAAAATCGGGCAACACCTGGTTTCGGATGCTCATCGCTAATCTGGGGCGATCCGAACCCGCCGACATCAACGCGCTGCCGTCGCGCGGCGGAATCGCGAGCGGGCGCGCGATGTTCGATTCGGCGATGCTGTTTCCCTCCGCGTTGCTGACGCACGACGAATGCGACCGAATGCGACCGATGGTCTATCGATCGGGGGCGATGCACGCTTGGCGTGACCCCGACGAGGAAGACGCGGGCGAGGGCATCGGCGGGGTGCATTTCATCAAGACGCATGATGGCTGGACCATCGGCGACGACGGCGTGCCGTTGCTGGGGGGCGCCGCTGCCGCGGCAGGCGCGATCCTGATCGTGCGCGATCCGCGCGCGGTCGCGGCGTCGCTGGCGCATCACGAGGCGCGATCGATCGACGATACGATCGGCTTCATGGGCAGCCGCACCTCGGCATTTTGCGGGCGCGACGACCGGCTCCACCGCCAATTGCGCCAGCGCTTGCTCGGGTGGAGCGCCTTTCACGCCAGCTGGCTCGATCAGGCCGAATTGCCCGTCCACTGCGTCCGCTATGAGGACATGCACGCCGATCCCGCCGCACGGCTTGCCGCCGCGCTCGACTTTGCCGGGGTCGCCGCCGATCGCGACACCATCGCGCGCGCGGTCGAATTCGCGCGGTTCGACGCGCTGACGGCGCAGGAACGCGAAAAGGGGTTTCGCGAGGCGCCGCCGTCGCGGGTGGATCGCGCCTTCTTCCGGCGCGGGCGCGCCGACGGCTGGCGCGACGAGCTCAGCACGGGCCAGCGGCGGGCGATCGAGCGCGACCATCACGCGATGATGCAGCGGCTGGGCTATCACGCCGACCCGCCCCCCGCATGACCAGCGCTCGGCTGTGGACCGCGCTGCGGATGGGGCCGCGCAACCAGCTGCTCGCGCTCGAAGCGGTGGCCGCGCTCACGACGGCGCGGCTGGCACTTGCCCGTCGCTCGTTTGCCGAGGTCGCCGCCGCGACGGGGCAGTTGGTCGCGCCCGACGATCCGCGCGCGGTGCAGCCGCCGCCGCTCGACGCGCAGCGCATCGGCATCCGCCAAGTGCGCTGGGCAATCGCCGCGATCGCGCCGCATCTGCCGTTCCGCACCAAATGCCTGCAACAGGCGCTCGCGGCGCGGGCGATGCTCGAGCGGCGCGGGATCAGCAGCGTGATCCATTTCGGGACGATGCGCGTGGGCGAGGCGCTGGGCGAGGGGCATGTCTGGCTCGATGCCGGAGGGGTCGGGGTCACCGGCTTTCCGGTCGACCCGGCGCTCACCGAAATCGGCTGCCTGGTCGGCGGGGATCAGGATCCGGCGCGAAGCTGATCGCGCAGCCAGTCGTTCACCTCGCAATCGATCACCAGATGGACGCGATCGGTGTCGCCGGCGTTTACCACGCTGTGCGGATCGGCGAGCCGCAGATACCAGGCGCTGCCTTCGGGCATCACCACGCGGGTGCCGTTCAGCCGGAAATCGACCGCGTCATTGGTGGTGATCGGCACGTGGATCCGCGCCATTCCCTGCGCCGCGTCGAGATCATGGTCGCGATGCTCCTTGATCGCCGACCCCGCCGACAGCCGCATCAGCCGCACCGTCTGCAACGGGCAGGCGAACGCCGCGAGCACCTCGCGCAGATAGGGGGTGGTGGCCAATAGCGGGCCGTCTTCGAACGCGGCCGCGGTCGGATCGGCGTAGATCATCATCACCGGATGCGTCGCGCCCTTGACGATGCGCAGCGGCAGCACGTCCCAGTCGCCGCGATAATTTTGCTTCACCATATGCGCGGCCCAGTCGCTGGCGCGCAGCCGGTCGAGATCGGCGCGCAGCCGGGCGACGTCGAACGCGAGCGGAAGGCGGATGACAGGCGGCATGGCGAGTGCAAAGCTATGCGTTGCAACGCTTTGGGGGAAGACGGGAAATGTCGCACGCCGACCCGCCGATCGATCGCCTTCGCCAGGCAGTCCTCGACAGCGCCGCGCTGCAAGCGCGGTTGGTGGCGATCGACGATCGCGATGCTTTCGTCGCGGCGCTCGGCGAACTGGCCGGATCGCTGGGGATCGCGTTCGACCACGACGCTGCGGTCGATGCGGTCCGGCCCGATCCGGTCGGGCTTGCCCGCTTCGCGCCTTCGCGGTTCACCCAGATTGCTTGGCCTGTGGGCGACTGGCTGCCCACCGCGATCGTCCCCGGACCCGAGGGGGCAGGCGTCGAATGGCTGCATTTCGGCGACTCACCGCTGACCGCGCCGTTCTTCGAGGACTCGCTTCGTGCTGCGCGCCGGCGTCCGTTCAATCGCTGGCTGCGCGTGCGCACGCCACTGGTCACGCTCGCCGATGGCGCGCCCGGTGGTGCGTTGGCCCCGCCGAGCGGCCTGGTCTTCCATCTGTCGCGCTGCGGATCGACGTTGGTGGCGCAGATGCTCGCCGCCTCGCCGCGGCATGTCGTGGTGTCCGAAGCGCCGCCGTTCGATGCGCTGGTACAATTGCTCGAACGCCAGCCCGCTATCTCCTTGGCGCAGCGGGTGCTGCTCGTGCGGGCGATGGCGGCGGCATTGGGGCGCGACCGTTTCGGTAATCGACGGCACTATTTCCTCAAGCTCGACAGTTGGCACCCGCTGGCGCTGCCGCTGCTGCGCCACGCCTTTCCCGATACGCCATGGGTCTTTCTCTACCGCGATCCGGTCGAAATCCTCGTTTCGCATCAGCGGATGCCGGGGTCGCAGACGGTGCCGGGAATGATGGGCAACCTGTTCGGCATGCCCGACGGCCATTTGCTCGGCGCCGCCGTCTATACCGCGCGGGTGCTCGCACGGATATGCGACGCGGTGCTCGCGTATCATGCGCTGGGGGGTGGCGCGTTGATTGCCTATGGCGACCTGCCCGAAGCGGTACCCACGCGCATCCTCCCGCATTTCGGCGTGACGCTCGATCCCGACGAGCAAGCTGCAATGGCGGCGGCGGCGCTGCGCGATGCCAAATCGCCCGCGGCGCGCTTTTCCAACGACGCAGCAGCCAAGCAGTGCGAAGCAAGCGCTGCCATCCGTTCCGCCGCGACGAAGTATCTGGATAATAAGATCGCCCATCTCGATCGACTTCGTCTTGAGGCGGGGGTGTAGTCGTCCTAGGGTTGCCGGCGGGGCTGGGGACTCGATCATGATCGTGCACAAGCAGGATGGCTGGCTGGCGGCTCGGGTAGGCACCGAGGTGTTGATGATGAGTGTCGAGCGCGGCCTGTATCTGGGGCTGAGCGAAGTCGGCGCGCGGATTTGGGAATTGCTCGACGGCTGCCCGGACAGCGTCGCGATTTGCGACCGGCTCGAATCCGAATTCGTCGTGACCCGCGAAACCTGCGCCGCCGAAGTGGCGCTCTTCCTAGACCAACTCGCGGCGCAAGGCGTCGTCCGCTGCGAACCGCCGGGCTGACGGGTTGGCGCTGCAGTGAGTGCGATCTATGGCATCGTCCGCTTCGATGGGGCGCCGGTCGATGCCGTGGCGGTCGAACGGATGAGCGCGGCGCTGGCGCATCGCGGCCCCGATGGCCGCGAGACTCTGGCGCTCGATTCGATCGGCTTTGGCCATCACCTGATGCAGGTGAATGTCGAGGACCGCTATGAAGCGCAGCCGCTGCGCGATCCATCGACCGGCGTATTGCTCGTCGCCGATATCCGGCTCGACAATCGCGAGACAGTCGCCGCCGCGGTCGGGCTCGCGCCCGACGCGCTGCCGACGCTGCCCGACAGCGCGCTATTGCTCGCCGCGTACTTGCATTGGGGCGAGGATTGCGTGGATCACCTGATCGGCGACTATGCCTTCGTGGTCTGGGACCGGCGCCGCGCCGCGCTGCTGCTGGTGCGCGATCCGATGGGGCAGCGCGGGTTGTTCTTTCACTTGAGCGCCGACTGCCTGGTCTTCGCGAGCGAAGTGAAAGCATTGTGGTGCGTCGACGGCGTCCCCCGCCGGCTGAGCGAGGTCGGCATCGGCCGGCGGTTGCTGTTCCCGATCGACCCTGCGCCCTGGGCGACGCTGTACGACGGGATCGAGGCGCTTCCCGGCGGCACCGCGATGACGCTTGCCGCCGACGGCGGTCGGTCGGTGCGCAGCTATTGGCAACCGCACGCCGACCCGGTGCACCTCGATCGCGACGACGCCTATTATCTGCGTACGTATCGCGCGGTGATCGAGGAGGCGATCGCCTGCCGCGTCCGCCGGCTGATTGCGCCCTCCGGGCTGCTCTTCAGCGGCGGGTTCGACAGCGGCACGATCGCTGCGGTGGCGGGGCCGATCGCCGCGGCGCGCGGGCGAAGGCTGGTCGCCGCCGCCGCGCTCGCGTCCGAAGGCGTCGAGATCCAGGTGCGCGACGCGCGTGAGGCGGTGGAGGCGTTCTCCGACCGTGCCGATCTCGACATCCTGGCCTATCACCGCGGCGAGGACAGCATCTTCGACGCGCTCGAGGCCAATTTCGCCGCCACCGACAATGCCGCGGGCGCCGATGTCCGGCACAAGCTGTTCGCCTTGGTCGCGGCGCGCGGCGTGCGGCTGGCGATGGACGGGCATGGCGGCGACTATACCGTCAATTCGCGCGCGCCGTGGATGCTCGGTCATATCCTACGCCGCGGCGAGCTGCGGCGCTTCGCTCGCGAATGCCGCGCGCGCCGGCGTGCGACCGGGCGAACGCTCGGACAGATGCTGCGCCACGATATCGCGCCCGCCTTGATCCCGCTGCGGCTGATCGCGTGGCAACAGGCCTGGCGGCGCGGTGGCCGGTCTGTCCTGCGCGACCGC
This sequence comes from Sphingomonas qomolangmaensis, assembly GCF_024496245.1. Lineage (NCBI taxonomy): Bacteria > Pseudomonadati > Pseudomonadota > Alphaproteobacteria > Sphingomonadales > Sphingomonadaceae > Sphingomonas > Sphingomonas qomolangmaensis. The sequence continues at coordinate 3,167,526 of NZ_CP101740.1, forward strand.
GCGGTAGTAGCTGGGTTCGCACAGCCACTGTTCGACGCAGGCGCGATCGACCCCTCGCGGTTGCGCCAACCGATCCCCGCTGCGCATCGCTGGCGTGAGCGTGCGGTGCATCTGCTCCGGCGCGTGTCGCAAGCGCCGCCCTCACCGGCGGTTCAGGCCGCCGCGCTCGGGCTCGATCTCACGCGCCCGTTCCACGACCGCCGCGTCGTCGAGTTCGGCCTGGCGATCCCCGAACGCCTCCAGTTTCGCGACGGGCTCGAGCGCCCGCTCGCGCGCACCGCCTTCGCCGATCGGCTGCCGGCGCGGCTGCTGCAAAGCGGCCCGGGCAACGACGCGCAGGAACCCGAGTTATTCGAAATGGCCGCGACGCACGCGCCAGCTGCGCTCGACCAGCTAAGGCAAGATGCCGAAACGCAGCGCTATGTTGATTTCGACCGGCTTGATTCGATGATTGCGGGTGCCGATGCTCGCAGCCCCAAGAATCGCCGCCGTCTGCACATTGCGATGCACGCGATCGTCACCGCGCGGTTCATCGCGTGGTTCGACCGCGCCAATCGGTAACTGGTCAGAATTCGCGCATCAGGAGCCGTATTGATACCCGCCGGTCGAGGTGCCGTCGGTGGCGAAGGTGACCCCCGCGCCCGATTGAGCGATATCCGAAACGATGACGGTCGGGGTCGACCAAGGGCGCCGACCATCCATCGCAGCCTCGCTCGGGCCCGACTTCATAAGGTCATCGGTCATTTTGCTATCCTCGTGCGTCACCGCCACAGCTCCCTCCCGCGTCTGGGATCATGCAATTCTTCGTCGATATGGCACATCTCGACAATGTAATGCAAACGAACGCTCGCGCAGTATGGAAGCCAACGCGCGCTACACTGGTCTCCAAAGTAATATGAACCCCACTATTTGGCGAATCGATTTTCATATTGAAATTGCGTCCGTATTTTCTACAGTGTGAAAACGAACAGTTCGATCGGGTAAGCCGATCTACCTAGGTGGGGGCACCGTATATGTCAGAACCGTTTCTAGCCGAGATAAAGCTGTTCGGATTCGGGTTCGTTCCGCGGGGCTATCTAGCATGCAACGGTCAGCTCTTGCCGATCGCGCAATACAGTGCGCTATTTTCGTTACTTGGCGTGATGTATGGCGGCGATGGCCGGATCACGTTCAAGCTACCCGATTTGCGATCGAGCGTTCCGATGGGATTTGCATCGACGCTGCCGCAGGGTAGCGCCGGCGGCGCCGAGACGGTTTCGTTGACGATCCCGACGCTGCCGGCGCACACGCACATGATGGTCGCGGTCAACGGCCCCGCGACCAGGCGGACCGTGGCAAATAACTATTTCGGCAGCGATACCTCGACCGTCGTCGATTTCTTCGGACCGGCCGAGGCGCTGGTTCCGATGGATCCCGCGTCGATGCAATCGAGCGGCGGCGGCGCGCCGCATGCCAATCTTCAACCCTCGCTGGCGATGAATTTCTGCATCGCAACCAACGGGGTTTATCCGTCGCGCAATTGAGCGCCGATCGACGCAATCAGGGTGGGGGTGGGATATGAGCGACGCATTTATTGGCGAGGTTCGCCTGTTTGCCGGGACCTTTGCGCCCAACGGCTGGGTGTTGTGCGACGGTCGGCTACTCGATATCGGCCAGAACGATGTACTCTATACCTTGCTGGGCACCGCCTATGGCGGGGATGGGGTCCAGACCTTCGCGGTGCCCGATCTGCGCGGGCGCGTGCCGATCAGCCAGGGGCAGGGGCTCGGCCTGTCGAACTACAGCCTTGGCGAAGCGGTCGGCACCGAAGATGTGACGATCACCCCGCAAACGATGGCGCCGCACGCCCACCCGGTGCTCGCCTCGACCAGTCCAAGCACGCTGACGGGCCCTATCGACGCGGTCGCGGCGACGCCCACCGGTGGCGTCGTGAAGCCCTCGCTCTACGTTTCGCGCAACGGCACCAGCGCGCTGGTACCGTCGCCGATGGACACCGCAGCGATCACGCCCAACGGCGGCAACCAGCCGCACGACAATATGATGCCCTTCGTGGCGATCAATTACATCATGGCTACCGTGGGCATCTTCCCGAGCCGAAACTAAGCCCAAGTCAGGCCGACACCAGATTGCGGAGGCACCATCATGTCCGAACCGTTCGTAGGCGAAATCAAGATCGTAGGGTTCCCCTTCGCGCCGCGCAATTTCATGACCTGCGCAGGGCAATTGTTGCCGATACGCCAATATACTGCGTTGTTCGCGATCCTCGGCACCAATTTCGGCGGCGATGGTGTCAACACCTTCGCCTTGCCCGACTTCCAAGCATCTACCCCAATCGGGGCGGGGCAGGGGCCCAGCTTGACGATGCGCTCGGTCGGCGAATCGGCAGGTCAGGCCGCGGTGACGCTCATCCAGTCGGAAATCCCGATGCACGTCCACACGCTGACGGGAGCGACGCTGAACCCGGCTAACCCCGACCAGAACGTCGGCACACCCGCCAACAACACGATGTTCGGCGCCTCGGCGCCCGGATTTGCGTATAGCGATGCGACGGCACCGATCGGCAACATGTCGCCGCTGGCGGTCGCGCCGACGGGCGGGAACCAGCCGCACGAGAATCGTCAGCCCTTTCTGGCGCTCAATTTCGTCATCGCGGTGCAAGGGATCTTTCCCAGTCGCAACTAGAGGTCGTGATGTCGATTGCGTATCCACGGCCGTTGCCGGCGCGATGGACCCAACAAGGTTATCGGTGGCGCGAGGAGTGCGACGCCGATGCGCCGTTCCTGCGCACCCTATACGAATCGACCCGTGCCGACGAACTGGCGCGGGTGATCGGCTGGAGCGACGTGCAAAAGGCGGCGTTCGTCACGCAGCAGTTCGCGGCGCAGCGGCAGCATTTCCGCACCCGCATCGCGGGGTGTCGTTTCTGGATCATCGAGCGCGACCGAAGCCCGGTAGGACGGCTATATCTGCAGGATGCGCCCGACCGGCTGCAGATCGTCGATCTCGCCTTGCTCCCCGCCGAACGCGGCAAAGGTCTGGGAACGGCGATATTGGCGGGGCTCCTGGCATCGGCCGACGGCGCTGCCAAACCCGTTGGTCTCAGCGTCGAGCAGGCGAGCGCGGCGCTGCGGCTATATCGCCGGCTGGGATTCGTCGTGACCCAAACCGACGGCATTCGGTACCGGATGGTGCGACCCGCCCGGGCGGCCGCCGGCGCGCTCAGTTGAAGACCGCCTCGTACAGCGTGCCCGCGGCATCCCTGCCAACCGGGACCAGAAAGATGTCGAGCGTCCCCGCGGTCGGGTTTGCCAGGCGGTACGACGCCTGCTGCAGCATCGGCACATGCGCCGATTGGAAAAGCAGCACGAAGGGCGCGCGGACGGCATTGCCGTGAGCGGTAAGCGGGCTGGCCTCAACCAGCTTCAGCGCCGGCCCGTCGGGCGCGTCGCCGATGCTGAACGCCTGGCCGACGCACGGTGCGAACCGCTCGATCGCCACCATCGCTTCGGTCATGCTGCCCCCATGCCAATCTCCCGTCCGAACATCGATGGTCGGCGAACATGATCGGCGAATCAAGCGATCTCGCCGATTCGCGGGCGACCATTGCCACCGGTTTGGCGCCGGTGCCGGGCGCCGATACGCTCGCGTTCCTGCTGGTGCGGATATGCATCGCCCGGCCACCGGTCGCCGCGTATCACCCCGCGATTCGGTCGCTCGCGCAGGCCGCCGATTGCGATCGACTGTTGGCGATCACCCTGCGGCATGGCGTGGCCGGGCTGGTCGCCCAGGCGGTGTCGGCAGCGGGGGTGGCGGTTCCGCCAAGGGTCGCTGCGGTCGCGCGCAAGCGCGGATTTGCAGCGCTGCGGCAGGCGCAGACCGCGTTGGCGCTGCACGACGCGCTGCACCGCGTCGGGGTGGCGGTGCTGGTGCTCAAGGGCAGCACCCTCGCGCAAAGGTTTTACGCCACGATCGGGGTCCGCGAATCGGTCGATATCGACCTGGCGGTCGCGCCAGATGATGTGTCTCGCAGCTGGCGGATGCTCGAAAAGATGGGGTTCGATCGGGTGACCCCGCGCCGCCTGCTCGATGACGCGATCCCGCCTTTGTACCAATGGGCGGCCAAGGACAGCATCCATCGCCATCGGGACAGCGGGCTGGTGGTCGAGCTGCACTGGCGGCTCTCGGACGACCTAGTACGTCGCGAACTGCCACCCCCGCCGAGCTGGCAGCCGGTCGAGATCGAGGGCCGCACGCTGATGGCACTCGGGGATGACGATCTGTTCGTCTATCTTTGCACGCATGGCGCGGCGCACGCCTGGGCGCGGCTCAAATGGCTCGCCGACATCGCCGCGATGCTGGCGGCGGCGCCCGACGGTGGGGCGCGTTACTGGCGGCACGCGCGGGCGGCGGGCAGCGCGCGCGCGGCTGCGTCGGCGCTGCTGCTCGCCCACCAGCTGCTCGGCACCCCGCTGCCCTCCGGCTTCGCCTACCGATCGCGGCGGGTCGCGCTGCTGAACCGAATCGCGATCTGCGTCATCACCGCGGGCGGGGGTACGCGCGAATTGTCGACGACGCGCTATCGCGGGTGGGCCGAGTTCGCCGCCAAGCTGCTGATCGCACCGCGCTTTGGCAACATGCTCGCGATCGTGCGGCGGGTGCTGGTGTCGGGCGAGGATGTCGGCATGCTTGCACTGCCGCGCGGCTTCGTGTTCCTGTATCCGCTCCTTCGCGTACCGCTGTTAGTTGTGCGCCGCGTCCGCCGCGCGCAGCTCAGCGCGAACCGAAGCCGGTCACGATCGTCTTGAGCGTCCGCACCACGATCAGCATGTCGAGCCAGAAGCTGAAGCGGCTGATGTAGAAGAAGTCGTAGCTGAGCTTCTTCAAGACATCGTCGATGCTGGTGACATGCCCCTGATTCACTTGCGCCCATCCCGACACCCCGGGGCGGACGATGTGACGATAGCGATAGAAGGGGATTTCGCGCTCATACCATTGCGACAATATCTCGGCCTCGGGGCGCGGACCAATCCAGCTCATCTCGCCGCGCAGGATATTGAAGATTTGCGGGACCTCATCGATCCGCGTTCGCCGCAAATGGCGCCCCAATCGGGTGATACGCGGATCGTCGGGCGCGGTCATCGCGCCGTGTTCGGGACGACCACAGGACGGGTGCGCGGCGTGCATCGTGCGGAACTTCCACACGCTGAACACTCGCCCGCGATAGCCGATGCGGTTCTGGCGAAAAAATACCGGGCCGGGCGTATCAGCCTTCACCGCGCCCGCGATCAGCAGCAGGACCGGCAGCACCAGCGGTAACAACATGAGCGCAATCAAGGCGTCGGCGAGCTGCTTGACCGTGAGGTAGGTGGCGTTGGGCATCAGCGACCCGAAGGCGTTTTCGGATAATCGCTCCATCTGGACCTGGCCGGTCAGCGACTGGCGGAGCTGCTTGTAATGCACCACCGATATCCCCGCGAGCGCACATTCGGCGAGGAAGCGTTCCCATTCGGGGGGCAGGTCATGGTCGAAATCGGCGGTCAGCGTCGTGCAGTGGCGCGGGAATACCGGATGGTCGAGCCGCGTCCAGCAGATGCTGTCGATCGGATACAGGCTGTCGACGCCCCCCATCGGCACCACCGCGATGTTCAGCCGCTGCTGCCGCTGGATCATGAAATAGACGACATAATACCATGTCACCGACAGCAGAAAGCCGGCGATCAGCAGCGGCCGGCTGTAATCGAGCCGGAGCAGGAAAAAGATCGCGAACACTGCAGCGAAGGTCGATGCGAAGACCGGCAAGACATAATAGCTCGCGCGGATGCCGGGAAAGGCAACCATGTTGCTGAACAGCCAGAAGCCGAGGCAAACTGCGCAAAGGCTGCCCAGAACTGATGCACCGAAGAGGCCCAGCGCCAACAACGCGGGCTCGATCAACACGGCGATCGCGCAGGGCACGAGCACCGCGACCAGCACGCCGCCGCCCAGCTGCAGGTCGCGCCGCTGCCAGATCCGCCCCCGGATGGGCGCGTGGTGCACCCGCCTAAAGGCGCCAGCGTCGTACATGGTCGAATGCCGGCGAGGGGGGGACGATGTTCTTGAGGTCGCCGAAAATGCCGCCGGGGATCAGCATCGCGGCGAAGCGTTCGGCGGGCAGCGCGCGATAGGCGTCGTGTGCGACGGCGAGCAGGACGATGTCGTATCGCGGCGCATCGGGCAGTACCTGGATCAGCGTCAGCCCATATTCGTGTGTGGCGGCGGCGGGGTCGGCGCGTGGATCGTGGACGTCGACCTGGTGACCGTGGCTGCGCAGCCGCGTGATGACGTCGATCACCTTGCTGTTGCGAAGGTCTGCGACATTCTCCTTGAAGGTCAGGCCCAGGATCAGCGCATGACCGGGACCGACGATCGCGGCCGATAGCCGGTCGGCGACCCACTGGCCCATGCCGTCATTGGTGTGGCGGCCCGCCAGGATGACTTCGGGGCGGTGGCCCAGGCTTTCGGCGCAGTGGCTGAGATAATAGGGGTCGACGCCGATGCAGTGACCGCCGACCAGCCCCGGCTGGAACGGCAGGAAATTCCACTTGGTCCCCGCGGCGGCAAGCACGTCCCAGATCGACAGGTCGAGCTTGGCGACGATCTGCGACACTTCGTTGATGAAGGCGATGTTGATGTCGCGCTGCGCGTTTTCGATGACCTTGGCGGCTTCGGCCGCGCGGATCGAGGCGGCGGCGAAGGTGCCCGCGCTGGTAACCCGGTCATAGACCGCGCACAGCCGCTGGGTGACCTCTGGGCTCTCGCCCGCCACCACCTTGATGATCCGATCGACGCCATGTTCGCGGTCGCCCGGATTGACCCGCTCGGGTGAGTAGCCGAGGAAAAAGTCGCGCCCACGCGTCAGCCCCGACACCGTCTCGATCAGCGGGCCGCAGATATCCTCGGTGACCCCCGGATAGACGGTGCTCTCATAAACGATGATCGGCTGCCGCGCCGGATCGATCATCCGCGCGACCATCGTGGTCGCAGCGCGCACCGGGGCAAGGTCGGGGTAATTGTCGGCATCGACCGGGGTGGGGACGGTGACGATGTAGATGTCGGCAGGCGCGCATCGGTCGGGGTCCTCGGTCAACTCGATCGAGGACCGGGCGAGCGCTTCGGCATCGACTTCACCGGTACGATCGCTCCCTGCGCGCAGTTCGGCGATGCGGCTCGGATCGATATCAACGCCCGTGGTGCAAAAGTATTTCGCCAGCTGAACGGCGAGTGGCAGGCCCACATAGCCTAGACCGATCACGACGATTCGAAAGTCGCTGCGATCGGTCACCGGCCCCCCTGGCGCTATTGGATCGCCTCATTACTGGCTGAAGACAGCTGAGGTTGAGTAAGCCCGACGCTACATCGACGCATCACGCTGCCGCGCCACGACTGGGACCGTAGGCGAATCGCGGAGACAACAACCGGGAAGAAACTGCAAATATAGTGTTAAATCAAGTCGCATCTGCCGTAGCTTGAAGGATGGCTGTCGATAGAACCAAAGTGGTTGCACTACTGACGCAGGGACCGCGCGATGGCATCACGATAAAGGCGTATCACCTCGCCTTCGGAAAACGACGCCGTCACAAGCGTCCGCGCGGCATTTCCCATCATTTCGCGCTCTGGTTGCGACAGCGCGATCATCGCGCGCATCTTGGTCGCAAGATCGGCGGCGCTTCGCGGCTCGCATAGCAGCCCCGTCACCCCGTCGCGCACGATATCGGCGCAGCCGGGCACCCGCGTGGTGATCGCGGGCTTGGCCATCGCCGCGGCTTCGAGCAGCACGTGCGACATCCCCTCGCGGTACGAGGGCAGGACGATGCAATCGGCGGCGGCGATCGCGGGGCGGACGTCGGGGCTCGCGCCGCGATAGGCGATCACGCCCTCGCTGACCCAGCCCTCAACCGTCGCGCGGGAAATCGCGGTCGGATTCACGACGTCGAGGAACCCCATGATCTCGCAAGCGACATCAGGGTGGGCCGCCTGCACCGATCGCGCGGCCTCGACATATTCAAGCACCCCCTTGTCGCGGATCAAGCGCGCGATCAGCAGGAAGCGAAAGGGGGGCGCGGGCGGCGGGTCGAAGCGCGCGGGATCGAAATGATCGACGTCGATGCCCGATCCGGGAAGGAGTTCGGCTTTGCCTGGGTCGACGATCCGATACTCGACGAACAGGTCGCGATCGTGCCGGTTCTGGAAGAAGACTGTCGATGATCGACGCAGACCCGCGCGGTACAGCCGCCGCACCAGCCGGGTGAGCCAGTTGCTGCGGATGAACGCGGTGCCTAGCCCCGAAATATTGTTGATGGCCGGCACCCCCGTCAGCCCCGCTGCCAGCCCGCCATAGATGTTGGGCTTGATCGTCCAGCCCAGAAACGCACCGGGGCGTTCGCGCCGCATCAGCGCGACATAGCGCCACAACAGGATCGCATCGGCGACCGGCGACACCCCGCGCGGCGCCATTGGCAGCGCGATCGTGCGGACCCCAAGCGATTCGACCTGCGCGAGGTGCCCATCGTCGACCACCGCGGCGACCAGCTCGTGCCCGTCGGCGATCAGCGCGCGCACCAGGGCCGCACGGAAATTGACGATGTTCCACGCGGCATTCACCGATAGCAGGATTTTTGCCATCGCCGCGACTAGGTCAGCATTGCAGGCATATCGCGTCCTCGAAGAAATAGGAGCGATAGGGCAGCCAATATTCGATGTTCACCGAATAGTTGAGCCACACGAAAAATGCAGCGGCGTACAGCGCCACGATTGCGACCGTAATCAGCCGCTCGCCGCGCTGGTCGCTCGCAAAGGCGGCGGGCGCGCGGGCATAGACGAAGCATTGCAGCGGCAGCAAATAGAGCCCCAGTCGGTCGACCACCGTCGAGGACTGCGAAACGAACAACAGCGCGAACGACGCGATCGCCGCGCCGGAAAGCGCCGACCAGACGCTGCGCTCGGCGCCCTCGAGCGCGAAGCGATCGCGGAACGCCAGCAGCAAGACGCCGGGCAGCGCGGTCATGAACAGCCGGATCGCGGCGCCCGACGATTCCATCCCCGCCTCGACATAGTTGGTCAGGAACGTCTCGGCGCGCGCGGCGATGATCGCATAGCTCAGCGCCGCGAGCATCGTCAGCGCCAGCGCCACGCGCAGGACGATGTTGCGATTGGTGACCAGCGCCCCCAGCGGCAGCAGGATCAAGGCGGTGGTATGGAAGAGCGATCCGACCAGCACCCAGGCTGAATAGCGCAGCACATGGCCGTCGCGTAGCGATGTGAGCCCCATCATCAGGAACGAGATCGCCATCCCCTGCCGAATATATCCCATCCCCATGACCACGACGAGATAGGGGATCGCCACCGCCATGCAGAGCCAGGGCCGCGGCTGCGCGAGGCAGAAATGGGTGAGTGCCAGCGCCATCACCGTCCCGCTGACCGCCGTGATCAGCAACATGCCGAGGTCCGATCGCGCCGCGATCACCGTCAACACGGCAAAGGCGGGGTCGCCGAGCGGCTGCAGCTTGGCCGGATCCCAAAAGGCGTGCTCGACCATCCGGACATAATTCGCCCAGTCGCCGCCGGTCTCCCATCGAAAGCCGATCAGCACCACCAGTCCCAGCAGCGCGGCTCCCCAGGTAAAACCGAACCGTTGCCGTTTGCGGTGATCGGCTTGCTCGACCAGCGTCATCACCGCCGGGAAGCCGAACATCAGCCAGTAGATCAGCATGAATCGGCCCGGGAATCGGACCAGTAATTCGCCCAGGACCGGTACATCAGCACGCCCCATAACGACGCGGTCCAGTCCTGCGTCCCGCGCAGATGCGCTTCCCAGCGCTGCCGGATCGGGCCGGCATCGAGCAGTGGATCGAGCCGCAACTTGTCGTGGCGCAGCAATTCCTCGGCCCAATCGCGCAGCGGCCCGCGAAGCCATGCGCCGATCGGCACCGCGAACCCTGCCTTGGGGCGATCGATCAGCGCGGGGGGAACGTGGCGATACAGCACCTGCCGCAGCAGCCATTTTCCCTGGCCGTCGCGCTTCTTGAACGCCAGCGGGGTGCGCCACGCCTGTTCGACGACATGGTGGTCGAGAAACGGAACGCGCGTCTCGAGCCCCGCCGCCATGCTCGCGCGATCGACCTTGGTAAGGATATCATTGGGGAGATAGCCGAGCATATCCCAGTGCATCATCCGCTCTTCGGGGGTGTGGGCGATGTCGGGCAGCGCGAGCATCGGATACGCGCGGCTGGCGCCTGCCAATGGCAGCCCCGACATCCATTCCTCGCTCGACGCGCGATAGATCGCCTGGGTGTCGAGCCCGGTGCCGAGCATCCGCGCGGCCTTGTGCAGCTTGTCGCCCAGCATCGGAATGGCGGGCAACATCGGCAGCTGCGCCAGCTTGTCCCAGCGGCCCGGTGCGATGGTCGTGATCCCGCGCCCGATCGCCGCGCGAAGCGGTCGCGGGATCAGCGCGATCCGGTCCCAGAAGCGGCGCGACATCAAATAGCGATTATAGCCGCAGAACAGCTCGTCGCCGCCGTCGCCCGACAGCGCGACCGTCACCGTCCCGCGGGTGATTCGGCTCAGCAGCACGGTGGGCAGCTGCGACGAATCGGCGAAGGGCTCGTCGTAGATCGTCGGCAACGCCGCGATGACCGCGCGGACATCTTCCGATCCCACCACCGTTTCATGGTGCTCTGTGCCCAGATGCCGCGCCACCGCGCGCGCATGCGGCGCTTCGTCATAGCCCGTTTCGGCAAAGCCGATCGTGAAGGTTCGCACCCGTGCCGACGTCGCCTCGCGCATCAACGCGACGATCGTCGAAGAATCGATGCCGCCCGACAGGAAGGCGCCGACCGGAACGTCGGCGATCATCTGCCCCGCGATCGCGGTGCGCAGCCGGGCCGCGAGCTGTTCGACCGCCTGCGACGCGGTCATCGCCGGGTCGGAACCCGCCGTGACGCTATCCCCAAGCGACCAATAGCGGGTGCAGCGCACCCCGCGGGTCGCCGCGCCTGCTGCGCTTGGGGGAGTCGCTGGCGGGCAATCGAGCGCGCGCGAATCGAGCGCCAGGATCACCCCGGGTTCGACCTTGTACACCTGCTCCAGGATCGACCATGGCGCGGGAACGCTGTTGTGGCGCAGATACAGCGCCAGCGCGTCTGCGTCGGTGCGCGCGGTGAACCCCGCCGCGGCGCGGATCGCCTTTAGTTCGGACCCGAACAGGATCGCGCGGTCGGACCAGCCATAATAAAGCGGCTTCTCGCCGATCCGGTCGCGCGCGAGCGACAGGCTCCGCTCGTGCCGATCCCACAGCGCCAGCGCGAACATGCCGACCGATCGGGTCAGCGTCGCCGCCAGCCCCCAATGCGCGATCGCGTGGACGAGCGTTTCGGTGTCCGACTGGCCCGCCCATTCGATCTGGCCGTTGGCTTCGAGCAATTGCCGCAAGTCGCGGTGATTGTAGATTTCACCGTTGAAGCTAAGAATATAGCGTCCGCAAGGTGACGCCATCGGTTGATGGCCCGCGGCGGAAAGATCGATGATGGATAAACGACGATGCGACAGCGCAATACCCGCCATGTCATCGTACCACAGCCCGCCATCGTCGGGGCCGCGGTGGAGAATTGCATCGGCCATCGCCGTCGCGTCATGACGACGCGCCGGCCCGTGCGACCAGATACCCGCAATCCCGCACATCTGGCCACCCCCGATAGTGCCATGCACAATAGAAAGCCGCCCAGGTCAAGAAAAGCCCAGCGTTGGGGCGCGATATGGTGGTAAATAGGCTTGGCCGGACCAAGGCGTTGGTCCGCGAAGGCTTGCCCGCCCGCTGGCGCGTGCCCGCCAAATATTGGCATGCACGGCTGAACCGAACACTCGAGCCCGAAATGCGACTACTTCGGTGGCTGGTGCCGTCCGGCGCGCGCGCTATCGATGTCGGGGGCAATTATGGCGCTTATGCCTATGCGCTCCACCGCTTGGGCGCGCGGGTCGAGGTGTTCGAACCCAATCCGATGTGTCTTGCCGCGCTGCAGGCCTGGGCCGCGGGGCGACCGGGCCTAGGCGTACATGATTGCGCGCTGTCGGCGGTCGATGGCAGCGCGGCGCTTGGGATTCCGGTCGATAGCGAGGGGGTCGAGCACGATGCGGCGGCGTCGATCGAGCGGCTCGGCGAGGGCGCGCGGCGGGTCGTGAAAGTCGCGCTTCGCCGGCTCGATTCGTTCGGCATCACCGATGCGGCACTGCTCAAGATCGATGTAGAAGGGCATGAAGCCGAGGTGATCGAAGGCGCGCTGGCGACGATCGCGGCATCATGCCCGGCGATCCTGATCGAGATCGAACAGCGCCACCGCGGCGCGCCGATCGCCGCGATGTTCGAGCGGATCGAATCGCTCGGCTATCACGGATTTTTCCTCAAGGACGAGGTGCTGGTGCCGGTCGCTGGGTTCCGGCCTACCCTCCACCAGTCGCTCGCCGCGCTTGGGGTGGCGGGCGGCGGCTATTACAATAATTTCCTGTTTCTGGCGCGGTCGCGCGTGGCGGCGGGCGAGTATCAGGCGCTGCTGGCATGAAGCGGCTGCGGATCGCGGTGGTCACGCCGCGCTATGCGATTTCGGGGGTGCCGCTGGCGCAGTGGCGGCTGGCGGCCGCGCTCGCCGCGCGTGGGCATCGGGTCGATCTGATCATCGGCCGCTGCGACACCGATCTTCGCGTTCCCGACGCACCGGGGGTCGCGGTCCACGTGCTCGACCGTGCGCAGACGCGCGGCATGTTCGCGCCGCTGGTGCGCTATCTCCGTCGCGAGCGCCCCGATGCGGTGTTTTCGGCCGAAGACCATCTCAACACCTTCGTGCTGCTCGCCGCGATCGTCGCGCGGTCGCGCGTCCGGATCAGCGGGTCGTCGCGGGTGACGCCGTTCGACACCTATTCGAACCGGGCGTTCACCAAGAAATGGGTGCTCAAGCAACTCGCGCGCAGCGTCGCGTGGCGCGCCGATGCGCTCACCTGCGTGTCGCGCGACATGGTTGCGCAATATGCCGAGGTGTTCGGCACCACGCGGCATGCCTGCGTGTACAATATCGTCGATCAGCCTGCGGCGCGCGCGCGCGCGACCGAGCCGGTCGAAGATGGGTGGTTCGTCGATCGCAGCGTGCCGCTGGTCGTCGCGGCGGGTACGTTGGCGCCGTGGAAAGGGTTTGACGACCTGATCGCCGCGGCGGCGATCCTGCGCGATCGCGGGCGGATGGTGCGGCTGGTGATCCTGGGCGAGGGGTCATCGCGCGCCGCGCTCGAGGCCCAGGTCGCGGCGGCGGGGCTGGCGGATCGCGTCCGGCTGCCGGGCCGCGTATCCAATCCGCTCAAATATTTCGCCAACGCCGACGTCTTTGCGCTGTCGTCGCATGTCGAGGGGCTCCCCAATGTGCTGGTCGAGGCGATGCTGTGCGGTTGCACCCCGGTCGCGACCGACTGCCCCACCGGGCCGCGCGAGGTGCTCGGCGGCGGGCGCTATGGCTATCTGGTGCCCGTCGCCGATCCGCAGGCGCTGGCCGACGGCATCGCCGCCGCGCTCGACCGCCCGATCGCGCCCGACATGCTGGCCCAAGCGGTCGAACCGTTCGAGGAATCGGCGGTGATCGCGCGCCACTTCGCGCTGCTCAAGCTCGATGCAAGCTGACGCGATGCGCGTCGGGCTGAACGCGACCTGCTTCGACGATCGCCCGTCGGGGGCGAACCAGCGCTTCCGGCATTTGTACGGCGCGCTGATCCGGCGCAATCCGGCGATATCGTTCGTCATCTACGAACCCGCCGACCAGCGGATCGCCGACTGGTTCGCCGATGCGCCCAACATCATCGTGCGGCGAACGCCGATGCCGAGCAGCGGGCGATGGCCGCGCTTTCGCGCTGGGCTGGGCTATTGGCGGCGCACGCTGGCGGCCGACCGGCTCGACCTGTTCGAGACCTTCACGCTGCCGCTGGTGCACGCGCCATGCCCGACGATGCTGACGATCCACGACCTACGGCCGCTGCAGCGCGATCGGCCGCTAATCGAACGCGCGGTGGCGCCGGCGATCGTGTCGCATGCGCTGGCGCGCGCCGATCGGATCATTACGGTATCGCAGGCGATGCGCGCCGAGTTGCTGGCGTTCCGCCCGGGCACGCGGGTGTCGGTGGTCTATAACGGGGTGTCGGCGCGTGCCGCCGCTTTGGGTGCGCTGCCGCCGGGCATGCCTTCGCGCTTCATGCTTGCGGTCGGTCACCTCGAACCGCGCAAGAATCTCGAGCTCGCGATCGATGCGGTGGCGGTCCTGCGCGACCGCGGATGCGCCAGGCCCTTGGTGATCGTCGGCAACGATGCGGGCAGCCTGGCGGCGCTGCAGGCGCGGATCGCGCGGCTGGCGCTCGGGGCGCTGGTGTGGATCGTTGAGCATGCCGACGACGCGACGGTCGGCGCGCTCTATGCCGCATGCCACATGGTGGTCGTGCCCTCGCGCTACGAAGGCTTCGGCATCGCGGTGATCGAAGCAATGGCCGCCGGACGGCCGGTGGTGACCAGCGATACCGCGGTCTTCCGCGAGGTCAGTGAGGGGCAGGGGGCGTATATGCCACCCGACGACGCGGTCGCCGCCGCCGAGGTGATCGAGCGTGTCTGGTCCGATCCGATCGCGCGGGAGCGGCTGATTGCCTATGGCGCGGCGCGGATCGGCGATTTCGCGTTCGATCGCCTCGCCGATCAAATTGCGGCGCTCTATGCCGAGAGGATGGCGGCGAGCCCGCGGCGCGCGACCGCGGGGGCGTGGAACCGTTCGTAGAGCAGCCGGATCGCCCGATCGAACGCCGGCGGCGGATCGGCGCAGATGGCGTCGATGGCGCGGCGGAAGCTGGCCGGTTCATCGCATTGCCGGTTGGCCGCCACCACTGTTCGATCATAGCCCGAAAACGCCTCGGCCGTGCCGATCACCTGCTTGCCGAACATCAGCGCCTCGGCGACCTTGGTCTTCATCCCTGAACCGTCGCGGACCGGCGCGACCACCGCTAGCGCATGCGCGTACCAAGGGGCGATATCGTCGACTGCGCCGACCATCGTCAAATTTGGGGCGGGTGCGACCTGGTCCATGCCGTGGCCGACCACCATCGTGGCGATCGGCAGCGCGGGGGAGATCGTATCGGCATACCAGCGCACCGCGTCGCGGTTCGCGTAGAAGCTGCCGCCGACGAACAGCAGATAGGGTTCGGCAACGGGCCTTGGCGGCGTATCGGCGCGAGGAATGTCTTCCATCACCATCGGCACGATCGCGTCGGCGCCGCGCCGGTACAGCCGCTGCAGCAGCCTGCTGTCGCGCTCGCTGAGGCAAACGACCGTGTCGCTCGATCGCATCGCGGCATGTTCGGCGCGCGCATTGGCGGCCAATATCGCCAGCGCGCGCGGCGTCGGGCGCGCGCGCAACGCCCCCAGGAAGAAGCGCGCCTCGACATTGTGGCAGAAGGTGATGATGCGGACGCCGGGATGGCGCCGCTTGATCGCCTGCGCGGCGGCACCGAGGTTCGACCCGTCGAGAAACACCCGGTTGATGCGCTCGCGCTCGATCGCATCGGTCAGCGCCGCGATGCTGTCGCGATCGATGCCGTTGATATGGCCGTGCAACAACGCCTTGGCTGGGCGCGAACGCCGGGCGGGTAGCACGAAGCGATGGAAGTCGTCGCCCAGCAGATCGCGCAGCTGCATTTGATGCAGCCGCGAGAGTTTCGCACGACCGCCAGGCGCGACGGCATGATCGGTCGGCGTCACATATAATAGCGGGCCGGCAATGCGCATCGCCATCATGTATCGGCGACAATCCGGCGGACGGCAACATCATGCGATCCGGTGCTGGCGTTGGCCGGATACTTGCGTCATGAAGCGTCGATGGCTGCGAATCTTCCCAGCTTCTCGGTGGTCATTCCGCTGTACAACAAGCGCGATCATATCGTGCGGACCTTGGCGTCGGTGCTCGACCAGACCCTTCCCCCGACCGAGGTGATCGTCGTCGACGACGGATCGGACGACGGTGGCGCCGATCGTATCGCGGCGATCGGCGATCCGCGGATAAACCTGATCCGCCAGGCCAATGCCGGCGAGGGTGCGGCGCGTAACGCGGGCGCGGCGCGCGCGTGCGGCGACTGGATCGCGTTGATCGACGCCGACGACGGGTGGCGCCGCGACCATCTGGCGACGCTTGCCGAGGTGATCGCGGCCTATCCAGACGTCGACCTGATCGGTGCGGCCTCGCTCGCGACGTATCTTGGCGACCTCGACCAGATGTTGCAGCAGCCGAGCGGTGCCGGATCGATCGCCCGGCTGGACTTTTTTCGCGACCATGATGGCAGCGTCTTCAACGCATCGAGCGTCGCGATCCGACGCACCGCGTTCGCCGCCACATCGGGGTTCGGCAGCTACCGGGTAGGTGCCGACACCGAGTTCTGGATCCGCTTCGCGCTCGATCACAAGATGGCGGTGAGCACGCGGCAAAGCTCGATCTATCTGCGCGGCAACGGCGGGGTCATGGAGCGGGTCGCCTGCGACGCCAGAGGCCGCGACCGGCCGCTGCCCGAATCGCCGGTTTTCGCGACGCTCGAGCGCGCACTGGCTTCGCCGCGGTATCGCGAGCTGCATGCGCCTATTCGCGCTTATGCCGATCGGACGCGGCTCAATTATGCGCGCGGACGGCTGTATATCGGGCGCGGTGTCGAAGCGCGCGCGATCCTTCGCGACGTCCACCAGCCGGCGCGGGTCGAACGGTTGGTGTACCAGCTGTTGTCCTATCTTCCCGCCCCGGCGCTTCGTGCGGGTTCGCGCGGCTTTTCCACGGTCAAGCGCCTGCTCTAGCGCGCCATCGCCCATAGCCGCTCGCCCAGCCCGAGCCGGCGGCCCACCAAGCGCGACCCGGCTTCGCCGAGATGGTCGTTGTCGCGGTACAGCGGCACGTTGTTCCAGGCGGTGGGGCAGATGCGGTTGGCGCACATCGCGCGGTCGATCCGCAGCACCGGCGTGTCCGCGGTGTGCGCGAATGCGTCGAGCAGCCGTGCGGTCGGCTGCGTCAGCACATGCGCGCTGGCAGGAGTGATGGCGCAATCGGCGCGGGCACCCGCGTGCGGCAGCCCTGCCAGCTTGCGCTCCCAGCATTGGCCGACATCGAAGCGCGCTTGTGGCGGTCCCGAGACCACGACCACGCGGCGGCCGATCGCGCGGATCGCTGCGCTGGTTCGCGCTTGCGCCGCGACGATCCGACCGGGCGTGCTCGCGACGATGTTGTCGCCGGCGGACAACAGCCCGCGCGTATCGGGCGTGATATAGCGAAGATACCGACCCGACAGCACCACCAATTCGATGCTGGGGGTTCGCGCGAGATACGCCAGCACGCTGTCGTTGAAGCCGATGCACGCCGCGGCGATCCGGCGGCTCGCCAGCCGGTCCACCGGCGCGATGCCGAGCAAAGGCGCGCATCCGCCAAGGCTTGCCTGCGCGATCGGGTGTCGGGTCGAGGCGGTGATCGCGGGCACGAGGTGCTGCGAGAAGGAATCTCCCCATAGCAGGATCCTGGGCTGCGGCGATTGGCTGCAGCGGCCGTCGAAGCGGGTGGCGGTGCCCTCGCATCCGGCGAGCGGCAGCCCGGTGACGCCGCTTGTGTCGAAGGGCTGGCCGCGCCCCGCCACCATCTGTGCGCCGATCGCCCCCAGCAGCGCCAGGCCACCCGCGCCTGCCGCTGCCAGCCCCGAGATCCGCCTCAGGGCAAGCGGCATCACCTGCCCCGGCCGCTCGATCCAGCGATAGGATGCCCATCCCAGCGTGGCTGTCGCCAGCAGCAGGGCGCCGATCAGCAATGGCGGCAAGGGCATCCCGAGCCACACGATGTTGGCGAAAGCGAATAGCGGCCAATGCGCGAGGTACAGCGAATAGGATCGATCGCCGATCGCTGCCCATGGGGTCAGCGCGCGGACTTCCCAGGGTTCGGCGACGATGAACGCCACCGCGCTGATGCATGCGAACAGGGTCAACCAGGGAACCAGCGCGGCGACCGTGGGAGCGAGCGGCAGCGCCAGCAGCGCCAGCAGCGCGAGCGGGCGAAGCCGGGTTGCCCAGTCGCGGACGCGCGCGCGCTCGGCATAGGAGGTTGCCGCGACCGCCCCCAAGCCGAGCTCCCATGCGCGCAACGGCAGCAGGTAGAAGGCGGCAGCGGGCGCGCGCGGATAAGCGACGAGATAGGCGATCAAGCTGACCGCCGTCGCCACCGCGAGCACCGCCGTCCATCGCCGCGGTGGTAACATCACCAGCAGCGCGGGCATGAGCAGATAGAATTGCTCCTCGACCGCTAGCGACCACATGTGCAGCAGCGGCTCGAAGATCGCCGAGTCGTGGAAATAATTGATCTGCCGCCACAGGACCATGTTGATCGACATCGTCAGCGCGCCCGCCAGCTGATCGAGGAAGCGCGCATAGAAGCTGCGCGTCAGCAGCAGCATCGCCGCGACGATCGTCAGCGCCAGCATCGCATAGGCCGCAGGCAACAGCCGGCGCGCGCGGCGCAGGTAGAATTGGCCGAAGCGAAACTTCCCCGCGGCTCGGTCGCGCAGGATGATCCCGGTGATCAGATAGCCCGACAGCACGAAGAACATGTCGACGCCGAGATAGCCCGAGGGCAGCACCCCGAGCCCGGCATGGAACAGGATCACGATCGTCACCGCCCATCCGCGCAGCGCCTGCAGGTCGCGACGCCTGCCGTCGGGCATCGCCGCTGTCACCCGGCAGCGGCGGCGGCGGTCACGATGTGCGCATAGGGCCCCTGCGCGACGATCCGGCCGCCCTCGATCCGCACCACCAGGTCACACCCGCGCAGCGTCGATACTCGGTGGGCGATCGAGACGATCGTCAGGTCGCGCGACAACCGGTCGATCGCGGCCATCACCGCGCGTTCGGTTTCGTCGTCGAGCGCGCTGGTGGCTTCGTCGAGGATCAGGATCGTCGCCTGCTTGTACAGCGCGCGGGCGATGCCGATCCGCTGGCGCTGCCCGCCCGACAGCCGGATGCCGCGTTCGCCGACGCGGGATTGGTAGCCGTCGGGGAGCCCGGCGATGAAATCATGCAGGTCGGCGCCTTGGGCAGCGGTGCGGACGCGCGCCATGTCGATCGCCTCGGCGTCGCGCCCGAAGGCGATGTTGGCGGCGATGCTGCTGTCGGCGAGGTAGATCGCTTGCGGTACATGCGCGATCTGTGCCTGCCACGACGGCTTGGCGGCGGCGTCGAGCACGCGGCCATCGACGCGCAGGCACCCCGTGGTCGGATCGAGCAGCCCCATCAAAAGATCGGCGAGCGTGCTCTTGCCGCCCCCCGATTTGCCGACCAGCCCGATCCGCGCGCCTCTGGGGATCGTCAGCGACAGCGAGTCGATCGCGGGGCGGTCGCCCGAGGGATAGCGATAGGTGACGCGATCGAACTCAAGCGCGATGGCGAGCGGCGGGACGGGGATCGCGGCTTCGGGCACGGGGGGCGGGATGTCGAGCAGCCGCGCGACATCCTCGATCGCGCGGCGGTTGCCGTGGATCTGCGACCAGCTGAAATAGACCTGCTGGACCAGGGGCAGCAGTCGCTGCGCGCCGAGCGCCAGCGCGCCGAGCATCGGCAGTGCCGCGACGATCCCGCCGGGTTGGGTGCTGACATAGAGCGTCAGCACCGCGATGAGCACGACGCCGCCCGCCTCGACCACATAGCGCGGCGCGGCGGCGATGAACTGGTTGGCAGCCTGCGCGCGGCGAAAGGCATGATCGACGCGCGCGAATTTGGCGACGAAGATCGGCTGCGTTCGATCGAGCAGGACGTCGCGGATGCCGCCCATCCCCTCCTGCAGCGTCTGGACGCGCTCCTGCAGCGCATCGCCGATGATGTCGGCATTGCGGTACAGCCGCTTGCGGGTGGCCAGGCTGACGATAGCGTAGAGTATGACGAAGCAAAGGCACGCGACCAGCGAGGTCGCCGGGTCGATCGCGATCAGCGCGGCGAGGATGAACAGCCCGACCACCGCCGCGGTGGTGCCGAGCATCGCGGGGAGCAGCACGTTGCCGAGGACATATTGCACCTTCTCGATCCCCGAGATCGTCTGGCTGCTATTGCGCATGACATGGTAGCTATAGGGCTGGTGCAGCGTGCGGTCGTAGATCTGCGTCGCCAGGTCATGCGCGACCGAGAAGACGAAACTCTGGCTGGTGCGGACCAGCGCGAGCCGCACCGCGCCCGACAGGATCGCGATCGCCACCAGCAGCAGCGCCGAAAAGCCCAGTGTGCCGAGGCCCGTGGTTGCCGCGAGCGAATCGACGATCGCGACCGCGCCGCCATAGCGGCCCTGCGACCCCCCGGTTACGATCGCGAGGAAGGGCAGCACTGCACCGATCGTCGCGAGTTCGGCAAAGGCGCCGACGATCATGAGGACGATCGTCAGCGCGGCCTGGCGTCGACGGTTCTGCGGCAGGGCAACGTAGAGCTTGCGCGCCGATCGCCAGGGGCCGGGGGCGCTATTCTGGTT
Source organism: Sphingomonas qomolangmaensis (assembly GCF_024496245.1). NCBI lineage: Bacteria > Pseudomonadati > Pseudomonadota > Alphaproteobacteria > Sphingomonadales > Sphingomonadaceae > Sphingomonas > Sphingomonas qomolangmaensis. The sequence continues at coordinate 3,188,099 of NZ_CP101740.1, forward strand.
CGTGGGGGTCACGCCGGCGATCGACCCGTACGCAGATCGACGCCGGTCACCTGGATGCGGACCTCGCCGAAGCGTTCGCCGGGTTCGCCGACGAACTGCAGCCGGACGGCGTCGCAACGCGGCGGGACGGCGAAGCTTGCGGCATAAAGCTGGATCGGCCCGCCGACGGTGGCCAGCGGCATTTCGGCGAGCAGCATATCGTTCTGCGCGCACCGCACCCGCGCAACGATCCGACCGACCGGATCGGCGCCCGTCATCCGCGAGCGCAGCGACAGCGTCGCGGGGCCGGGGGCGGCGAGCACCAGCTGTTCGGTTAGCACCGCCGGGGTCGCGCCATGAAAGGCGAGCGTCATGGCGCCGGCTTCGGGCAGGTCGGGGGCGGGCGTGATGCTCGCTTCGCCGGCGGCGTTGTCGCCGGTGGTCCAGTTGAAGGGAAGGGGGCCGGGGAGCCCCTCAAAATTCGGGTCGTATGGCATCGCGCTTGCGCGGCGGCGCACTGCGGGAAGGAAGCTGCGCCAGGCGCGATAGGCTGCGGCATAGTGGCGCTGCTCCACCGCGGCGCGCAGCACCGCGCGTTGTTCGGTGTCGGCGGCGATCGGATTGCGCGCGCGCGGCAAGCGGCTGAGCAACGCCAGCAGCGCCAGTGGGTCGGTGCCGGTACCCGCGCGCACCGCGAAGAAGTCGCCGCGCCAATCGGGATCGGTGGCGAGCGCCGCGTGCACCGCATCGGCGCCGCGCGGATCGGCGAGCAGCGCTGCGACCAGCGCGAGGATGAGCTCGCGCGTGCCCGGGCGCAGCCGCATCGCGGGGCCGACCTCGGCGAGCGCAGCGCGATAGTCGCCGCGCCGGATGTGATGGTCGAGCAGCCAGTAGCGCACGATGTCGGCGCGCGGATCGCGGTTCCGCGCGATCGTCATCAACGCCCGCGCGCGGGCGTCGTCGCCATCGGCGCTGGCGGCGAGCCCTGCCAGCATCACCGGCGCGGCGCTACCCGGAGCGCTGCGCATCGATCGTGCGATCAGCTCGCGCGCTTCGGTATCGACGGCCCCTGCCGCGGCGACGATCCGCGCCTGTGCGAGGTTGGTCAGCGCGGCGCCGCCCGCTGGCGCGAATGCCATGGCAAGCGCGGGCTCGCGCGCCTGCCAGTGCCCGAGCGCGGCCTGACGCGCCGCCAGCCAAGCAAGGCCGATCGCGCACACCACCGCCAACATCCGCACCGGGCGAAACCCGCGGGCAGCCATTTGGGTCGTCACGAAGCGATGTCGAGCATCGGCGTCGTCCGCGGCTTGCTGCCATAGGGGCCGCCATAGCCGTCGCCATATCCATAGCCATAGCCATAGCCGCTGGTCTTGGGATTGTACTTCGTCAGCACGACGCCGATCAGCCGCGCATCGGCGGTGGTCAGCCGCTCGATCGCGTTGAGGACGATCGCGCGGCGGATCGATGCCGCTTCGATCACCAGCAAAGTCGCCTCGCAGATCGAGCCGAGCACCGGGGCATCGGCAAGGCCGAGGACGGGGGGCGCGTCGATGATCACCATGTCGTAGCTGCTCATCGCTTCGGCGATGATCTGGTGGATCCGCCGCGTGGCGAGCAACTCGGCGGGATTTGGCGGTACCAGGCCGCTGGGCAGCAACGACAGCCGCGGCGTGTTGGTGCCGACGATATGCTCGCCCAACGCCTCGTTCGAACACAATAGCCGCGAAAGCCCGATACTGTCGGCGGTCTTTGCAAGGAAGGACGGCTTGCGCAGATCGGCGTCGATCAGCAGCACGCTGAGCCCGGTGCGCGCGAAATTCTGCGCCAGCGCGAGCGAGGTGCTCGATTTGCCCTCGCTCGCGCGCGAGCTGGTCACCAGCAGCGATTTGGGGTGAACATTGCCGCTGGTGAAGGTCAGGGCGGTCAGCACCGAATAATAAGCCTCGGCGACTTCGGATCGCGGATTGGCCAGCTCGTCGACGATCGAGGCGCGCTTTTCCATCCGCGGCACCAATCCCAGCAGCGGCAAGTGCAGCTTGCTGCCGACATCCTCGGCCGATTTGATCGTGTCGTCGATGAATTCGATCCCGAAGGCGATCGCCATGCCGATCACCAGTCCTGCGACGATGCCGATCAGCAGGTTGCGGATCGGATTGGGCTGGAACGGGCTCCGGGGTGGCAGCGCGGTATCGACGACGACCGCCTGGCTTTCGCCGAGGCCACCGACCACGCCGATTTCTTTGTAGCGTTGCAGCAGCGCGTCGTACAATCCGCGGTTGGTTTCGACCTCGCGCTGCAGGATGGTGTAGCCGATCCCGCGATTGCGCAGGTCGAGTACGTTCGACCGCAGCGACGCCACCTGTTCGCGCAATTCGGCCTCGCGACCCGAGGCGGCGAGATAGGCCGATCGCAGCGACGAGGACACGTCGCCGTTTTCACGGCTGAGCGCCGCGCCGATCTCGGTAATCCGTGTACGCAGCGCGATCATGTCGGGATAATCGGGTTTGAACGTCGCCAGCCGCTCGCGATAATCGGCCTCGAGCCTGGCGCGCTCCGAACGCAGCCCGGTGATCGTGGGGTTCTGCAAGATATCGCCCGCGGCGCTCGTTGCGACCGCCTGGCGATAGCGTTGTTCGGCAGCGATCCGTTCGCCGATCGCGTTCGACAAGGCGCCGTTGAGGGTGAGCAGCGATTGCGTGGTGAGCGAATCGCCCGATCCGCCGGTGGGGCTGTCGGCATCGCGGCCCGATGCCTGCCCGCCGCCGCTGTTCAGTTGGACGATGCCCTTGCTACGCGCGTAGTTGACCAACTGCCGCTCGCTCTCTTCGAGCCGCTCGCGCGTGGCGTTGAGCCGGCCTTGCAGGAAATTGCGTGCGAAGGCGGTAGTGCCGTAGCGACGTTCGGCGGTCGAATCGATGAAGCCGTTGGCGAAGGCGTTGACGATCCGGGTCGCGCGCTCGGGATCGACATCGGTATAGCTCAGCGCCACCAAGTTGCTGCCGCGCAACGGTTCGACCCTGAGATTGGACACCAGCTTGTAGGTGGCGGCGCGCCGCTTCTGCTCGGCCGAGCCAGTGGCCTGCACGAAGCTAGCATCGTTGCCCAGGTTGAGCGTGGTGGCGACGCGTTCGGCGAGCGACCGGCTCTTGAGCAGTCCGAACTGGGTCTGGAGAAACTGGTCCTCGCCGCGCATCTTAGGCTGGACGCCGCGATTATTGCCCATCACTTCGATCGGACTGGTGTTGATCTCGAGCGTGGCCACCGAACGATAGACTCGGGTGGACAGCATCGTCGCTGCGATCGCCAGCGCTACCCCGACAATGACTGCGGTCAGGATCAGCCATTTCCATTTGAAGAGGATACGCAAAAGATCGCCGACATCGATCTGCGTGGGACGATGCACGTTGCCGCTCCACGGTACTTTGGCCGCGAATACCGAAGTGGCATCGGACCTGTGCGGACGACGCAGGCTGCGACCGCCGATCTCGCCCATCGCCTCGTTCATCGTCTACCCCCAGACGCCATATTGCCCCGTTTCATCCCGACTACGACGGACCGGGGATCGGCTAAGCGACTGTTACTAGGATTTGTGCGTTGTCAACAGACGCCAAGCATCGCGGATATTGCGATCGATCATGCCTTTGGGGGGCGATGGGCTGTATCATCGTCGGTTGCGGTGGTCGCCAATGCGGTGGCAAGCGCCGCGACTACCGCGATCGCGGCGGTGCGAAGCGGGTAATCGACCGCGCTGTGAACCAATATGACCCCCAGCGCGGTGGTGGCCGCGCGTGCAACGTCACCGCCGCTGCGCCACGCGACCCAGGTCGCTCGCGCCCAAAGCGCCAAGGCCGCTGCGGTGAGCGCCATGCCGGGGGCGCCATATTCGAGCAGCCATTCGACATAATCGCTATGCGCGTGGTTCACATATTCGGGGGTCACCGTGGCTGCATCTTCATACCCCGGATACACCGCGGTGAAGCTGCCGCCGCCTGCCCCCAGCGGGAGATAATCAACCGCGGCGCGCGCGGCAGTGGGGATGATCGAGTCGCGATGCTGGTCGCTCGCCGGCAGCTGGCGGGGCATCACGCTGGCGCTGACCGCCGTGACCGCCAGCACCCCAACCGCGCCCATCAGCGCAACGCGTTTGACGTGCTTTGCTTGGTCCGCGGCCAGGATCAGGATCGCCGCCACGACGACCGGACCCGCCATGAGCGCGACCGCGATCGAGCCGGTGATCGCCACGCCCGCCAGCAGCACGAGCATCGCGGCGGCGAGCGCTACGACATGCAGCGTCGCCGCGCGCCCCCTAGCGCGCTCGGTCCGTGCGCTGCGGATCAGCACCGCGCAGAATGGCACCGCACACAGCAGCAGCGTGCCGAGATGGTTGCGATTGGCGAAAAGCCCGACGGCGCTGCCGCGATTGGTGATCGCATAGAAATAGAGCGGCGAATCGGGGCCCTGCACCCGCTGCAGCGCACCGACGATCGCCGAGAGCACCGCCATCGCGACGAGGGCGCGCAGCAGCAGCATCCGTTCGGCCCGGATTGCGCCGATCACCGCGAAATACATCGCCAGCGGCGCTATCAGCGCGATCAACGCAGCCGCGGTAGCGGCGGGGGTGAGCGACAAGGGCAGCCAGCCGGGATCGACGCGCGCGAGGGCAAAGCCCTGCGCGACCGCCGATCGATGCGGGAGGGTCTGCCAGAGCGAGGCTGGGAGCGGAACGATTTGCAGCGCGATCAGCGCCGCGGTCAGTGCGAATAGAATTAACGGCCAGCGATGGTCGGCCACTGCCTGTCGCGCCGCAGCGTCGGGGGCCCATAGTACAGCGACCAACAGCGCGATCGCGGCAATCTGCACGATCGCGTTGGCGACGAAACCTGCGGCGCTCGCGCCCCCCAGAAGGATGGCGCCGCAAAGGAAGGCCGAGACTAGCCGATCCGAATAGCGACGATATCCATGGTTATGCGCCGAAAGCCTCGAGAAACGGCGCGGTGCGGTCGTTGCTGATGCGGGCGGAGGTCTTTCGTAGAAGGGTCGCAAGGACGCCGCCAAAAATCCGCGCCGGTGCGTGTGTTACGGGCTAACCGGCGTGACGCCGCCATTCGTGTCATCGTCCCCGCCGACCGCCACGACGATGCCGAGGCCCACCGCGGCAATCGCACCCAGCAGGACGATCAGGCTACCACCCGTCAGGCCTACGGCTTGGCTGCTGCCGACGAGCGACGCGCAGTCGGCGATCGCGCCTCCAACGACGCAGTCCTGCGCCGTTGCGGTCGACGATCGGGTCGGCTGCTGCGTCGCGATACCGAGCGCGGTTCGGTTGCTGGCAAGGCGCGGTTCGACGGTCGGTTGCGCGGAGGCGATGGTCGCCTGTGCGACGAGCGCCAGTGCCGCGATCCATGATGTGCTTCGAACGCCCATTCCGATCTCCCCTGATGCCGAAGCGCAAGCCGAAGTAATCCGCTGTCGCCGCTCGTATCGGGCAACGGCGTAGAACATAACCCGATGTATCGCCAAAGTCGATAGAGCATGCGTTGCGCTTCGGCGACCTGGTCCGCCAATATCTAGAACGGCCTGAACAGGGTCACGAAGGGTAGCGACTGGATGACGGTCTTCATTGCCTTGCTGGTCGCCGATCCGTCGACGACGACGATGTCGTCGGCATAGATCACCGGGTCGGGCGATTCGCCGCGCCGGATGCTTTTCAGGTCGAATGCGGCAGCCATGCGCTGGCCATCGATCTGGCGGAAGACGATCACCCGGCTGGGATTGGCCTCTTCGGCGGTGCCGCGCGCCATCGCGATGGTCTTGATCAGCGATGTCGGTGCGGAGATGGGGTAGAGGCCGGGCTGCTGCACCGACCCGTCGACGGTGACCGTTCGCTGCACCGCGCTTTTCAGCGTCACCGCGATGCTGGGCGCGGTGAGGTATTTTTCCCCCAACTGGCGTTCGAGCGCCTGCTCGAACTCGGCGGTGGTGCGTCCGGCGGCGACGACCGGGCCGAGCAGCGCGAGATTGACGCGCCCCGCCGTATCGATCGTCTGGTCGCCCGACAGGCTATCGACCTTGAAGACCTGGATCGACACGACGTCACCCGCGCCGAGGCGGTAGTCGGTGGTCGTCGCGGGAAGGGGCGGGGCATCGGGCGCGACGAAGCTTGCCGGGTCGTAGGCGATGTCCCCGCCACGACCGCCGCACCCCGACATTATCAGCAACGCCGCGACACACGCCGCGACGCGACAATATTGGCCAAGAACAACCATGCGCGTTGCCATGCCCGGATGCTATCGCGCGCGCGGCGGCCCTGCAATAGCGGGCCTATTGGCACAATTTACTTACGCCTTGAATCGAAGAAGGTCATGCGGACCCGCCGATGGGCCGGGGTAAGTCGCACTATGGCCAGCGGGCTTCGCTCGAGGATTCCTCACAGATGAGAAAGCAAAAGCGAAGCCCGTCAAGCTTATCGGAATGTTCGTTTTCTGTCGGATTGGAAAACGACGTACGTAGTTACGATCGCGATAGCGGCGTTAACGGAAATTCGCCCGGATCGAGAAGGTATAACGGCTGTCGCCGACGAACCAGTTGCGGGGTCGTTCGAGCAGATCGTTGTTGATGACGTAGTTGGTTCGCGTGATCGCACTGGTCAGGTTCACCGCCTGGAAGCCCATGCGGATCGATGGCGTGACGGCGTAGAAGATCGACGCGTCGAGCTGCCCATAGGCATCCTGGATCACCGGCGCGTTGGGCACGATCACGTCGCGGATCGTGAGCAGATATTTCGAGCGCCAGTTATAGGCGGCCCGGATTTCCAACCCGTCCTTCTGGTAGAAGGGCGCAAGGTTGAATTGATATTTGCTCAATCCCTGCAGTGGCAGGCCACCGACGTCGATCGAAGTGATAACGCCCGCAGCGACGTTTGGATCGTTCCGATCGAGGTTCGACTGGGAAACGCCCGATGAATGGACATAGGTGAAATTGCCCGACAGGCCGAGGCCCGAGAGCACCCCCGGCAGGAAATCATAGGTCTGCTGATAGCCGAGCTCGAGCCCCCGGATCCTGCCGATTTCGTCCGAATTGAGCGGCGTGGTGACGATGGCGTCGAAGGTGGCGCCATTGTTGGTGAAGGTTTGCCGCTCGGTGCTGGTCACCTGGACGCCGCGCAGGTTCTTCGCGAACGCCGACAGCGTGAGCTGGCCGACATTCGAGAAATACCATTCGGCGGTCAGATCGAAATTGTCCGATCGGACCGGTTCGAGGAACGGATTGCCGACCTGGAAGATCGCGACCGGGCCGCCGTTGAACAGGATCGTCTGATCGCCGGTGCCAAGATTGACGTTGTAGAACGACCGGGTCAGCAGGAAGTCGGGCGGCGCCACCGTCTTGTTCACCGCGACGCGGAATTGCAGCCCGCCGCCCATCGCCAGCCGGAAATTGGCCGACGGCAGGAAGTAATCATAGTTCAGCTTGGCGTCGTTCGCGACCAGCGCGCCGTTCTGGAACGCTGCCGCTTGATCGCGGGTAGCTTGCGGCAACGCGCAGAACCGCGACTGTACCTGACCGTCGGCGGGTGGGACGCAGTTGAACGATTGTTGCGGGAACGCGAAGAAGCCCGACGAAACGCGGCTGGTATGCGTGTAGCGCACGCCGACATTACCCGTGAGGTTCCAGCCATTGTCGAATTCATTGCCGAAGCGGGCAACGAAATAGGCGGCGTTGTTGCGTTCGGATACCGGATTGACCTCGCCCGGCAGATACGGCGTCCCCTCGATCACGCCCGCGCGGCTCTCGAGCGGGACCCAGCCATTGGCGCCCGACAGGTTGCTGCTGAAGTTGCGCCATTCCTGTGCGATCTGGCTGATCGACTGGATCGCGGTGCCGTAATCCTGCAGCGCAGCGCCCGGGTAGAACAGCCGGCCCGGACCGCCCGGCGCCGACGGATTGGCTTCCTGCCCGCGGAAGAAGTTCGAATAGAGGAACGCTTCCTGCGGCGCGAGCGCACCGGTGGTACGCGTGGCTGGATTGCCGTCGATCGGACGGTCGAACCAGACCGGGCCGCCCGGCCCGACCGACGAATTGTCGGCCAGCGTGCCGCCGCCCCAGATCTCGCTCAACACGCCCCAGTTATAGGCCGACGAACGCGCTTCGTTCTGGCGATCGGCGAAGCGATAGCCCGCCTTTACCGACTTCAGCCAGCCTTCCTCGGGGAAGCTATAGTCGAAATCGATCCGCGCCGCGTCCGAATCGCCCTCGCTATCCTCGAGGTGATCCATCGCCGAGCGATAGAAGTTGTTATAGGCATTGAGGTAAGACGGGTTGGCGGCGTTCTGGTAATTGTTCGGGCCGTTGGTCACCGGGATCAGCGTCACCTGCGCCGGATCCTTGCCATTCATCCGGATGTCGGCGTTTTGATACGTCGTACCCCAGACCGTCAGGTCGGTGACGTTCACCTTCGACCAGACATGCTGGTAATCGACACTGACCGAAAGCCGGTCGGTGAGCCGCGATTTCACTGCAAAGCTGATGTCGTTGGTCTGGAAACGCGCGGTGTTGCCGCGAGCGATGTTGTTCGATTGCAGGCCGTTGGTCGGCGTGCGGCCATCGGCGCCCGCCTGCGAATCGGCGCGATAGCCGTTGGGGCCGGTGATCAGCCCGCCGGTAAAGGCATTGTCGTCGTCGAAATCGAAGGTCGTCCCGGGGAAGGGCTGGCTGTCGCCCGCGGCGAGCACGTTGTCGGTCGCGACTTCGATCGCATTCTCGGTCCAGGCCTCGCGCGAATCCGAGCGCAGGAACTGCAGCGTCGCGTCAGTGCGGCCGTCGAGGCTGCGCCATTGCGCCGCCGCCGAATAACCATAACGAACGCGATCATATTCCTGGCTGCGCACCGCGGCACCGCGCGGCACATATACCGTCGTACCGACATTGGATGTGCCATCGGCGGCGAGCGGCTGGAGCAACCGCCCGTCGTCGGTCAGCACGCGCGTGCCCCAGTTCGAAATCTGGATGCTGTCGGCGCGGTTGCGGATTTGCGACCGCACGAAGCTGCCGAGCAGGCCGAAATCGCCGATGCCCGTCTTCCAGCGGTTGCTGAGCAGCACGGATACCGTCGGCGCCGACTTCTTGACGAAGTCGCCATAGTTGTTCTCGAGCGTGCCGCCGAGCAGGAAGCCGCTCGAATCGAAGGGCAGGCGCGTGCGCAGGTTGACGGTGCCGGCGATGCCGCCCTCGATCATGTCGGCCGAAGGGCTTTTGAACACGTCGACCCCGAACAGCAGTTCGGCGGGAACGTCGGCGAAGGACAGGCCGCGGCCGTTGCCTGCGCTGAAGGTGTCGCGGCCGTTCAACTCCGAACGCGTGTAGGTGAGGCCGCGCACGACGACGCCCGAACCTTCAGCGGCAAAGTGATCGGGATCGGCACCCGCCTGGAATCGGCTGATCGACACGCCGGGGACGCGCTGGAGGGCTTCGGTGACCGAACGGTCGGGCAAGGCGCCGATGTCTTCGCTCGAGATCGAATCGACGACGACGTCGGAGTTGCGCTTGATTGCCTGCGCGCTTTGCAGGCTCTGGCGGATGCCGGTCACGACGATTTCGTCGGTGGTGGCTTCGTCCTGCACGGCCGCATCGCCAGCGGTTTGCGGGGTTGCAGGCTGTGTTTGCTCGATTGCAACCATCGGCGCCACCAGGGGCAAGCCATCGGTCGCCGATGCAGCGGCTGCCGGCATGGTGAGCACCATCGCCATAACCGAAGCACCCGTCAGTGCACCCGCGCGCGCAGTAGCCAAAGTCTTACCCTTCACGAAACCTCCCCGATGTTAGCGCTATCAAATGCCGATGCATTGGTGCGCCGAGCGGCCGAATACCCACGGATTTTAAGGTTTGCCAATAGCGGAAAAAGTCTAGATTCAGTTGGCTGTCATGGTGTTGTAACCTTGCAACAGGCTGCGGAGAGCGATGTGTACGACAGCGGACAGAGGGCTGGTGGGAGGCTCGGTCCCCGGATGGCGATCAACGGCGGCGGCACCGCCGGCGGGATGATCGAGGCGGCGACGAGGCCGCTGCTGTGGGTCGCGGCATGACCAACGGGCCGGTCCGATCGGTGCTGATCGTTGGCGGCGGCACCGCCGGCTGGATGGCCGCGGCGGCGTTGTCGCGCATGATCCCCACCGGGCTTTCGGTGACGCTGGTCGAATCCGACGCGATCGGAACGATCGGCGTGGGCGAGGCGACGATCCCGCCGATCCGCGCGTTCAATGCCGCGCTTGGTATCGACGAAGCCGAGTTCATCGCAGCGACGGCGGGCAGCTTCAAACTGGGGATCGAGTTCGTCGGCTGGGGTGCGACGGGCGAGCGCTACCTGCACCCCTTCGGCGTCTTCGGTTTCGATCAGGAGGGGGTTCGATTCCACCAGCACTGGCTTCGGCGCCGCGCCGCGGGAGTCCGCGAAGACATTGCCGATTATGCGTTGTGCGCGGTCGCCGCGCGCGAAGGCCGGTTCATGCCCCCCGCGTCCGATCCGGCGTCGGTGTTGTCGCAGATGAACCACGCCTATCACTTCGACGCCGGGCTGTACGCCGCGTTCCTGCGCACCCGCGCCGAACGCGCCGGGGTCGTTCGGGTCGAAGGCGAAGTGGTCGAAGTCATCAAGGAAGGCGAGCGCGGGAACGTCAACGCGGTGCGACTGGCCGATAGCCGCATCTTGGCTGCCGATTTGTTCGTCGATTGCTCGGGCTTTCGCGGCGTCCTGATCGAAGGCGCGATGCAGGCGGGCTATGAAGACTGGACCCCCTGGCTGGCGTGCGACCGCGCGGTTGCGGTCCCCTGCGCCACCGGCGGCGATGGGCTGACGCCCTTTACGCGATCGACCGCGCGACCGGCAGGCTGGCAATGGCGGATCCCGCTTCAGCACCGCACCGGCAACGGCTATGTCTATTCGAGCGCCTATCTATCGGATGACGAGGCGACCGCAACCTTGCTCGCCAATCTCGACGGGCCCGCGCTGGCCGAGCCGCGGCTGCTGCGCTTCACCGCGGGGCGGCGGCGGCGGCAGTGGATCGGCAATGTCGTCGCGCTTGGGCTGGCGGGTGGCTTTGCCGAACCGCTCGAATCGACCTCGATCCACATGGTCCAGAGCGGCATCTCGCGATTGCTCGCGCTGTTCCCCGATCGCGAATTTTCGGGGGTCGAGGCGGCGACCTTCAATCGCCAGGCCGATGTTCAATATGATCAGGTCCGCGACTTTCTGGCGCTGCACTATCACCTCACCCATCGCGACGATTCACCCTTCTGGCGCGATGCCGCGGCGCGCGCGATCCCCGATACGCTGGCGGAGAAGATCGCCTTGTGGAAGCGCGCCGGTCGCGTGTTTCGCCGCGACGACGATCTGTTCGCCGAGGATAGCTGGGTTGCGGTGCTGCTCGGGCAGGGGCTGGTGCCCGGCGGATGGGATCGGATGGCCGATCTTACCGATCCCGCGATGGTCGAGCAGCGCTTCGTTCGGCTGCGCGCGCTGTTCGCCGACGCGGCAAGCCGCATGCCGCGCCATGCCGACTATATCGCGCGGGTAGCGCCCGGCCGGCAGCACGCAGCGTGACGCAGCGCATCGTGGTGTTGGGCGGCGGCACCGCCGGCTGGATGGCCGCGGCCACCGCGGCGCGGCTGCTCGGGCCCGCGGGCTGGACGGTGACCCTGATCGAATCGGACGCGATACCCACCGTTGGCGTCGGCGAAGCGACGATCCCGCCGATCCGCACCTTCCACGCGATGCTGGGGATCGACGAGGCCGATTTCCTGGGTGCGACGGGGGGCAGCTGGAAGCTGGGTATCCGGTTCGAAGGCTGGTCGGGGCAGGGCAGTTCGTACCTCCACGCCTTCGGACGTCCCGGCACCGATATCGGCGGGCTGCCCTTCCACGCGCAATGGCTCCGCGCGCGCGCCGCGGGGCAGGCCGAAGCGCTCGAGCGTTATTGGCTCGAGGCGCGTGCGGCGGAGGAAGGACGGTTCGCGCACCCGCTCGACAATGGCGATTCGCCGCTGTCGCGCATTACCTACGCCTATCATTTCGACGCCGGGCACTATACGACGTTCCTGCGCCGGCATGCCGAAGCGATGGGCGCGGCGCGCGTCGAAGGCACCGTCGAGGGCGTCGAGCGCGGCGCTGCCGGGATCGCGGCGCTGGTGCTGGCCGATGGCCGGCGGATCGAGGGCGATCTGTTCCTCGATTGCTCGGGCTTCGCGTCGTTGCTGGTGGGCGAGGCGCTGGGGGTCGGCTGGGTCGATTGGTCGCACTGGTTGCCGTGCGATCGCGCGGTCGCGGTGGCGTCGGCAGCCGATACAGCGCCGCTGCCGCTGACTCGATCGATCGCGCATGCGGCGGGCTGGCAGTGGCGGATCCCGTTGCGGCACCGTACGGGAAACGGGCGCGTGTTTTGCTCGGCCTATCTCAGCGAGGACGAGGCGACCGCCGAATTGCTGGCGTCGCTAGAGACGCCGCCGACCGCCGAGCCGCGGGTGCTGCGCTTCTCGACCGGGCATCGGCAGGCGTTCTGGGCGCAGAATTGCGTCGCCCTGGGGCTTGCGTCGGGGTTCATGGAGCCGCTCGAATCGACGAGCATCCATCTGGTGCAGGCGGGGCTGCAACATCTGCTGCAACATCTGCCTGGGGCAGCGGCGGGGCCGGACGCGGTGGCCGCGACGCGCGCGCGCTACAACCGGGTGATGACCACCGAATTCGAACGGATCCGCGACTTCCTGGTCGCGCATTATTACCTGAACCAACGGCCCGAGCGCTTCTGGCACGATCGCCGCGCGCAAACCCCGCCGCCCGGGCTCGCCGAAAAGCTTGCGCTGTTCGCGGGCGGCGGGCGGCTGTTCCGCGAGGATGACGAGCTCTTCAACGCCTGGAGTTGGCTCGCCTTGCTGACCGGGCAAGGCGCCCCCGCGCTTGGGCATGATCCGGTATGCGATGCCTGGCCGCTGGCGCGCGTCGCCGATCGACTCGCACGGATCGAGGCGGTGGTGACCGCGTCGCTCGATCATATGCCCCCGCATGCCGAGGCATTGGCGCGGCTCGAGCCGCTGCCGACCGACGCCGCGCTTGCGGCATGCTGAGCGCGCGAGCGATGCGCGGGTGCCTATCCGGTGCGTTTGCCGGGGTTGTCCGGCCCCATCGTGCTGTTACCTAGGAAGCCATGATCTCCTCCTTGTCACCGCTTCGGCCCGCCGACGAACGCGCCGCAGTCGATGCCGCAACCTTCGCCACCGACGTCGCACCGCTCGCGCAACCGCTGGTGCTGCGCGATCAAGTAGCCGCATGGCCCGCCGTCGCGGCGGCCAAGGCAGGCGACAACGCGATAGCCGACTATCTGGGGGGGCTTGAGGCCGGTGCCGCGCATCCGCTCGAGGTGCTGGTGTCGCCGCCCGAATTTGGCGGGCGGTTTTTCTATCGCGGCGACAATCTAGAAGGCTTCAACTTCAATCGCGAGCGCGCGCCGCTCAAGCTGTTGCTCAGCGAGCTGCTGCGGCTGGCGGCGCTGCCCGCAGGCGAGGCACACTCGCTCTATGCCAACGCCGCGACCGCGCCCGAGCATCTGCCCGGATGGTCGGCGGGCAATCCGATCGATCTCGACCTTGGCGGCGCGGTGCCGCGGCTGTGGATCGGCAATGCCAGCCGCACCGCGACCCATTATGACGGCTCGACCAACCTTGCGTGCGTCGTGGCGGGGCGGCGGCGGTTCATCCTCTTTCCGCCCGAGCAGGTGGGCAATCTGTATCTTGGCCCGCTCGACCGAACGCTGGCGGGCCCGCCTTCGTCGATGGTCGATCCCACCCGACCCGATCTCGACCGCTACCCGCGCTTCGCCCAGGCGCTCGCCCACGCGGTCGTCGCTGACCTTGGGCCAGGCGATGCGATATTCGTCCCCGCGACCTGGTGGCACCATGTGCAGGCGTTCGATACGCTCAACGTCCTGTGCAATTATTGGTGGGATTTCGACCCCGCCAACTCGGCATTCCATGCGTTGGTCCATGCGATGATGGCGGTGCGCGATCGGCCGCAGTTCGAAAAGGAAGGCTGGCGCGCCTGGTTCGATCACTATGTCTTCAGCCCGTCGGCCGGCACCGCGGGCGATCATCTGCCCGCAAGCGCACGCGGGGTGCTCGCACCGGCGTCGGCCGACCGGACCGAACGCATGCGCCAATATCTGTTGCGTGTGCTGGGCACCAAATAAGCCCGGTTGTGCAGTTAGGTTAAGCAGGAACCCGATCACAGCATTGCGAAGGGCTCGCCAACCGGCCTAACCGACCCGCCGCATCATTCCTGCCAAAGCGTAACCGCCGAATTTCCCTTGCTGCCGAAACCTTCGGTCGCCAGCACTTGATAGTGCATCGTGCCGAGCTGCATCCCCGCCTTGCGCCACGCCGCGACATGGTTGGCGAAGGTGATTGTTCGATCCTTGCCGAACGTCTGGCGCTGGGTCCGCACGCTCCAATATTGGTAGAAGGTCTGGGTGCCGCGGATCGATGGCTGCTCGACTCGCTGGGTGCGGTGGATGGTGTAGATGCCGCCATCGCTACGCACGGTGCCCAGCGGTTTCGCATCGTCGCCGGGCGGGGTGAAATTCGAACCCCAATCCTCGACGATATAATATTCGATCAGCGGATCGGTCGACCACCCGTAAAGCGTCAGATAGCTGTTGGTGCCGGCTTCGAACCGGTTGACCTTGTACCCGATCGTCCGCGTCTGCGATCCCACCCGCCAGCCTTTGCCGGCGACCAGATTTTCCCTGGCACCCAGGCGATAGTCGGTCGTGTAGCGGCCGCGCCGCCCCAGCGTCATGCAGGCATCACCGCTGCTTTTCCAGAAGGTGAAGAAATAGCCGTCGTGCATGCCGGTTTGGTTCGAGCAAAGCTGGCGGGTCGCCGGATCGGGCTGATGCGCGGCCGGAAGAAGGATCGCGACGAGCGCAAGCGCGATTGGTTCGAAATATTTCATCGCCGAGGATATGGAGGCCGACGATTCCAACTTCCACCGAAATTGTAGGTGGCGCGACTGGGTCGTCGAAGCGTTCGCTCGGGCGAAAGTTCGGGGATTAGCGCGCCGCGGCAATCCCGATGTGGCTGGCCTTCGGCATCGGCCGCGCTACGATGCGGTCGGGCGACGCCGCCCGGCCTTCGAGCATCGCGACGCGGCGCCAGGTGCCGATCGCGCCCAACCCTGTTTGCTGACGGAGCATCTATGAGCCTTGACCGCCGGACCTTTTTCGCAGCCACCGCCGGATTCTCGCTGCTGCCCGGCCTCGCCACCGGGCAGGACGCCGCCCGCGAGAAGCGGCTGCGCGAAGATTGGGCATGGTGGGCGCGCTATGCCGACGACAATGCAAGGCTGCGAACCGCCGGAGAACCCGTGGGGGTGGTCTTCATGGGCGATTCGATCACCGAAGGCTGGCGCGACAAGCGTCCCGAATTTTTCCGCGAGGGGCGGGTGGGGCGCGGCATCAGTGGCCAGACGACCTCGCAGATGGTGCTTCGCATGATGCCCGACGTGATCGCGCTGCGTCCGCGCGCGGTGCACATCATGGCGGGTACCAACGATGTCGCCGGCAATACCGGGCCGATGACGCGCGCCCAGACGTACGATAATCTGATGGCGATGGCGCAGCTGGCGAAGGCGAACGGGATCGCGGTGCTGCTGGCGTCGGTTCCCCCCGCCGCCGGCTTCCCCTGGCGGCCGGGCCTTCCAACGATCGAGCCGATCGCCGAGATCAACGCCTGGATACGCGCCTATGCCGCGCGCATCGGCGCGACCCATGTCGATTATGCCGCGGCGCTCGGCGACGGACGGGGTGGCATACGCAAGGGGCTGGCGCTCGACGGCGTCCACCCCGAAGCCGCGGGGTATGCCGCGATGGAGAAGGTGATCGAGCCCATCCTGCTGGGGATGAAGCTGTGACCCTCGGCCGGCGCATGGTGGTGGCGGGTATGGCGGGGCTGGCGGGATCGCTCGCTTTCCCGCGAATCGGCGAAGCCACGCCGGTATCGCGCGGCGTCGTTGCTCGCCACGGCCGGCTGCAGGTGCGCGGCAACCATATCGTCGGCGAACATGGCCGCCCGGTCACGCTGCGCGGCATGTCGCTGTTCTGGAGCCAGTGGCAGGGCCAATATTACAACGCCGACGCCGTTCGCTGGTTGTGCAGCGATTGGAAGATCGACGTTGTCCGCGCGGCGATGGCGGTCGACTCGGGCGGCTATCTGGCCAATCCCGCGGCCGAGCTGGCCAAGGTCGAAGCGGTAATCGACGCCGCCGTCGCCAACGACATCTACGTCATCATCGACTGGCACGCGCACCAGCCCTATCCCGAACAGGCCGCAGCATTCTTCGCGCGGATCGCGGGCAAGTACGGCGCGCTGCCGAACCTGATATACGAGCCGTATAACGAGCCGTTGGTCGAACATGGCTGGGCCGACGTGCTCAAACCCTATCACGCCGCCGTGCTGACCGCGATCCGGCGCGTCGATCAGCGCAATCTGGTGGTCGCCGGCACGCGCAGCTGGTCGCAGGATGTCGACGAGGCGGCCGCCGATCCGCTGGCCGATCCCAACCTTGCCTATACGCTCCATTTCTATGCCGCCACGCATAAGCAGGCGCTGCGGGACAAGGCCGCCGCGGCGATGGCAAAGGGGGCGGCGCTGTTCGTCACCGAATATGGCACGACCCGCGCCGACGGCGATGGCGTGATCGACGCGACCGAAACCGGCGTCTGGTGGGACTTTTTGGAGCAGCACCATATCGGCTACGTCAACTGGTCGGTGGCGGACAAAGCCGAGCTGTCGGCGGCATTGAAACCGGGTGCCGGTCCCCGCGGCAAATGGGGAGAGGCGATGCTGACATCGTCGGGTAAGCTGGTCCGCAAGCGCCTGCGCACGATGGCGTGAACGCGCGGGCCGATGGGGGACCGGGGGGCGTTACCGCAACCGGCTACGCTCGGCCCCGCATCACCACGGCCGAATACCCTCCCAATATGCCGCCGCTATAATCCCCCGTTGCCACCAGCACCGCGCCGTCCACGGTAAATGCCACCGCGCGGTCGGACAGGTTGAACGCACAGCGCAAGGTTGCGCCGCCCGGATGCGTGCGCTCCAGCACCAGCACCGCCTCGTCCGCCGAGACGACGCGCGAGGAACCCGATCGCAGCGCGGGTTCCGCGCGGCGCAGTGCGATCAGCCGCCTGGTCCAGTGCAGCAGCGAATCGCCATCGGCTTCCTGCTGGTCCACCGCCAGCGCGCCGTGATCGGCACCATGGGGCAGCCATGGATCGATCGAACCGAAGCCGCGATCCTTGGCATCGCCTTGCCAGGGCATCGGCGTACGCACGCCGTCGCGCGACAGCGTTATCGGCCAGTTGGCGATCGCTTCGGGATCGACCAGCCGTTCGAAGGGTATCTCCACCTGTCCCAGCCCCAGTTCTTCGCCCTGGTACAGGATCGCATTACCGCGCAGGCTCAGCAGCAGCAGCATCTTCATCCGCGCGAACGCTCGCGCATGCGCGGGGGCCGTCCACCGCGAAACCGCGCGCGGCGCATCGTGATTCTCGAACGCCCAGCTCGGCCAACCATGATCGGGCGTATCGGGCCAAACCGAGAGCGCATCCACCACCAGCGCGGGGGTCAGCGCTTCGGCATAGAGGAAGTTGAAGCCATAGGCGCTGTCGAGCCGCGCCGCGCCTTGCGTGTACAACGCCATTTCCCGCGCCCAGTGATCGCCGCCGACTTCGGCCATCGAGAATGTGGCGCCATAGGATCGCATCTCGGCGGCCAGCCGCTCGATGAAGACGGGAATGTCGGGGTGCGACTGGTTGTGGATCTTGTCCTGGAAATCGAACGAACGCCTGCGCGCGCGGTTGGTCGGCGGTAGCGGCGGATTATCCCTCAGCAAGGGATCGTGCATCGCGAAATTGAGCGCATCGAAGCGAAACCCATCGACGCCGCGCTCGAGCCAGAACCGCGCCGCGCCCAGCATCGCTTCCTGCACCTGCGGATGATGGAGGTTCAGATCGGGCTGCTCGACCAGGAAATTGTGCAGATAATATTGCGTGCGCCGCGCGTCCCATTGCCATGCCGGCCCACCAAACACCGATTGCCAGTTCGATGGCGGCGACCCGTCGGGCTTGGGATCGGCCCAGACATACCAGTCGGCCTTTGCATTGTCTCGGCTGGAGCGGCTTTCGACGAACCAGGGATGCCGGTCCGACGAATGCGAATAGACCTGGTCGATCAGCACTTTCAGCCCGAGCCGATGGGCCTTGGCCATCAGTGTGTCGAAATCGGCGATCGTCCCGAATACCGGGTCTACCCCGCAGAAATCGGCGACGTCATAGCCCGAGTCGCGCATCGGCGAAGTGAAGAAGGGCGACAGCCAGATCGCATCGACACCCAGGCCGGCCACATGGTCGAGCCGCTGGGTGATGCCGGGCAGGTCGCCGACACCGTCGCCATTGGCATCGGCAAAGCTGCGGGGATAGATCTGATAGATCACCGCGCCCTTCCACCAGGGCTCGGCGTCGGCGAGCAGCGATCTTGCCGCAGTGCTCATCGCGACCCCGTTGCCGCGCAGACAATCGTCGAGAACGGCGCGATCGTCACCGCGACCGATCCGGGTGCCGTAGCGGTCGTCGGACAGCCGGTGCCGTACAGCGCACCAAAATCGGTCGAGCGCGCCTCGACCTCGATATTGGCGGCAATCGGCGCGGCGGAGGTGTTGAACGCGATCACCACCTCGGCATCGCTTGCAGGGTCGAAGCGGCTGACGGCAAACAACCCCGGCACGCCTTCGCCCGAAGCATCGTGATACGCACGCGTCACCTGCCGCCCGCGCCTCAGCGCCGGGGTCGCGACGCGAAGCTTCGACAAGGTGGCGATGGTCTGGAACAGCGGATGATCGGTGCGGAAATGATCCTGGCGATGCGTCCGCGCGGTGCCGACCAGCTTCTCTTCCAGATAGGTCGCGGCGCTTGATGCGAACATCGTCTGGCGCGAATCCTGATCATTGCCCTTGCCCGCAAAGCCCTGTTCGTCGCCATAATAGATCGTGGGGACGCCGCGCAGCGTCAGCAGCATCTCGTGCCCCAGCCGCGTCCGCGCGAGCAGTTCGGCGTCGTCGGCTTGCGGATTGGCCCTGGTCACGAACATCGCGAAGCGCCCCTGATCGTGGTTGCCGATGAAGGTCGGCAATTGCAGCGCGGCGGGCTCGCCCCCGGCATACATCGCATCGCCCCAGAATAATTTGGCGAGCGCAGCGGTCGGCTTGCCCTCCGCCACGGTCTGCTGAACCGCCGTCGCAAACGCGAAATCCAGCACGCTCGGCAATTTGTCGACGACGGTGTGACGCTGCAACAAGCCGATTTCCGGCTCGCTCCACGCCGCTTCGCCGAAGATATGGAAATTGGGAATGCCCTTCGCCTTCGCGCGATCCAGCATCGCCGGGGTGAACTTGGTCCAGAATTCGGGGTTCACATGCCGTGCGGTATCGATGCGAAAGCCATCGACGCCGAACCGGTCGATCCAGTCGCCATAAATGTCGATCATGCCCTTCACCACGCGAGGGCTCTCGGTCATCAGATCGTCCAGCCCGACGAAATCGCCCATCGTCGAGCTTTCGTTGGAGAACATTGTGTTGCCGCGGTTATGATAATGGATCGGCTCGTTCAGCCATGCCGGAACCTTGATCGTACGTTCCTGGGGCTTTATTTTCACGGTATACGCGTAATTCGGGTCGGTCAGCCGCGCGAAATTCTGCGTCGTCATCACCCGATCGCCGGCAAAGCCCCGATTGATCGGCTCGCCCTTCGGCCCGCCGCGCGTGGCATAGGGAAAATCGGCACGGCTGCGATAGGCGCAGGTCGCCTTGCCCTCGCATTCGGCGAAATAGAACACATCGGCGGTGTGGTTGGCGATGATGTCCATATACACCTTCATGCCGCGCGCATGCGCAGCCGCCACCAGCGCGGTGAAATCGGTATCGGCCCCCAGATGCGGATCGACCGTCGTGAAATCGGTGATCCAATAGCCGTGATATCCCGCCGATTCCTCGCCCTTGCCGCCCTGCACCGGCTTGTTCTTGAACACCGGTGTCAGCCAGATCGCGGTCATTCCCAGCGACTGGATATAGTCGAGCCGGTCGATCAGCCCCTTGATGTCGCCGCCATGGAAAAAGCCCTTATGCGTCGGGTCGAATCCATGCGCGAGCCGGTCGCCAGCGATGCCGCCGCGATCGTTGCGCCGATCACCATTGGCGAAGCGATCGGGCAGCACGAAATAGATCACTTCGTCCTGCGGCAGCCGCCGGCGCAATTCGGGTTGCCGCGCGACTTGTTGCGCGGCGGCAGGCGGGGCGGCGATGATGGCTATCGCCATCGCGGTGGCTAGCGTGCGGATCATGCATTCACTCCTTGCTGCGCAGGGTTGCCGGCAAGCTGCGCCAGCAGATCGGCATGGGCAGGCATCGCCGCGCCGGTGCGCGCCGCGACGTCGGCCACGCCATCGAGAAAGGCCTTGAGATCGGCGCTCGGCACCGCATCGGCGAGCGGATGCCAGGCATCGGGCATCACTTCCTGGCCGATCAGCACCTGCGTCCAGCCCGGTTCGGCGAACAACTCGCCCTCGCGCCGCGACAGCCGCGCTGACGATCGCCACAGCGCCAGTTTGCGGTCCAGCTCGGGCGGCAATTTCCGCGTCCGCGCCGCGTCCCAGAACGGCTCGCCGATGCGCGCATTTGCGTGGTAATGGAGGACGAGAAAGTCGCGGATGAAATGAAGCTCTAGCCGCGACTCGTTGTTATATTCGGCGCGGTCGGCATCGCTGATCCGGCCGGTCGGCAGAAACGCCAGGATGCGCGCGATCGCGGTTTGAATCAGGTGGATGCTGGTCGATTCGAGCGGCTCCAGAAACCCGCTGGCCAGCCCCACCGCCACGCAATTGCGCACCCAGGCTTGCTCGCGCCGGCCAGCGGTGAATCGCAGCGGACGCGGCTCCGCCAGCGCCTCGCCATCGAGATTCGCGAGCAGCGTCGCCGCCGCCTCGTCGTCCGAAATATGCTTGCTGTCGTACACATACCCGTTGCCGGTGCGATGCTGCAACGGGATGCGCCACTGCCATCCCGCCTTTTGCGCGGTCGCGCGCGTATAGGGTATTGGCACCGCAACCCGCGCCGATGGCACCGCCAGCGCGCGGTCGCAGGGCAGCCAATCGCTCCAGTCCTCATAGCCCGCGCCCAGCGCGCCGCCGATCAGCAGCGCACCAAAGCCCGTGCAGTCGATGAACAGATCCCCCGCGACCCGCCGCTCGCCCTCGATCAACAGCGCCGAAATGTCGCCGCCATCGTCGCGCTCGACCGACAGGATCCGCCCCTCATGCCGGATCACCCCGCGTGCCTCGGCGTAACGCCGCAGGAACGCCGCATACAGCCCGGCATCGAAGTGGAAGGCATAGGGCATTGGCGGCACCGGTCCCCGGGCCTCGAACCGCGCAAACCCGCCGCGCAACGCCGCGACATTGTTGAGCGAATAGTCGTCGAAAGCCGCCGCAAACCCCTCGGATCGCGCGCGCAACCAGTAATGGTGAAAACCCAGCAGCCCCAGCGGGCGCCCCGTGTCGCCAAAGCCGTGCAGATAGGAATGCCCGGGCCGCACCCAGTCGCGAAATTCGATCCCAAGCTTGATCGTTCCCTGCGTGGCGCGCAGAAACGCGTCCTCGTCGATGCCCAAATGCTTGTTGAACAACGATATTTGCGGGATCGTCGCTTCCCCGACACCCACCGTGCCGATCGCCTCGGATTCGACGAGCACGATCCGCCAGCCCGGCGCCAGGAAGCGCGCGAACGCCGCCGCTGCCATCCATCCCGCGGTGCCGCCCCCCGCGATTACGATGGTCCGGTCGTCGCGCATATATGCGTCCCCATTTGCGAGCCCGCGCCTCGCTCCCTGGCGTTCCCAGGAAGCGAGGCGAGGGGCCCGTTACCTCAGAACCGCACCGTCGCACCCGCCAGGAACCGACGGCCATATTGTTGAAAATCAACAATTGCCCGCTCGTCGCGCGGATCGACCGTGACGAAGGGTTCGTCGGTCAGGTTCTGGCCCTGCACGAACACCGACACGCCCTCGAGCGCCGATCCCGCCTGGAAGTCATAGCCGATCTGCGCATCGATGATCGTTTCATCAAGCGCACGACGGCGCACGCGATTGGCGCCAAAGCCCGACAATTCGCCGATAAAGGTCGAGCGATAGCGCACCGAGCCCCGCGCGTTGAAGCCCCACTTCTCGAAAAAGGCGGTGCCGTTCGCGACCCAGCGCGAATAGCCCGGAATGTCCTCCGAAGGCGCACCCGGCGTCGGCTGGATCTGCGTTTCGGTATAGCTCAGGCCGCCGGTAACGCCGAACCCGTCAAGCGCCCCGGACAGCTCGCCAAAGGGCAGCGTTCCTGCAAGCTCGACCCCATAGATATTGCCGCCCTCGCCGTTGATCGGCTGGTTCAGCAGGCCGATATTGGTGGCGGGCTGCACCCCGATGGGCTTGGGATAGGAGGTGAAGTCGAACTCTTGTTCCAGATTGTACACGAAGCTTTGCAGGTCCTTGTAAAAGCCCTGCAACGCGATGTAGCCGCGCGTCCCGAAATATTTCTCGATCGTGGCGTCATAGGAATTCGAACGGATCGGTCGCAACTGCGGATTGCCGCCGCTGCCCTGATAGATGCCGCCGGGGACACCGGTGTTGATCCCGTAGTTGATCGCAACGCGCATGTCGTCGAGCCGCGCGCGCTGCATCTGGCGCGCCGCCGCAACGCGGAACACCCAGTCGCTGGGCAGCCGCAACGACAGGTTCACGCTCGGCAGCACATCGATATAGTCGTCGCCCGCCACCGTCGGCTGGAGCGCGCCGCCCGCCGCGACGAGCCCCGACGATTTCTGCACCGTCGAGACGAACTGCACGCCGAAATTGCCCGTCAGCACCGCGGTGCCGATCTCCTGATCGACATTGGCCTGCAGATACGCTGCCATGACGTCTTCGTTGATCTGGAACGCCTTGGCAGGCACGTCGAGGCTGGTATTCCGGATGAGGTCGTAAACGCCGCCCTCCAGTAGCTCGGCGGGGTTGTAGCTGAGCATCGGCCCCAGCCCCAGATAGCTGATATTGGTCGATCCCAGCAGATATTCACTCGGGATCTGCTGCTGGAACGCGCCGCCTGTCAGCACCAGCAATGATTCATCGGGCGTCAGCGCCTTTTCACGCCGCGTATAGTTCAGGCCGAACTGGATCGACCGCAGGAAGCCCTCCAGCTCTTTCTCGACCTCGCCGCGATATTGCTGGATTTCGTCGCGAACCTGGCGGTCGTTGAAATATCCAGCCTGGACATTCGCTCCGCCCCAGCCGCGCGGATCGGTCAGCAGGATCAGATTGGGGTCCGAATAATTCAGCGTCGGGCTGAACACCGTGCCGCTGGTACCGCTTTGGAAACCGATCGTATCGGACGCCCCGGTATCGAGACCATAGCCGGTCCCGGCGTAGCTTTCGATGATCGTCTCGCTGCGATCGGTCTTCGAATAGCTGATGTCGACGAAGAGGTTCCAGCCGTCATCGCCTTCGTATTTCTGGTTGAGACCGAAGGAGTAGAGCTTGGCCTTGCGCTCGAAGGAATCGTTGCGGACCACGCCTTCGACATTGGTGAAGGTGCCGCCCGTCACGAAGTTGTTGTCGACCACCGGGTTCAGCAACTGCGGTCGGGTCGCTTGCGGTCCATCGCCGTCGAACGCCAGCGGCAGCTCGATACCCCGCTTGATTTGCGGATCGTCGAAATCCGAGAAGAATCCGTCGAGCGTGATCGTATAGTTCGGCGCAGGCTGCCACTGCAGCGTCCCCTGCAACCCCAGCCGCTTCAAGTTGGTCGACGTGACATAGCTCTTCGATCCGCCGATCACGCTGCGCAGGTCGACCGTGCCCGAAAGGCCCTGGCCGATCAGGTTCGATTGTGCGGTCTTGTAGACCAGCACCTGGTTGACGACCTCGGACGGATATTGGTCATATTCGACCGCGCGATTATCGCCGGTGGACGTCTGCTCGCGACCATTGAGCAGCGTCGTCGAGAAATCGGGCGCGAAACCGCGGATCGATATTGCGTTCGAGCGGCCCGACACACGTTGCGACGTCAGGCCCGGGAGGCGCGCGATCGATTCCGCGATCGACGCGTCGGGCAGGCGACCGATATCCTCCGCCGAAATCGATTCGACGACCAGATCGCGTTCTTTCTTCGCGGCAACGGCGTTCTCGAGGCTCTGGCGAAACCCCGTTACGACGATCTCTTCGGCTTCGGCATCGGCGGGCGGCGTTTCCTGCACATCCTGCGCGATCGCCGGCGTGGCAAACGCGATCATGGAAAGCGCTATGGCGGTAGTGCTGACGCCCGACAAAGGCGCGCGGTAGATCGATGATTTCATTCCGTCTCTCCCCTATCTGTGACCCACTTGTTCCCGCGGGTTGTTCTATTGTTCGTTGCGCCGCCTTTTTGACGAACGCGGCACGTAAGGGTGGGGATAGGTCGAGTTGCGGGATGTCGAACAGATGGCATACGTATGTCATCGTGCGATCGACGTAACGGGCCGATGCGCGCCGACCTCCGGCCAATGCGCGCAGCATCGCTTTACGCACGCGCGCCGATCGCTTAGCTTGCAGGGCCAAAGGCTATGCAGGCCGAACATCCGGGAGAGGAACAGCTTGGTGGCCCGATCGGCGTCACAGCGCCCCACGTCGTTCGACATCGCCTATCGCGCAGGCGTGTCGCAACCGACGGTATCGCGTGCGCTGCGTGGCAGCCCGTCGGTCAGCGCCGCTACCCGCGCTCGGATCGAAGCAATTGCTCGGGAGCTGAATTATGCGGTCGACAAGAACGCATCGAACCTGCGCAGCCAGCAATCCCACACGATCGCGCTGTTGTTTTTCGAGGATGTGACCGCCGACAGTTCGCTGATCAACCCGTTCTTCCTGTCGATGCTGGGCGCCATCACCCGCGGCGCGGGGAAAGCGGGCTATGATCTCCTCATTTCATTTCAGCATCACGCCGGCGACTGTCCGAAAAGCTATGAGGACAGTCGCAAGGCCGATGGCATCATCCTGCTGGGCTATGGTGATTACCAACAATATCGGCCCCGGCTCGAACAACTTTACGCGCAAGGGACGCATTTCGTGCGCTGGGGATCGCCCGAGCACGGCGATCGCGGCACGACGATCGGGTGCGACAATCGCGCGGGCGGGCGCGTGGCGACCGAGCATCTGTTGCACCAAGGGCGTCGGCGGATCGGGTTTCTCGGCGCATGCGACAACCATTCTCCCGAATTTCGCGAACGCTGGCTGGGCTATTGCGATGCACATCATGCCGCCGGGATCGAACCGGATCCGGCGTTGCAGGTCGATGCGATAACCTTGGAAGCGGCGGGGCATCGCGCGGTCCACACGTTGACCGCGCGCGGCGGTGCATTTGACGCGATCTTCGCCGCCAGCGACCTGATCGCGATCGGCGCGATGCACGCGCTGCAGGAAAGCGGGAAGCGGATACCGAACGACATCGCGGTCGTAGGCTATGACGATATTCCCGCCGCGCATCAGGCAAGCCCGCCCCTGACGACGGTGCAGCAGGATGCGCAACTCGCCGGCGATGCGCTGGTGAATGCGCTGCTCGCACGGCTCGAACAGCGCGAGCCGGTTAGCTGCTTGTTGCCCGTATCGCTCAAAGTCCGGGCCAGCAGTGTCGCGCATACGACTGTATAAGGGTCTGTATCTCCTCCCGCTCAGCGTCGCGAAGGATGAACTCGGCGAGTACGGCGCGCGTAGAGAAGAGGGACGGGAATGACCGAGCAAGGCGGCAAGCCGCAACAGGGCTTTTGGGGGCTGTGGTCGATCTCATTCGGTTTTCTGGGGGTTCAGATCGGCTTTGCGTTGCAAAATGCCAACGCCAGCCGGATCTTCCAGGCGCTCGGCACGCCGATCGAAAATCTTGCGTTGATGTGGATGGCAGCACCGCTGACCGGCCTGCTCGTGCAGCCGATCATCGGGCATTACAGCGATCGAACCTGGACCCGCCTCGGCCGCCGTCGCCCCTATTTTCTCGTCGGTGCCATACTCTGCACCGTCGCGTTGCTGTTCATGCCCAATTCGCCCGCGATCTGGGCGGCGGCGATCACCTTGTGGATATTGGACGCCTCGCTCAACGTCACGATGGAGCCGTTCCGCGCCTTTGTCGGCGATATGCTGCGGCGCGCGCAGCGGCCCACGGGCTACGCCTTCCAGACCGCGTTCATCGGCGTGGGCGCGGTAATCGCGAGCCTGGCGCCGTATGTGCTGACCGAGTTCGGCGTGCCCAATGTGGCGCCCGAGGGGCAAATCCCCGATACGGTTCGGTTCAGCTTCTATATCGGTGCCGCCGCATTGCTGCTGGCGGTATTGTGGACGGTGTTCGGCACGCGCGAATACAGCCCCGAACAGCTCGCGATTTACGCTGTCGCCGATGGCGAGCTGCCGCCCCCGCCGCATCACGTTCCTACCACAACCCCCGCAACCGGACCCTATTGGCTGGTGGGCGGGTTGCTCGCGGCGCTCGCGGCCTTCGCGCTGTCGCTCAAGCCCGAGGCTTATCTGGTTTCGATCGGCCTGGTGGCATTCGGCGTGGCGCAGATCGTCTCGCGCCGGTTGATTGCCGCCGGGCGTGGCGACAATCTGCTCAGCCACGTCGTCAACGATCTGGCGACGATGCCCGAGACGATGCGCCGCCTCGCGCTCGTCCAGTTCTTCACCTGGGGGGCGTTGTTCATCCTGTGGATCTATTCGGTGCCGGTGGTCGCGCAAAATGCGTTCGGCACCGATGATCCCGCTTCTGCAGCCTATAATCAGGCGGGTAATTGGGTGGGGGTGCTATTCGCGATCTATTCGGGGGTTGCGGCGATTTGCGCCTTCGCACTGCCGCTGCTGTCAAAGGCTCTGGGTCCGGTGCGAACCCACATGATCGCCTTGTCCGCCGGGGCAACCGGGTTTGTCGGCCTGTTCGTCATCCGCGATGCAACCCTGCTGATCGCGGCGATGATCGGCATCGGTATCGCCTGGGCATCGATCCTGACGATGCCCTATGTCATCCTCGCCAATACGCTGCCGCAGCATAAGCTGGGCGTCTACATGGGCATCTTCAATTTCTTCGTGGTGCTGCCGCAGTTGATCGTCGCCGCGTTGATGGGCGCATTGATCGACGCGGCTTTCCCGACCGAGCCGGGATATACCATGCTCATCGCCGCTGCGGTGATGGCGGTCGCGGTGCTGGCGATGCTGCGGGTGAAGGTTTGATGTTCCCCTTCGAATTCGCCCGGTCGTGTTCCTTCGGCTCTTCAGATCTGTGAATAGGGCGTCGGGCTGAGGATCTGGTTGTCGATGCCGGTGGTGATTTCGGGGTCGGTAAGTCCGGGTGTCGTAATCAGGCGGCGCCACGCCGGATCCGCGCCGAAGCTGCTCCAGCTTCGTTCGCGCGCCGCGAAATCGGGAAAGGTCAGCAGGTAGGTCAGGCTCGGCAGGCGTGAGCCCGTAAGGTCCTGGGCGAAGAAGACCGGCGTCAGGCCGTTGCGGCGAAATATCTCGATCTCGCCGCCGGTGTCGAACATCTCGATCTTGGTTGCCCCGGCCTTGTCGCTATGGCTGAAATACGTCCGCAGTTCGAATATGCGGGGCTTGTTGGCGCCCGCGGCGTCTGGAACCTCGACGCGCGGAAAATGCGGGAAGGCGCGCATCAGCTTCACGTCGAGCGAGGCGTACGGTGGCCCTTCGGGGGTGGCGCTGGAAAATGGCTCGGCGGCCTTCGCATAGCCCTGGTCGTCGGCCAGCTTGCCGGGCAGCGCGGCGAAGTCGGCGATCGAGGGATAGGGGACGAGGACATGGACGCTGGGGCTTCCCGGGCCGATGGCCACGGTGAACGCACCTATGGGGCCACAACCCGCGCGGCGCGCCGCCGGGATGAAGGCATCGCGAAGATAGGCGTCGAGGCGCGCCTTCATCCCGCCGTGAACCAGGCGGTAGGTGCGAAGCTCGTAGACCTCGGGGGTGACCGCCGCGGCGCGGCGCTGGGCCCGGGCGCCGGTGCTCGTGAGGGTTACACCACCGGCGGCAGCAGCCCCCGCGAGCACCGAACGTCGATCAATTGGGTACGCCATCATGTCCTCGCAAAGCCGTCTATCGGGGTACGAAGCCGATGTCGCGGGCGTCGTCAATCCACAACGGTTCGACCACCGCGCCGCCCGCCTGGGATGCGGCAGGGCGCTCGGCGGTTGAAAACCAATCGATTGGCTGCGATCAACCGACAACAGTGAACGACGCCCGCGCGCGGGAAGATCGGGAGAGGTCGATGTTCAAGCTCGAGCGATTCGTTGTGGCCAGCCTGCTCCTGATGGCGGGCAGCATGGCGGCGGATGCGCAGGAACCGGCGAGCAACACGCTGACCGCGGCCGAGCGCGAGGCGGGCTGGACGCTCCTCTTCGACGGTCGCGACCTGTCGGCCTGGCGGTCCTTTGCCGGCGGCGACGCGCCGCCGACATGGCGCGTGCGCGATGGCGCGATCATGCTCGTCAAGGACGACGGCCGGATGAGCGGGACCGACCTCGTCACTGCAAAGAGCTACGGCGCGTTCGAACTCACGCTCGACTGGAAGGTGGCGAAGGGCGGTAATAGCGGCGTGCTCTATCTGGCGCGCAACATCCCCCAGACGCGGCAGGTGTATGAAACCGGGATCGAGATGCAGGTGCTCGACGATGCGGGGCATGCCGATGGCAAAATCCCGTCGCACCGCGCGGGCGCGCTCTACGACATGACGGTGCCGCCCCCCGGCACCGCGCGTCCGGCAGGCAGCTGGAACCACGCCCGGCTTCTCGTCGAGCCGGGACGCATCCGGCAATGGCTCAACGGCGTCATGACCGCCGACGTCTCCTATGGCGATGATGCGTGGGCAAAGCGCGTGACGGGATCGAAGTTTGCCAAGATGCCGTATTTCGGCACCTTCCCCAGCGGCGTCATCGCGCTGCAGGATCATGGCGAGCCGGTCGCGTTCAGGAACATCAAGCTGCGCCCGATCGGCGCGAGCGCAGTGGTCGAAACGCAATGAGCCTCGATCCAGCGAGCGCCCCCGCCGACGTCATCATCGTCGGCTCGGGGGCTGCCGGCGGCATCGCGGCGTACAGCCTCACCAAGGCCGGGCTGCGCTGCCTGATGCTCGAGGCGGGGCGCGACTATGACCCGCAGCAAGAGGTCAACATGCTCGCGCCCGAAAGCGACGCGCCGCTCCGGGGCAGCGCGACCCCCGATAAGCCGTTCGGCTATTTCGACGCCACCGTCGACGGCGGCTGGGAGGTCGATGGCGAGCCCTATACCTCGACTAAGGGCAGCGGTTTCCGCTGGTGGCGGCCGCGGATGCTGGGCGGGCGGACCAATCACTGGGGCCGCCACGTGCCGCGCTGGGGCGCCTATGACTTCAAGCCCTTTTCGCGCGACGGACTCGGCGTCGACTGGCCGATCGGCTATGACGATGTCGCGCCCTTCTACGACCGGGTCGAGAAGATGATCGGCGTCAATGGCGGTCCGATCGGCCTAGAGAACCATCCCGATTCGCCCGCCGACTGCCTGATGCCGCCGCCCGCGCCGCGCGTGCCCGAGCTGCTGCTCAAGGCGACGGCCGAGAGCATGGGCATTCCCGTGCGGGCGGCGCATACCGCGGTGCTGACGCGCGACATGCCCGATGCCGTCGCACCGCGAAGCGCCTGCTTCAATGCGACGCCGTGTACGCGCGGCTGTACGATCGGCGCGATGTTCCAGACGACGACCTCGTTCCTGCCGATGGCGAAGGCGACGGGGCGGCTGACGGTGGTCACCGACGCGATGGTTTCGCGCGTGCTGACGAATCAGGCGGGCCGGGCGACCGGGGTCGAATATGTCGATCGCAAGACGGGCGTGCGGCATCAAGTCAGCGCGCGCGCGGTCGTGCTGGCGGGGGGCACGGGCGAGACGACGCGCTTGCTCCTCAATTCGGGCGAAGCGGGCAGGGGGCTTGCAAATTCGTCGGGCGAGCTCGGCCGCAACCTGACCGACTCCACCGGCGCATCGTTCAGCGCCTTCATCCCAGGCCTTGCCGACCGGCCGCGCTATAACGAGGACGGCATCGGCGGGCAGCACGTCTACATCCCGTTCTGGCTGTACGAGAAGCAGAAGCGCGGCGAGCTCGACTTCGCGCGCGGCTATCATTTCGAGGTGTGGGGCCGCTTCGGCGTGCCATCCGCCAACGTGCTGCCGCGCGCGTGGGGCGCCGATCTGAAGAAGGCGGTGCGCAGCGCCTCGGGGGCGACGATCGGGCTGTCGTTGCGCGGCGAGATGATCCCGAACAAGGATACCTATTGCGAGATCGATCCGGGGGTGAGGGATCGCTTCGGCATCCCGGTGCTGCGCTTCGCCTTCCGCTTCTCGCGCCAAGAGGTGAACCAGGTCGCGCATGGCCGCCGCATCGCGCACGCGTTGTTCGAACGGATGAACGGCCGGATCCTCGACGACCCGAGCCTGCCGCCCGAGAAGATCATGGCTGCGGGCGGCGAGATCATCCACGAGCTCGGCACTGCGCGGATGGGCGCCGATGCGCGAACGTCGGTGGTCGACAGCTATGGCCGCGCCTGGGACGTCGACAATCTCGTCCTCATGGACGGCGCGATCTTCGCCTCGGGCGCACACAAGAACCCCACGCTCACCATCCTGGCGCTCGCGCTGCGCGCCTCGGAGCGACTGGCGGCGCGCTTCAAGTCGGGAGCCTTCGCATGACGCCCTCGCGCCGGACGACGCTGCAATGGATGATCGCCGCGGCGGCAATGCCGCTGGCGCGCTGGGCGTCGCCCGCCTCCGCCGCGGAGGGGGCGAATGCGCCGCCGTTCGACACGGTCGCCGACTGGCCGGGTGCGCCGCCGCCGCTTGTCGCGACCAAGGGCTATGGCCGCGACCCGACGCTGATGGAGCCCAAGGTCGTCTGGCCGCTGACGCTGACCAGGGCGCAGCGCGCCACCGTCGACCTGCTCGGCGACATGATCCTTCCCGCAGACGATGTGTCGCCCGGCGCCGGGCAGCTCGGCGTCGGCGCGTTCATCGACGAATGGATCAGCGCGCCCTATCCGACGCAGCAGGGCGATCGCGCAACGATCCTCGGCGGCCTCGACTGGCTCGACCGACAGAGCATCGCCCAGCACGGGAAGGATTTCGCTGCGCTGGGCGCGCCGATTCGCGGCCTATTGCTCGACGCGCTGTGCGTCGCCGTGCCGAGCGGGAAGCTCGAGATGCCCGTCAAGTTCATGGATCGGCTGCGCCATCTCTTCGTGCTGGGCTTCTACACCTTGCCCGAGGGAAAGAAGGACATGGGCCATGTCGGCGACCAGCCCACCGAAGGCCCGTATCCCGGCCCGTCGGTGGAGGCGCGGACGCACCTCGCTGCGCTGCTGGCGGAGCTGAAGCTCGGCGAGCGCACGAGCTGACGGCTCGCCGCTCGTCGCGCATTGGGCGCGCGGCAAAAAGGTGCGTCAGCCGAGACCAGGAAGCGGCATTTTTCATCGCCTGCTCGCCAAAATGGATCTCGGCAGACACAATCGGAGCCCGACCTCACCCTCAATGCCGGACCTTTCCCTCTTCGAGTTCTCCGGGCACCGGATACAAATAGCGTATCGCGGACGAGAACAGCCTCAGCCATTCATCAACCCGGTCCAATGACCACTCCGATCCCGGCGGTGGCGTCTTTGCTAGAAGCGATCGAACCACAGGGTCGGCTGCCGCAGTCGGCCGGACTGATCTTTCAAGAACCGTTTCTTCAAGATCATCTTTGGCATCATCCGGTGGGGGGTAATTCATGCTATCCCGCGACATCGGCTTGGTGTCACCCTCAGGCAATCGCAGGGATTTCATCATTATGCGCGCTGCTACTTCCAGCAGCGGCTCCTCAACGCCGGCATTCCGCAACGCATCATACATGTCACTCTCGGGCGCACTGGCGATACGTGCCCCGAGCGCGTGAAGCGCAGCGGCGAAGATCGGTACGTTGGATACTGCTCTATGAATATCATTGGTATTGAAATTACCGATGGCGAAGCGTTTGCCCAGTGGTGTCAGCACATAGCCGCCTGAAGCACCTCGCGCGATCAGACCGAACTTGCGCGCCGCTATCACTCGATTGTTGATGCTTCCCGTGCCCGGTCGCAACTCCATTTCGATCGCTATCCCGTCGCGAGAGACACCCTTCGCGACGCGGCGCATCGCCTTGGCGATCCCGATCGCTCTTCCAAGCGGGACTTTGGGGAATGCCCCGTCTCCATTGGACCGAAGGGCCGTTTGCATTTGATGCGTTCCTGCTCGAACATTTTCGAACCGAGTGCTTATGATCGCTACGGTCCGGTGCAATCGATCTTGCTACAATATTCGATTTTGGTTCCCATCGAAAGTCCTTTCGTCCTCCAACACTGTCCTTGGTAGGGATAGGGGCCGTAAAACCCCGCTCACTGTCGTCCGCTTCGGCTAGCCTACTTCAAAGACAAGACGAATAGCCACGGTGAAACACTCTTGCATTAGTCGCATTTGTCGGCACGCTGATCTCTTAGGGGACATGATGTGGGAACAACGGCCATCGCCATCGCCACTGTTTCGGCCTTTGCCTTTCAGGCATCCGATCAGGCGTGCCCTGCCCCGACGGTCTGCGGCACGGTGGTGGACGCCAATGGCGCGCCTATCGAGGCAGCAGAGGTCACGATCGAGCGGAACGGCGCTCCGATCGTCGTGGCGACCGATAACGCCGGCAGGTTCCGCGCCGAAAATGCCGCTGATCCGACCGGCATCACCGTGATCGCAGACGAGCGTGACGCCGTTACCATTGCCTACGACGCCTTCCGCGTTACCGGCGCCCGCATCGTCGTCGACGATCCGCCCGCGCTCGCCGAAGCCGACATTCTGGTGACCGCGCGAAAAGCATCGCTGCCATTTTCGCGTCAAGTCATCGAGAAAATCGATCTTTTGACCGATCCCATTGCCAATGCCGATGCCCTCCTGGCGGTTGCTGGGCTGCCATCGGCCACGAACCTGGACAATTCGGCCGACGTGCAGCTGCGGGGAAGCGCGGCCGGCCTCAGCCGTACCTATTACAACGATGTCCCGCTGTACGAGGTCGTGCGGGGCTCATCGGTCGATCAGGTCACGCGCGTATCATCGATATTCAACGCCAGCATTTTGCGCAACATCGAGACCTATCCCACGCTGTCGCCGGCCTATTTGCCGAATACCGCGGCGGGAGCGGTCAGGATCGTTCCCGCCGTTGACGGATCGGTACC
The DNA here is from genome assembly GCF_024496245.1 of Sphingomonas qomolangmaensis. Taxonomy (NCBI): domain Bacteria; kingdom Pseudomonadati; phylum Pseudomonadota; class Alphaproteobacteria; order Sphingomonadales; family Sphingomonadaceae; genus Sphingomonas; species Sphingomonas qomolangmaensis. The sequence goes on from NZ_CP101740.1 coordinate 3,221,484, forward strand.
CTCGTCTGTCTTCCTCGGCTTGCCGGGTACGACTGCGAGTGCCGCATTCGCGCTGCCGAACGGCAGCGTGCAAGCCTATGCCAGCGCAATCGATCTTTCCGGTACGCTCGCGCTGAACCCCAAGCTGAAGGCCACGACGGATTCTTTCACGTCGGCGGCTATCGGCCTTTCCGCCGTGGCGAGGACTTCGGGCGGCACCGAAGTGACGAGCTTGTCGGTCATCGACGTCGAACGGGGTGCGTATCCGCTGCGCTTGCTCAATCTGTCGGGCGTTTCCACCAACCGGCGCTTGCGCTCCTATAATCTCGTCGGTGTGGAGGCCGCCGTGGGCGACGAGCGTTTGAAGCTGGATCTATCCGCAACCGGCACCTCGAACGACCTGGAATATCTGGGTCAGAAGGTTTCGGCCAACAATCTGTATCTCTACGCGAACGCCGATTTGGCGGGCAATTTTCTCGGGGGATTGATCGAATACAGGACCGGGGTCTCCGGCGAGCATTTTCGACTAGCCGGTGCCGGCGCGTTCACGGCCGACGACGCGCAGGCGCGACGGCGCCTCGAGAAGCTAACCTATGGTTCCGCTCACGCTTTCGTCACGCTGCAGCCCGTGGCATTCCTCACCCTGGCGGTGGGAGGCCGTCAGTACACGTCGGGCGACCGGTCGCCCGGCGCTACTTATTCCGCGGCAGCTACGCTATCGAGCGAAGACCGCCGCCATAAACTGATCGTCGGTGGCGGCACGTTCGGCGCGATCATACCACCGGAATTGATATCGACCACGCCGCTCATGCGCGCCCAGAGCCGTCAGGTCTCGATCGACTATGAATTCGCTGGCGGTCCCGTCGACCTGAAAGTCGGCGGCTATCTGAAGACCGATCGGGTCAACGAAAGCCTGACCCGGATAGAGGGATTCGACGGCAGTATCGTGGTCCGGCCGACGTCGTGGTTGCGTTTGTCGGCTTCTTTCGCGCGCTCGCGACAGCGATCGGCAGGGTTCCGCGCCGATCGCGATCTCGGCCATTTCGTCCGCATCCAGTCGCGGCTAAGTCTTTCGGCCACCGCCGCCTTCAATGCGACGTTCACTACCAAGAGCGGTGCACCCTATACCCGCGTTCTGCGCGGGGGCGCGGACGGAGCGGGCGGTTTTTTTCCGGTCTTTGATGACACTATAAACGGAGCGCGCCTGCGGCGGTTCGAGACGCTGGATGTCAATATCTTCGAAAGGCTGCAGCTAACGCCGAAGTTCGCGCCGATCGTGTTCGTCGGCGTGACCAACCTGCTCGACCGGCGCAACGAATCGCGGCCGGTGTATAATGCCGACTTCTCGCACGAGGAACGCTCCTATTTCGAGCGACGGGCATTGTCCTTTGGAATCGTTCAGTCCTTCTAACCTAACGGACTGTTCAGACTTGACCGTTGAGCCGCCAGTACGGCACCAGATTCAGCCAAGTCGTGGCGCCGCCTGATCCACCAGCAAAGCGCCAACCGCCGGGGCCGATCGAGTCGCCGATGGATAACGGCGATGCTGCGCCCGCTCGAATCGTCGACCGCGTGATCGGGCTGGTCTCTTGCCCGCCGCCCGCGGTCGCCAATAGCTCAACGGCATGGCTTGGGCCTTCGCCCGCCGCCCTAAAGGCGACTTCGCCCGCGTGAACCCCGTGCCCGATGAGCAGCACGGCAATGCGGTCGGCTGGTTGGTGCACAATAACAGCACAGATGCTCGACAGAAAAAGTAGCGCCAATTTGATCTATTTTCTGCGCAAATTACATAATGCCTCTATTGACACATATCGACGACAATGGCCTCATAGTAACTGCGCCTAAGGTTAAAGTGTCGGGTGGCGCTGCTTGCATGCGAGTGAGAACCAGCCAGATTGGCTGCCGAAGTTCGCACTCGATCTATGTATAATTCCGGCGAGTTGCGCCGGCGACGCATGCGTAACGGGTCGCGATAATCGCTGGCCGATGCTCAACCACCACCTCCACGACGGCTGCGACCTGCATCAATACCTCTGAACTCTTCTTGTCAACGAAGCGAAAAACCCGCTTCACAGATAAACAGGGAAGGAAATATGATGTCCAAGAAGTCGACGCTTAGCTTCTATCGCTCGGGTGAACTCGTTGGCCGGCGTACCGGTGCAGTCGCTACTGCGGGGCGGTGCACGACCACGACCACGACGACGACTGCAGCAAGCATCTCGGTAGTCGAGCTGGTCTGACAACAAACACAGTCGGCCCGGATATCCTCCAGGTCGATGCGTCGTTGCCATCACAGCTTCCCATAATGATCGGCTGTGGTGGCAGCACGTCACGTAGGGAGAATAGCGATGTACAGGAAGACCACGCTCAGTTTTTACCGGTCGGGCGAGGTAACGAAGCGCCGCGCCAGCGCGCTCGTTACGGCCGGGCGCTGCTCGACAACCACGTCGACCACCACCGCGGCATGTATCGCCGTCGAACTTTCGAGCGACTAGTCTCAAGCGGCCGGGGAGCCGATCTCCTCTGCCGCTCTTTTCAGACGTTCGATTGCAGCACGCTAGTTCGCCCGCCCGTAGTGGGAGGGCGATGAGGGGGCGGGTTTTGAGAAACGGCGAACAGAAATTGTCGTACCGGTTGAACCCTGCGGTCGGGTGGAACTTCCTATCGGGCGGTCAAGCACTCCAGCTCAGATTTCCCGATGGGGATCATCTGACGATCGACGATGAGGCCATGGCGGCGTCCGAAATACTCGAGTCGCTAGCGAACGGGGTCGAGCCCATCGACTGCGGCGATATGGTAGCAGAAATCACGACATTGCTCATGGACCGCAAGGCCTTGGTAGCAAATCGTGGCCAATCGAGCGACTGGCTCGAGAACATGCTCGAGTATGTATTGGCGGCGTCGAACCGACACGCGGGCCCCTCCGCATTTGTCGAGAAAGCGCGCCAAACCACCTTCTCGATCCGAGGCGAGGGATGGCTCGCCGGTATCGTCTCCGAAGCCTGCGCGCTCGCCGGGCTTCACGTCGACGAGCAACCCGGCCCCGAAGGTCATTGCATTATCGCGATTGCCGATAGGATCGCCCATGACGCGTTCTCCGCGATCAACCGCCAAGCCTGTGAGAGCCGAACGCCGATCGTCTTTTTCTGGCGCGAGGTTTCCCGGATCGTTTGTGGGCCACTGGTGTTGCCCGGTGAATCGGCATGCTTCGAATGCTACCGCACGCGCGTGCGCGCGAATATTCGTTTCGGCGCCGAATTCGACGCGTTTGCGGCCTTGCCCGTCAGCCACCGCGACCATATCGGCAGCGCGCTGGCAGAGGGAGCCGCGCGCTCGTTCATCGCGCGGCAACTCCTGGCGATCGCCGCGCAGGCCTACGACCTGATCGAGCCCAACGCGCTATACAGCTATGACGCATTGATGCTCAAATTGGATCGGCAGGCCTTGCCCCGCGTTCCCCGCTGCAGGGTCTGCGGTGTGCTGCGAACCGAACCCACGCGCGCGATAAGGACGCTGGCGTGACGACGGTTCATGCTCCCGCCCAGGCGTTCAAGACGCATGCCGACCCGCATGAGCAAGCTGCGCTATCGCTGCGTCACGTGCTCGATCGCGTCTACGACGTCGAGACAGGACTGGTCCGGTTTGTGGCGGAAGTGCCGATGCAGCCCGAAGAGCCGGCGCTCCACCTCGCGGTCGCGGAATATCAGAACCCCTTCCTCGTCCCGCCGCGAAGCTTTGATCTCGACGGCAGGGAGGCGCCCGAAACGACTATGATGGGAACGGGGGCGGCGCTCGATCGGCTCTCCGCGCTCTGGTCCACCGTGGGCGAAGCCATCGAGCGGTACGCGCTCCATGTGTACGACCGTGACGAGGTCACGATGGGAACCCCCGACACGTTGGACCTGCCTTGTGTCGCACCGGACCGGATGATCCTGTTCGCCGATCACCAATATGCCGCGCCGACCTTTCGCTTCGTGCAATATGATCCGTCGGCGCCGATCGGCTGGGTCCGCGGTATCGACCTTGCGGCCGGTTCGCCGGCCTATCTGCCGGCGGCGCTCAGCTATCTCGGCTATCGCGCGACTTCGCGCGCCGAGTGCCTCGATTCGGGCTATTCCACTGGTGCGGCTGCGGGGCCCAATCTCGCTGCAGCCTATCACTCCGGACTGCTCGAGACGATCGAGCGCGATGGCTTCGCCTGTCATTGGTATCTTCGCCGCCCACCCCCCGAACTCGATGTTACCCAATATCTGCCGGAACTCCCGCCCCGGCTTGTCGACATATTCCGCACCGCGTCGCTACGGCTGCGCTTCTTCGATTTGACGACCGACCTCGGCGTTCCGACCGTCCTCGCGATCGGGTTGCCGACAGGCGGTGGCGCGGCGATCGGCGCTGCCGCGAGACCCAGTTTCGCTGCTGCGCTCGAAAAAGCGGCCATAGAGGCCTTTCACACCCTTAATTGGGTTACCGAACTCAAGCGCGATGGCCACCACATCGAAGACGCCGCAGACGTCCGACAATATCGCGACCACGTTATCTGGCACCTCGTACCCGAACGGCTGAAGTCGCTCGACTTCCTTCTCCACGCAGAGCGGCCGGCACGATTGCCCGCCGCCAGCTGGGCCGGCGAAAGCGACGCGGACCGCCTGGCTGCGCTCGTCGCGCGGCTCAAGGTTCGTGGATATGAAAGTTACGGCCTCGATATGACGCCGGCCGAGCTGGAGGGGCTCGACCTCAACGTGGTCCGCTCCTTCGTACCGGGGCTGCACCCGCTCGGATCGGGAACCGGCATCGAACACGCGGATGATCGTCGGCTCCGCCAGTTCGCCAACGCTGTCGGTTGGCCCTTCCCCGGCCAAATCAACTTCGACCCCCATCCTTTCCCCTGAGAGGTCGGCCATGTCTTTCGCTTACCAGCTGAATATCATCGACCCGTCTTCGATCATCGAACCATATCTCAGTCCATTGGGGCATACGGCGCCGGAGATGGAGGAGATCGAGACCTTCCATGAGGCCACGAAACTCAAGAGCTTTCATGAAAAGACGCTTGGCCGTCGCATCGGTACCTATCTCACCGAACGCCGTGCGATCCAGGAAACGGCATGTAATTTCAAAAGCTATCTCGAGGCCGAGAAACTGCGATTGCCTCCGCCCGCGACCATCCAGGCTTCTTTCTCGGACGTGCTCGCACAACGGCATTCCTGCCGTGCATTCGATGGCCGTGCGATCACCTTACTCGAGCTCTCGCAGATGCTCTCCGCGGTACGCGCCACGCGCAAGGCGGGCACCACGGTCGATGGCCTGGAGCTCTGGTTCAGACCATATCCCTCGGGTGGAGGTCTCTATCCCAGCGAAATCTATGTGGTCGTGCAGAATGTCGCGGACGTCGAACCGGGGCTCTTCCATTACGACGCGCGACGTCACGAACTCTCTCGCATTGGCGGCAAACCGCGGTTCTCCCAATTGCGTCAGGCGTTAGGGGACGAAGACGGCCTCACGCTCAACGCTGGCGTGATCGTCCTCGTCAGCACGCTGCCCGAGCGCACCGTCGTGAAATACGCGTATCGGGGCTATCGGTTCGCCATGATGGAAGCGGGCATGATTCCCTTCGCCATCAATCTGGCCGCCGCGGGCATCGGCCTCGACGCTCTCCATTGGGGCGGTTTCCTGGATGACAGGATCAATGGCTTGCTGGGTCTCGACGGGCTGTCGGAAACCATCGCCTCGTGCCTCATCGTGGGAGGAGCCGCCAAATGAAACGGGTCAGCGGGAACCTCATTGAACTGGTCGGCAGCGGGCTGGAACAGGCACTGATTGCGCTCACGAAGGGCAATCAGGCCGATGCGCGTCGGGCGTATGATCAAATAAAGTCCGTTCTCTCGGGTCGTATGCTCGACTCGGAATTCGAAGATATTCTGAACGCGAACCAGGAGGTGCGCTGCCTTTCTGATCGGCTTTATATCGTTGGAGCGTCAACATCTTCGCCCGTTCTCGTCGAAGCTTGGCAGTTCGTGACCAAGATTCTGGCGGGTGCCGACCCACTCGTCATCGTCCGCGAGGTACCGGGTGGGGCACGCCAGACGTCAGAACTCGATGGCATCAGCGTCATTCGGCTAGCTCCGAAAGACGCGGCGGATCGCGAAACGGTCGTGCACGAATTTGTGCATGCCCGCGTGCGATCGGGCCACCGCATGCTGGATGAGGGGCTGGCCGAATGGATGGGTGCTCTTGCCGCTTTCGGCGAGAGTGGGGCCAAAGCGGAATTGCGCCGCCGGGCGGAGCATGGACCCGCCCTGGAGGTTCTCGCGGCACGTCGCTGGACCGATCAACCCTGTTTCGAAGGCCTCGCGGTACCGCGCGGCTCGGCCCACGCGGTTGCGGCGCTCTGCGTCGCCGATCTGATCGAGACGCGGGGTATCGCCGAAACGCTGGGGCTCATGGAGCGTGTCGAGCGCGACCGATCCGACGATATCCGAGCGCTTCTGAACGTAGAAGCGGTCGAGCCGACCGAGCACAGGACGGCCGTGGAGGCGGTGATTCCCGATGAGCAAGCAACCGCCATCCGCAGACAGTTCCGTACGGGTGACACCAAGGGGGCTTCGGACAGCCTCGCGTCCTTGCGCCGATTGCATCTGGAGCAACCCAATGACGAGGCGATCGAAGAAGCATATCTGATAACATTGCTGCTCGCCGCGAACGAACCCGACGCGGAGCGTTTGAGGGTCGAGTTCGATCAAGCGCTCGCACGCTATGTCGGTCGGCGCGACGACACCGCGATGGCTTACGCGTTATGCGTGTCGCGCGAGGGATTGAACATCCGCTACGCCTCCGACTTTATCGCAATGAACGAGAGCTTCGAGCGCGGTCGCGCAATCATCGAGGCGGCGCTCGACGATTTCGACAAGGACGTCGACGTGCTGGCTACCGCGGCCAAGTTCGAGTTCCATACGCCCCTCGAATATGGCGGCAACCCGGCAAGAGCGCGCGCCTACCTCCAGCGAGCGGTCGCTGTCTGCGAAGATCCGGTGTTAGCGGCCCATTTCAAGGCCGCGTTGGATCGCAACCTCGAGCGATCCGACGCATGACCCGTTACAGCGGCCCATGCCCTGCGATCGGTGTCCGCGACCTTGTCGTCAAGGGCCAGGACGGCTTTACCCTCGACATCCGCGAGCTCGACATCGCGCCGGGAAGCATGGTCGCGCTCATCGGGCGCAATGGATCGGGCAAAAGCACGTTCCTCGATGCTGCGCTGAGCCTGCTCGACGTCAACAGCGGCAAAGTGCAGATCTTCGGCGAGACACTCGCCAAATTGCCGACCACCCATCCCGTTCGGGCGCGTATCGGCGCCCAGGTGCAAGGGGTAACCTGGTCGTGGTCGATCAAGGTCGGCGAGATCATGGCGATCCACAATTCGCTGTACGGCTCGACCTACGCCAAGATCGTCGACGGCCTGGGGGTGCGATCGCTTTTTCCCGGCATGTATCGCAAGCTCTCGACAGGGCAGCGCCGACGCGTCGACCTTGCAATGGCGCTGGCGCACAAACCCGATTTGATAATCCTCGACGAACCATCATCGGGCCTCGACCGCCAATATAGAACGGCGTTTCACGAAATCCTTGCGGAACGCAGGGCTGCCGGCGCGACCATTTTGATCGCATCGCATGAAGGGCGCGACGTTGGAATGGCGGATCGCATCCTGTGGTTCGAGAAGGGGGAGATCATCGAGGATAGTGCGCCCGGCGATATCATCGGCCGCCGCGTCGGGCATTTTGTCGGCATCGTCGACGACGCGGCGCCAACGTTGCTCGATCGCCTCGAAAACGATCTCGCGCCCTCGGCCCGATCACACGCGCGCGACGGGAGCAAGCTTGTGTTGATCGGCGAGAACGACCTTCGCACCCCCTTCATCGCCGCGATGGAACGGCATTCGGTCGCCGGTTATGTCGTCCGCCCCGCGCGATCCTCCGATCTGCTGGACCTCGTCCGCAATAGTGAGCAGTTCGATGGAGGCCGACCATGAACGCCTTGTCCCCGAGTCCGACGCGGCCGGCGAGCGGTTGGATCGGACAGACGGTGCGCCTCACCACGGTAGAGACCGCCACATATCTACGGGACCGGACCGCAATATTCTGGACGTTCGTCTATCCGGTCGTCCTGCTGATGCTGATGATGACGCTGTTCGGCGGCGGCGGCGAGAGAGAAAGCTTCAAAATGGCCCTCGATGTCGAGGGTCGCGGCGCTACGGCCGATCGGGTTGTGGCACAAATCCAGCGCAACTTCTCGATGATCGACGGTATCGATTTCGAGCTTCGCAAGGTTGCGCCGGACCAGCAAACGCCGGCGGGCAGGGTACGCCTTGTGGTTCCCGATCGATCGGCTTCCGGAACGACCGTGCCGCTGGTCGTGCAGCTGAACGGCACACCCGACGCGAGCAGCGGCAGCATGCTGTCGCTCGTGGCGCAATCTGCGTCCGAGCTGAACGTCGCGCTGGCCGGCATTCCACCGCGCGTAACCCTGAATTACGACCTGACCCCATCGCCGTCATCGTCGATGTCGCCCAGCGTATATTACGTGGTCGGCTTGGCAGTGTTGACGATAGTATCGACCGCATTATTCGGGTTTAGTGGCCCGCTTATCGACCTCCGGGCACGGGGCGGCCTCAAACTCTTCCAGTTCATGCCCGTTTATCGGACCGCGTTCTTGACGGCATTTGCACTTTGCCGTGTCATCATCCTGTTCGTTTTCGTGACTCTCTTTATCGTCGGAGGCCTGGCCTTATTCGGCGGTCTCGCCGAGATCTCGACGGAGGGCTGGGTGACGATGATTGTGCTCAACCTGTTTGGCACCGTCAGCTTCCTAGCCGCCGGTTTGGCTATCGCCGGTTTCGTCACCAGCAATACACTTGGGTCGGCGCTGATAAACATCATCAACCTACCGATTATTTTTCTTTCCGACCTCTTCATACCGCTCAATGCGATGCCAGACGTCGTCCAGAGCATATCCAAGTTCACCCCGGTCTATTTGCTTGTCGATGCGATGCGCGGTGCTGCCGCCGGTACACGGACGCTGGCAGACTGCGGACCGGCGTTTGTCGCGCTTACGATCTTGTTCATCGTCTCGGCGGCGTTTGTCGCCGCCACTTTCCGTTGGAGGCTCAAGAGATGAAGCATTCGATCCTGAAGATGGTCGCGGCTATGGCCTTTGCTGCAACAACGGCCCCTGCCGAGGCTGGCGTACCCCCTTTGGGAACCGACGTCATCGTTACGGTGCGCGGTGTGGCAAAGGCCGAAGGCGGATTGTACGTCAATCTTTGCCGAAAGCCCGAGTTTCTGACCCCAAAATGCTATAAAGCACTGGGCCGGAAGGTGTCGAAGACCGGGTCGTATGTCGTCGATTTCAAGGACGTTGAGCCTGGAACCTATGCGGTTCTCGCGATCCACGACGTCAACGGCAACCGCACGCTCGATCGCAACGGCTATGGGGCGCCCACCGAACCCTCGGGCGTCAGCGGTAGCGGACTTGTCGTCGGCCAGTTGCCCGAATTTGATCGCAGCTCTTTCAAGGTCGACACGTCGATCGTGCACATCTCACTGGACCTGAGTTGACATGTCCGACCCCCAGACGAAGCCGGGCCCGGGACGCCTCTCGTCGATCCTTCGCGCTCCGTCCCGGCGCGAGCCGCTGATCGTCGAAGGCAGCGGCGCGAAGATCACCGTAGAGCTTGGCGACGACCTGTTCTGCAAGCCCGACCGTGGATACGGCGAATATGTCGCAAGACGCACGATGCGGGAATTCCATGCCGATTTGCTCCATGCCAACGACATCGCCCAAACGTCTCTGCCCGGGTCGATGCGCAAGATAATGTCGAGCGAATTGATCGAGCAACCGGAGCACTACGACGACGCCGAACTGGTAATTGACGGCCAGCAGGTGATGCAGGCCTGGGAGCATCCCTATATGGCAAAGCTCGCCGAGATCGCGGCCGCGGGCCGCGGGGATATCCTGGAGATCGGCTTCGGAATGGGCATATCTGCGTCCGCCATCCAGGACCTTGGGGCTCGTTCTCATACCATCATCGAATGCCACCCCGACGTACAGCGGCGTTTCGCCGCTTGGCGGCTGCAATATCACGATCGGGATATAGAGCTTATCGAAGGAAGATGGCAGGACCGGTTGGATGAACTCGGCCAGTACGACGCGATCTTATTCGATGCATATCCGCTTAACGAACGCGAATGGAACGAGCATTACGTAAATGACGTAACCTATGCCAGGCATTTCTTTGAAATGGCGGCGAAGCATCTTCGTAAAGGTGGTGTCTTTACATATTACTCAAACGAGGTCGACAGCATGGGACGTGCGCACCAGCGCGCGCTGTTCGAATGGTTTGAAGAAATCACTGTTTCGGTTATTCGCGGGCTCAACCCGCCGGACGACTGCCATTACTGGCAAACAAATAGCTTTCTGGTCATTAGCGCAAGGATGAGTAGAACTGATAATTAGGTACGGCGCGGGTGATTAGATTGGCTGCCCGCCGCACCAATGGTAGGTCGGGCCATGCCAAATCACCCTGGAGCGACCGTCCGGCAGGTTTCCTCCACCCAGACGGTGATTTGACCGACCTACCTGAAGGGTTCGCAGGCGACCCCATCGCCATCGCGGTCCATGCCTTCGCGATAGCCGGGCTCACTAGCATAGATTGGTGCGGTACCGGCAGCACGAGCATCATCGCACCTGCCCCAAAAATCACCGACCTGTGGTTCTCTTGCCCGGGCCACTCCAGCCCATACCGCAACCGGCTTTGCAGCCGAAAGCATCCGGGCTGACCCATTCTCGTCAATCGCGATGCTTCCAACACCCAGGGTTACGCCGGCGGCGATAGCAGCGCCGAAAATCCTGATCGCAGATCTCCGGTCGCTATGCCGCTGCTTACGGCGATAGTGACTCCCCAATTTCACCGGGACGGCTCGGAAAGGCTTTTTGAAGCTCATCGATCGAGCCTATTGGGCAACGGTAAACGACCGGTTCCTACGCCCTCAACCGCGAGCGGCATAATGCAGCACTCACTGGATCTGCATCACGCTGACCATGGCGGGAGCCCGGGCGCTTTCTACGGCAAAAACCGTGGTCGGAAAAATCTGCGCGCGACCGCGCTTTTGGCGTCACCTTCGACAGCCAGTTGTAGGCCGCGGTTTCGACGGAAGGTCACCACACGACGCAAGTAAGATGCGGGACGCTCGAATTCGCGCCCCTATGGTAGTAGGTGAAGCTGCAAGCCGGGGGATGATGCGAAACGACCCGCGACAATCGGAGCGAGACCATTCGGTCGAAGCGCTGGTGCGGCGCTACGAACCGGCAGTTCGTGCATATGGCGCAGATGAGCGACTTCGCCGCGATGAACCGTGCGTGCGAACGATGGCTCGATGGCCTGCCCAAGCCGGCGCACGCGACTGGCGAGGCGAAGCTCGCGCGGGCCGGCAACCTGGTCGAGATCGCCGTCGTCGCGGCGGCCGGTGGAAAACAGTCTTGCTGACTTTGCTCTCGATTTCATCTTTGGAGCATGCATTCTAGCCCGACGCCAGGACGGAAACACAAGATGCCTTCTTCACCCCCCGACATGTTTGCGCTGGGCGATGCGCTGTTCGCCGACGCGATCGGGCAAACCCATCGCCACCTGGCGCGCCCGGTGCTGGTCGGGCTGTGCGGCCCGCAAGGCAGTGGCAAATCGACGACGGCCAGGCGGCTCGAGGAGCGGCTCGACGGGGCCGGCCTGCGGACAGTGGTGCTCGCGCTCGACGATTTCTATCTGACGCGCGCCGAGCGCTCACGGCTTGCCGAGGAGGTTCATCCACTATTCGCCGTGCGCGGCGTGCCGGGCACGCACGATATCGCGCTGCTTGAGCAAACCCTGGCCGCGTTGCGGGAAGCAAGGCCGGGCAGCGTCACGCGATTGCCGGTGTTCGACAAGCTTGCCGATGATCGCTGCACTGCGGACCAGATGCGGGCGTTCCGCGGGGCACCCGATGTCGTGCTGCTCGAAGGTTGGTGTATCGGCGCCACCCCGCAGGACCCGCCTGCGCTCGTCGGACCAGTAAATTGGCTCGAAGCGGAGGAAGACCCCGACGCGCGGTGGCGAATCCACGCCAATGAACGGCTTGGGGCCGACTACGCTGCCCTGTTCGCACGGCTCGATCTCCGGCTAATGCTGCGGGCGCCAGGCTTCGACTGCGTCCATGCCTGGCGCGCCGAGCAGGAGGCCGGGCTTTCGGCGCGGGCAGGCGGGGGACCGGCGATGAATGATGCCGCGCTAGCCCGCTTCATCGCGCATTATGAGCGGCTCACGCGCTGGCTGATGATCGACGAACCTGCTGACCTCATCGCTGACCTCGACAATGCCCGGTCCCCGCGCGGCTGGCGCCGCTCCGCGCAACCTTGCGCCGAGCGCTCCATCTTGAACACAGGAACTTTTGCATGACTGCCGCCACGTCATTGGCCCTGTCGCCGGCCGCGCGTGCAGCGGCGTGCCATCGAGCCATTGTTTGTGAATGCGAAGTTCAGCATCCGCCAAACTGTGCGGGCTGTGTTCCGGCCCGCCGACGCGTTCGTACCGGCCGCGCCGCTGGAGGGCGCCTCGGGGGCACTCGCCGCGTCTGACCACGCCATAGTGCCCACGGTGCTGCCGCAGCCCATCAGCGTCTTGTTGGTCGAACCTTGTGCACTGCAGCGAGACATCAAGCGAGACGGGTGTCGGCTGCGGCCCCGACGCGCGGCCCCAGCTGCTTGGAAGACTGCAGATCTTCCAATGTCAACGGGGGGGTGAGCTCGACTTCGGCGATATCGTCACTTGCCCACCGCACAGTACCTGTCCTCTGCAAGCCTGACACGAGCCGAATTCTAACAGGCAGGCCACTTTTTAGGGCCGCTTGGTTCGATATCGCCATACCCCGTTGGGAAACGTTACTTACATGTATTGGATGCAAGCCAGCTTCTGTGGATAGAATGCCTGCTGTATCTGTGCTCAGGCTTAACGCAACGCCGCGACCCAGACGGGAATGCTCCGCCATATCGGCAAGTAGGGCGGCGCTGTCTATATTTGAAGAAAATTGAATTCCACAGATGTTTCCGTTGAGCCACGCCACTCTACCGTCTATTCCAAGATCGTCGGTCCAGAATACGGTTACGGCGTCTCCCAGTTCTACTTCGATACCCAAGCGGAGCATCGCGCCGCCATCCGAAATGTTTTTCAGGCGAGCGAGACCTTCATCATAGGCTGAACGCACCTTTACAATCCGTAACACCGTACGAGACCGGTTGCTTGTGCGCTGCTCGATTGGGGCAATATCCGACATTGGGCTATATACCTTTCCGTCACCGAGGAATCTGTATGCTACGCCATCCAGTTCTCACATAGTCAATGAAATCATGATCCCGAGGGGTCTTGGTCGATGTTGCGAAGCATAGCTCCGACCCGGAGGGGGGCGAAGTTAGGTGCCAGTTCTGCGACCGGGCGGGTCCGAATTCAGGAGCGACTTTTCAGACCCAGCGTTAGCGCGGCTCGATGAGAAGAGTTTGTCAAGATACGCCTCGGCCAGTCGGTAATGAGCCTGCACCGCACTTGGGTCGGTAGCTCGCTCGGCCATTTTCGTTTCAACCTCGGCGCGATGCTGGAAATAGGTACGATCATCAGGATCCATGGTTGCTCCTGTAAAATCCATTTTGGGAAATCCAGTTAAGCCGGTCGTAACCAACTACATAAGTGGCTCGCGGTTGCTGTATCCTGGGTATTGCGGTGGTCCTTCTTGTCTTTCTTCACAATAACAAGGCCCATGTCCAGGGAGACGGTATGTACTTTGTCTGACTGTGAAGGGGAGTCATAGTTAGACCAAAGACGGTATATCTAATTACAAAACGTTTCTTCACATCGGAGATGTCGGATAATTCGGCCTTTCTGACACTATTATATCCTGCCCCGATGCCAATCCCCGACGGCATCGGGGCTTTTTGTTTAATTCAGCTCCGTACGACTACCAATATATTAACCTTAGGAAGTGGGCTCGACATATTAACACAGTTGTTGCGGCTCTGGCAGGATTTGGCGGGCTCCTTTTACTCTCTCGGAGAGCAGCGAGGCGCAGAGCAACACAAAGCCGTGGCCGCTGCGCTCGGCATTACGATCTGTCGGATTCGGCAAACTTCATTGGACAATAGAGGCGCGCGAAAGCCCCAAGGGCATCCCACGTGACCCCCGTCTTTCATCCAGCGGCAACCAGAGACCGACCGTTGTTGTCGCGTAGGGGCGCGGGTGAAGCAACGGCCGGGTTTAAACCCGGCCGTTGCTTCTCGAGTTCGGCGGCGAAGGCCGCCGGTGTGGCGTAGCCGGGCGAGGAATGCGGCCTCTCGGTGTTGTAATCGCTGACCCAGCGCGCGAGGATCGCGCGCGCCTGGCGGACCGTGAAGAACAGCGTCTCGTTGAGCAGCTCGTCGCCCATGCGACCGTTGAAGCTTTCGACGAACCCGTTCTGCGTTGGCTTCCCCGGCGCGATGTAGTGCCACTCGACGCCTGCATCGCCCGACCACGCCAGCACCGCGTTAGACGTGAGCTCGGTACCGTTGTCGCTGACAATCATCCTGGGGGCACCGCGCTCGGTGATCAGGTCGGCGAGCTCGCGTACCACCCGCTTGCCCGAGATCGACGTGTCGAGCGCCGCCCGTAAGCACTCTCGCGTTACATCATCGACGATGTTGAGGATACGGAACCGCCGCCCCGTGGCCATCTGATCATGGGCGAAGTCCAGGCTGCAGCGCTGGTTTGGTAGCGCCAGCACCGGGGCCGGCGCCCGCGCGCCAACGGCGCGCTTTCTTCCCTCCCGGCGACGCACCGCCAGATCTTCCATCGTCGTGATCCCGGATTACTCCGGATCCACACAGCAGACACAAAATGAGACTGTTTCTGTGTCTCTTTTGCTGAATTCCACTGGATCAACCCGGACGGTTGCCAGCGATCGTCGATGAAATTCCGCTTTGAAACCAGCCGCTTGCTGAACGTCGCTGGACGTTCCTGAACGGAACGAAAAGCGAAAATATGGTGCCAGAAGAGAACCCGATAAATACACGTATCGATTTGAGAAGATTTCTCTAACTAAAATCGCTTCTATATTAATGACCACAAATACAGCCTATGCTTCAGGCTGCAATGCGGTTCGGGTTCTCATCCTCTGGCTTTAAGCTAATCTTATCCAACGGCGATATCATACTAGATTGCGGCTGTTGTGTCCACAGGGATGCGTACGGACTTGCCAGCACATACTGTCTGGAGGCCGAAGATAATGCTTGTCGGACTGCCGGTCATTGTCTGGCGCAAGCGAGGGCAATCGTTGCGAAACGGGGCTGTCACCCTTCATACACGAAGTCTATCGCAGAACCTTGCCCAACCCGGTCGTGCTCGGTGGTCGACAGGTTGCGCCTTTCTCAGGCGGGGCCCAGTCAACCTAAGACGTTCCATGGCTGAGGTAACCGATCTTGACCGGGGAGGGGGGCTGGTCGCTACCTTATTGCCGGAGGCCATCCATCGGAGGTGCTCAAGCAAGCGCACCACAGAATCGCTTCCACACGAGCCTGGCCCAACCTGCCCTGAGGTGGGGCGCGCGCAGACGGACTTTTTGCCCGACGGTAGAGTTTTGCCACCATTCTGCATCGTGGTCGCCGCCTGTAATCGGGGTGAAGGCTGATGAATGGGATAGATTCCGGTTGAATGGCGTTCACTATTCGTTCTATTTCAGCAGCTGCCGCCGGGCGTGGCGATTCGACACTGATGGAGATTTGAGCATGGAGCATGACCTCCAGCTACGTGCGGCTGCGCGCGCGATCTATGATGCCTGCTATCTAAGCGAAGAATGGCCGCCGGTGGGCTTCGAGGAAGCTGAACGCTTTCGAACAGTTCATTACCGTCAAGCCGTCGGCGCGGCGCAGCAGGCCCGCGTCGTCCTGGCAGCAGGTGGTGTACAGCCGAGCCTGTTTTCGTAGCAGGCGTATGCCTAAGCTATGGAAGCAGTCGAGAAGTGAAGCGGATGGTGCATTGCTAACCGGTCAAGCTCGAGACGTACCCATCTGACCAAAGGCTGGTGCACGCTCAGGCGGCCGCTGGCCCAATAAAATATCTTTCACGCCAGCCCCGTATTTGGCGCTGTGCCGCGTCAACCCTTCAACGCCGGAGCAACCGGCGAAGGGAGGGAAGAATGACGATCTCGAGGAAGGCGCTATGCGCCGCACTGCTTGCCGCTGCCGCATCCCCCGCTGGCCTGCTCATCCTGCCAGCGCGCGCTCAGCAGGCACCTTTTGCGTTCGACCTGCCGGCACAGGAGCTTGCCATGACGTTACGCACGCTCGCCCGCAAAGGCGGCCGCGAGATCCTGTTCGCGGACGAGGACGTGCGCGGCAGGCGGTCTCGTGCAGTCCGGGGCAGCTTCACGGTCGAGCAGGCTGTGCGTCTCGCCATCGATGGTGGCGCCTTGATCGTAGAGGAACAGGCTGGAGCGCTGGTCGTCCGGGGGCGTCCTCAAGTAGCTGAGGACATCACCGCGGACACGGCGATAACGGTGACCGGCACGCGCATTCGTGGGGCCACTGGGCCGTCGCCAGTCATCGTGTTGACGCGCCGTACTTTGGAGGAGCAAGGTTTACCGGACCTGGCCAGCATTTCCCGGACCCTCCCGCAAAACTACACGGGAGGGCAAAACCCCGGGGTCGCGGGTGGCGGCGAACAGGGCGGATACAATAACGTCAACAACGCGACTACACTCAACCTGAGAGGGTTGGGTTCGGACGCAACGTTGACGCTCATCAATGGTCACCGCCTCCCATACGACGCAGTCAACCAGGGCGTCGACATCTCGATCATCCCGCTCGCGGCGCTCGATCGCATTGAAGTGATCACCGACGGGGCATCGGCGCTTTATGGCTCGGACGCGGTCGGCGGTGTCGCCAACATCATCCTGCGCCGCGATTATGAGGGTCTGCAGGCTAGCGCCCGGGTCGGCGCTTCGACCGAAGGCGGCAACGTCCAGCAGCAATATTCCGGCGTAGGTGGCGCGCGTTGGGCAGACGGCGGCTTCATGGCCGCCCTCGACTATAGCAAGGCAACGCCGATCTACGCCGAGGACCGGCGCTATACGCGCCGGCTCAATGCCGCGCAGATGCTGACCACAGGAAGCCGTCAGGTCAGCGGGGTGCTGACGGGTCACCAGGAATTGGCAAGTTGGGCCTCGTTCGAGTTCGACGCGCAGGTCGCCGACCGCCGTTCACGCAAGACGAACGCCTTCTCGTTGACCGAGCCGGTGACCTTCTACGGTCAGGTCGGCCTGCCCGTCGTACGCTCCTGGGCAGTGACGCCGTCGCTTCACCTCCGGCCCGGCGCCGGCTGGGAAGCGACGCTCGAGATGACCGACGGCGTGAGTTCCACCGTCGCTAATTCGCGCCGCTACACCAATGGAAACCTGCTCGTCGGGCGTTCGGCCTATGACAATCACCTCACCAACTTCGAAGCGAGCGCCGAGGGGCCGCTCGTGCATCTGCCCGGCGGCGACGTGCGCCTCGCGCTGGGTGGCGGCTATCGCCGCTTCCAACTCGACTTCGATGTCCGCACCACGAGCGCCGGCGTCACGCGGGTGACGCGCGATGCCGTCGAGCACCGCCAGAGCTTGTTCGGCTATGGCGAACTGTCGGTGCCGCTGGTGGGCGAGGACAATCGCCTGCCGCTGGTCGAGGCACTCCGGCTGAGTGCCGCTGGCCGCTATGAGAGCTACAAGGGCATCGACGCAGTCGCGACGCCGAAGCTCGGGCTGGTCTATGCACCGCACCAGGACATCACTCTCAGGTATAGCTGGGGGCGCTCGTTCAAGATCCCGACGCTTCAACAGGTCAACCAAGTGCGGGAGGTCATCCTCTTCCCGGGCTATTTCTTCGCGCCGCAGCCAACGCCGCCGCTTGCCCCCGGGGAGACCGTGATGCTGATCGGGGGTGGCAATCCCGATCTTCGCGCCGAGCGTGCGGCCAGCACAACCTTGTCGGTCGAGTTGAAGCCTCGCTTCCTCGAAGGCCTCAGGGTCGAGGTGAGCTGGTACGAAATCGACTACCGCGGACGCATCGCCTCGCCCGTCAGCGACCTGCTGTCAGCCCTGACCAACCCGGCGGCGACGGACTTCGTCCTCTTCTCACCCAGTCCTGGCCAACTCGAGGCAACGATCGCGGGGGCGCCGATGGGGCTCTCCAATCAAAGTGGCCAACCCTATGATCCCGCACAGGTTGCGGTGGTGATCGACGCGAGCCTGCGTAACACAGCGCTAGAGCATATCCGCGGCGTCGACTTTGCCATCGACTATGGTACCCAACTCGGTGAGGATAGCCGGCTCACCATCGCCGGATCGGCCACGTATCTTGATGCCGAGCGGCAATCGGCCGCCAACCTGCCCTATGAAGGCCGCTCGGGGCTGATCTTCACGCCGCCGAAGTTCCGCGCGCGCGGCTCGGTGAACTGGGAAACGGCGGCGGTGCAGCTCTCGGCGTCGCTCAACTATCTCGACGACACGCTCGACGACCGCTTTACCGAGACCGAGCGGATCGGTTCGTTTACGACGCTGGACCTGAGCGGCTCTTTCCAAACCGACAAGGGGAAAGGGCTTCTTCGAGATCTCGAGTTGCGCCTCAGCGTGCAGAACCTGCTCGATGAGCAGCCCGATCTGATCCGCACCTCAGACCCGACCTCCGTTCCCTTCGACTCGACCAACCAGTCGGCGATCGGCAGGTTCGTCAGCTTCTCCGTGACGAAGCAATGGTGAGCGCCAGCCCTGCAGCGCTAGCCGCAGTGCTGTGGTTTGCGATTCCTGGCATCGCGGCAGCGGCCGCCGCTCCCGCCTGCGCCGATGTCGTGCCAGCGGCTACCGAGGCCTCTGCACCAAAACGGGCGCTGGTCCCAGAAGACTTGGTCCGGCTACGCGACATCGGGCCAGTCGATCCAATGCAGCAATATGCCGGGCTGTTCTCACTGTCGCCCGACGGCTCGCACGCGGCCTTCCAAGTGCGGCGCGGCGATCCGGCCGCCAATGATTATTGCCTGGCGATGGTAGTGGCGGACCTTCGGCAGAACGGGAAGGTGGTGGCGGTGGACCGCGGTGGCGATTTCATCCGCTTTCGCTTCGATTTTCGCGGCAAGGCGAGCTTCCCGAGCGGCTTCGCTGACACGATCACGCCGCGCTGGTCCCCCGATGGGCGATGGATCGTCTATCGCCGTCGGGACAAGGGCGTGGTGCAACTAGGGCGGGCGCAGGCGGATGGCAGCGGCAGCGAAGTGATCACCAAAAGCGTTGACGATATCGACGATTTCCGCGTCACCTCGGACGGGCACGGCATCGTCTATGCGACGAAGCCGGGTCTGCGTGAGGCCCTGGCCGCGATCGACAAGGAGGGCCTATCCGGATTTCACTATGACGGTCGCTTCTCGCCCCTCTCCAGCAATCGGCCGTTCGCCCCCGCCCCTGTCCCGATAAAGTTCTGGCTCCTCGAGCTAGCGAGCGGCCAGACGCGCGAGGCAACGCCGGCAGAAGCCGCGTTGCTCGACAACAGGCCGGCGCAAGAGGGCGACCGGATCGCAGCAGCCGGCCCCGAGGGAGCGGTCGCCAGGGTTCAGCTTCCGGAAAACAGCCTCGACGCCTCGCGCGGCCGGCTGGTGGTCGAGACCGGCCAGCGCACATTTGCGTGCAGCGCGGTCGAATGCGCCGAGGCAAGCTATCCCTGGTGGGTGGGGCGCAGGGTGCGATTCCTTCGACGCGAAGGCTGGAGGAAGGGCGAGACCGCGATCTACGAGTGGAAGCCGGGCAGCGCTCGCGCCCGCCGGCTCTATCTGACACAAGACCTGTTGATAGGCTGTGTGCCGGTGGGACACGCGCTCACATGCCTACGTGAGGGCGCGCTGCAGCCGCGCAGGCTCGAGCGGCTGGACCCGGTGAGCGGCCGACGCGATATCGTTTTCGACCCAAATCCCGAGTTTGCGAACCTGACCTTGGGCCGCGTCGAGCGCCTGCGTTCGCGCAACAGCTTCGGCCTCGCATCCTTCGCCGATCTCGTCCTGCCGGTCGGGTATCAGCCCGGCAAGCGCTACCCGCTGGTGGTGGTGCAATATGTGTCGCGCGGGTTCCTGCGCGGCGGGACTGGCGACGACTATCCGATCCAGGCCTTCGCCAATCGCGGCTTTGCGGTGCTGAGCGTGGACAAGCCCGATGCGGTCGGCATGAAGGCAGCGCCCGATTACGTCGAAGGTGACCGGATCAACCTTAAGGACTTCGCAGATCGCCGCAGCGTGCTGGAGGCGGTCGAGGATGCGGTTCGTGCCGTGATCGCGCGTGGCATCGCAGACCCCGCCCGCATCGGCATCACCGGCTTGAGCGACGGCTCGTCTACCGTTCAGTTCGCGTTGCTGCACAGCAAGCTGTTTTCCGCCTTCGCGTCGAGCAGCTGTTGCTGGGACACGAGCATGCCGATCCGCGTCGGGCCGGGTGCGGCGAAGCTGTTCTATCACATGGGCTATCCGAGAGTGACCGATGACAGCGAGACTGCCCGCGCCTTCTGGCGCCAGATCGCCATCACTCCCAATGCTCATAACATTCGGGCTCCGATTCTAGTGCAGGTTGCGGACGACGAATATTGGGGCGCGCTCCAGAGCTTCACGGCGCTTCGGGATCTCGATCGGCCGATCGACATGTTCGTCTTCCCGGACGAGCATCACGTCAAATGGCAGCCGGCGCACCGGTTGGCTACCTACCACCGCGCGATCGACTGGTTCGACTTCTGGTTGAACGGGATCGAGGCACGCGGTCGTGACGAGGAAATCGCGCGCTGGCAGGCCATGCGGGAGGCGCAGCCCGTACTACCGAAGCCCGACACAGTAGAACCCGCTGCGCCCTAGCTCGTACTAATCGAGCAGACGACGGGAGGGGCACCAACGAACCTGCCCGCTCGTCTCAATCCTCGTGTAGCCCAGGAGACAGGCCTTGGCCGAGTTCGCTTTCGGCAAAACCCATCGTCGACCCGCGGGCGCAGTGCTGGCCGCTCCGAGCACAAATATATTCCAATCTTGGCGATGCATGCAGCTTCTGCTTGCTGGTAAGCGATGGGGAGCTTTTGCCTACTGTTGGCCGATTTTCGCAGGGTCGGGTTCGCTCAGAAGCTGCCGCTCATGGCGAGATTAGCGCTGCCCAAAAATAGCCATCCGTTCATCGGGGCGAAGAGGTCCACTACGCTCCTCGGCGCGTCCAGCCCAAAAGAAGCGCGTCAGGTTGCTGGCGCTGCGCGCGCATCACATTGGCAGTCAGCCCGTTGTCCTGTCGGCTACCGGAGAACGGCTGGGTAATCTTGTCGTGCCGCTCAATCCAACCCGCCGCGGGCTGATCCGGGCGACGACCGCCGCCAAAGCGGCGCGCGTCGATTTACGCTATCTCGGTCCGGATGACCTTTGGATCACCTGATAATGGCGGCCTTTTCCCAGGCGCGAAGCGGTCAGCCCTGAAGAGGCGCAGCGAGCCAGCCGCAAGCGTGTCGACTTTGGTTGGTATTGAGTTCAGTTCGCTTTAGGTGCGTGCAACGCGCGATACTGCGCGCTGGCTCGCGAAATCGGTGGCGCTTGCCCTACCGGACGGGCCGACGCCGCCAGTCGCCTGATATCTCCCAGAAGCAGCTCGCGAGCGGCGAATAATGTGCCGTCGGATGCAACCCATTCCTGATCGAGCGACATGGGCTTTGGCAAAGTCACCGCTCTTGAAAGCGCCGAATGCTGCAGCATTGCCAAGAGCTGCTCGCCGTCAATGAGTTCGAGGGAGAGTTGAGATCGACTCAGGTTCGGATTGTTGGGCACGCATTTCGCCGGCCGAGTGAAGCGGCTCGCCGTCGTGACGAACGTGCCGCGGTCCTGACCTTCGAGTAGCAATGCGCCAACGAAATTGCGCACATCTTTGATTCCTTCGGGATCGCCCGTGAGCCGTCGTTTGACTTGCACCGCGCGAGTGATGGCGCCGTTCTTTGTGACCACGAATAAGTCGATGCCCCCATCCGCAGCAGTCGCGTTTGCCGACATGCGAATGACATCGCCGCCTTCGCGCTCGCGAAGGATCGAGGCGACCAGATCCTCGGCCTGCTGAGCCGAAATATCGACGCGTTGCTCCCAGTAGCGCGCGAGGTGGGCACGCAGCTCCTCAACGGTGAGGCTGTCGCTGGCGAGGTCGATCCGATTGAGCGCAGCATGGTGCAGTTCCCACCACTGCGCCCAATCGCGCTGGAGGATCGCCTGATCGGTATTGGAGTCAAGGACCAGGCCGCGCGTAAATTGATCAAGGTGCCACCAGCCGCAGTTGGCGCACATATGCAGCCCCAGAACGCTGGCATGATCTTCTTCGTGCTCGAGATCGACAAAGCGACCGTCGCAGATAGGGCACTCATTCAGCTCAATCGAACGAGGGAAGGTGACCACGCCGGCATCAGAATCGACGTGGTCATAGCTGTCGAAGGTCGAGTAGGACGGGTGTTTGGCCATGGTAAGGGCTTTTTAGCTGTAGCCAGCGCATTGCGCCACGCCACGTTCTTCGAAAAACCGCTTACGCCATCGAAGACCCACGAGTCGGCCGGGCCGCTCACCAACACAAATAGGCATCTGAAGCCCGTGTCCGGCCACCTGCACGAACGGCAGCTTAGCCCGCCCGCCCAAAAGCGGACGGGCGGTTTTTCCCACCCAACCCGGACATTCGCAGGCCACGCAAATCGGCGTGAAATCAGGGTTTGACTCCTATACCGCGCAGGAAAGCCCGTTGTATCCAAGCGAGGAAGAACGCGCCCATGCGGGGGAGCGGGTGCAGAAGCACCCGCTCGCTCATTTCAATCGTCGTAGAGACCGGGGTGCCACATCAGGCCTGTTTCGCCGTCTGAGAACCCCATCGTCGATCCGCGGGTGTCAGTGCTGGCTACCCCAAGTTCGATCGTATTGGTGTCTTCGATACGCATTGCTCTTCTCCTATGGTGGTCGTTTATCCAGCTGCGCCCGAATATACGGCGGGTCCGCCGCCGGACGGATACGAAGGCCGGGCACCCAGCCAAGCCTCGACATTCGCCAGTTCGAGCAGGCGCACATTCTCCTCTCCCGAGGTCGGACGTCCCGGCCGGAGAGTATCCTCGATCGCGCCCGGATCGAGAATTCGGTGCTGGGCAAGCTGGCCGTCCAGCAGCCGCGCGCGTAGTTCCTCGCACTTGCGCTGGACGATCTCGCCACAGAAGGGGTCGGGTGTGCCCTTGACCTTGCGATCGACGATGGCGGCCGGAAGCCTCCCGGCAAAGGCCGCGCGGGCGATGGCGCGATCGCGGCCGCCCTCTCGCCATTGCCAACTAGGGATCGCGAGGCAGGCCTCGACGACGGGTTGTGACAGCAGGGGGTTGATCAAGGGCGCCATGCGGCTGCGATCCGCCTCCAGCGTGAGTTGGGCGCGTACTAATGCTGCAATATGCGCTGCCTTGCCCGGAAGCGCCCATGGTGGCGGCGCAAGCCAAGGATGGGAGAAGGCCATGCCGCGCAACGAGGCGACCAACTCCGGATGCAGGAAGCTCGGGTTCGGCTTCCAGCGATAGCCTGGAGGCTGACGCGCGATGCGTACCGCGGCGCGCGTGACGCGCAAAGGCCCGGCACCGGTCTGACGGCAGATGTCGCGCAGCGTCGCGAAGGCACCGGCGGCAGGCCCCTCTTGCAGCGCGCGATCGGCAAGCGCGGCGGCGGACTGCGAATAGCCGAAGACATTGTCCCCGCCATTGCCGGTGAAGAAGGCATCGGCATTGACCCGCACGGCCACCTCTCGGTGCGCCGCCTCGTAGGGCTGGGCTTCCACTCGGCCGGAGGGACGCGGCAGGTGCGATCCCAGCGCGCGTCCTAAGTCGACGGCGTCAAGATCGTAGCGGCATTCGGTCAGCGGCAAGCCTACCGACTCGCAGACCATTTGCGCGAAGCCGCGCTCGTCGCCGGCGGGATCATCGGTGAACAAGGTCAGGCAGGTTGCCTCGCGCCTAGATTGCGCCAGGCACGCAGCGACGATCGAGGAGTCGAGCCCCCCAGATAGGCTGACGAGCGGCCGCCGGTAGGGCGACGACCAGGCTGCGACGCATTGCTCGATAGTGCGCCGTAGCAGGACGGCGCCCGCGGCGCAGTCGCCGCCGCCTGGTTCGACGAAGTCCCAGGGAGACCAGCCCGTGATCGTCCGCTCGGAGCGGGCGTCCACCGCTATTACTTCACCGGCACGTAGCTCGGTAACACCCGCGAGCGCGGTCTCGCTCGTGGGCAGGCCTGCACAATAGAGGATCCGGCCGAGCGCATCCCAGGCAACTTGCCCGGTCTCGCTGCCCGCAGCCGCCAGCAATGCGAGATCCGAAGCGAACAGCTTTGTGCCGTCTCGCTCGGCACGGTAACAGGGAAGCGCCGCCGATGGGTCGCGGAGAAGCTCGATGCACTCGCCGCGGGCGCGCACGCTCACATAGCCACCCCAATAGGATTGAAGCAGCGCGGGAGTCCCGTCGCGCGAAAGGGCGGCGCGCTTGGCGTCGCTCAAGACCGTGATCGCACGGGGCGGCCCATGACGGTGGAATAGGGTCCCGACCACCGCAGCATGCTCGTCAATGTCAAGACAGCTACAGGCCTCGTTCGCCAGGACAGCAAGTGTTGGCGCGCACCGAGCAAGGCGCAATCCGGTGCAGTCGGCGATGCGCTTCGCCTCCGCCAGCAGACCAGGCTGCCGCGCGACTAGGATGAGATATTGCGGCCTCACCGGACCACCAGGATGGGCGTATAGAGTCGCACCTGCTCGAGGTCGCCGACGACGACTGCGTGGCCCGCCTGAACCCAGCTATGCGCGGCGAACGGGTGAAGGCGCACGCCGAAGATCAGTGCCACGTCCTGCCTGCGTTTACGGCACAGCCGCCGAGCGGCGATGGCGCGGGGGAGGCATTGGTCGGCAGCGCGCAGGACGATCGCGCTCGTCGCGAAGGCGCCGGCAATCCTCCGAAGCATCCCCTCGTCATGTATCGTGACGGGAAGATCGGACGCGGCCGCGACATGGTTGGTCATGAGGCTGACGAGGGAATGGCGCCGAAGTCGCCTTCGCGCACGCAGATGACCGGTGATCGCGCCAAGCGTATCGCGAAGTGACTGGCTACGGGTGCCGCTCGCCAGGTCGCGGGTTGCGATCGGATGCTCGGTAGCCATCGGGAGGGACCCGGAGCCAGCTTTGGCGACTCCGGCCGTGATCAGGGCGTCGCCGCTCAAGGCGTCGATCGTCTCTCCTGAAGCCCAACGCTGGAAAAGCCCGTCCAACCCGTCCGGCAGGCAGAAATAGCGATCTTGTGGCAAGTCGAGAAAGACAGCCTGGCGTGCACAAATGCACCAAGACAGGCCTGCGCGCAGGGTAAGGGACATGGCGGAGCCTCCAGGGAAAAGGCGCGTGCCGGTGAAGGCACGCGCCACGTCCGATCAGTCGTCGCTGAGGCCGGCGTTGGGCTGGAGCCCAACCTCGGTGTCGGCGAAGCCGATCGAGCTTCCCTTGGTATCGGCGCTCACGACGCCGAGTTCGATCGTGTTTTCATGTTCGTACTTCATGGCATTCCTCCATTTGAGAGAAACGTCATGGCCATGACAGGTGCGAATGTAGCAAAGGCGTGGATTATGAGAACGTTATAATCCATTTATAATTCGAATGTTTTGCTCGAACCGCGCAAGATACGCTTTGGCAACATAGTTGTTCGACTATGCTGACGGCCGGGTGGCCACTACTATGTCCAGGCCTCGTGGCTAAAGGTGGTGGCGCATGCTCCAAGGCGTGCTTTTCCCGCCCGGCTCGACCACCGTGGTGCGACAAGCAATTGCAACGCGGCGTAGGGCGTTGGCGACTTGCCGCGTCTTTCCGCTGGCTGTCGGCCGCCGCACTCCCCGCCATTTCCCGTGACCGCTGCGAGCCTCGGCTGCTACCTGTCCTGGACTGCCGCGAGCACGATCTTGTCTGCAGCATCCACTTCTACGCGCCGGCCGAACAGCGCGCCGAGCCGCCGCGCGAGCACCGCCGTATCGTCGATGCGGAAGCGTCCGGAGACGCGCTCGGAGGCAAGGGTCGGGTCGGCTAGCTGGATGGGACGCGCGGCACCGCGGTTGGCCAGCGCGATAAGCTCGGCAACGGGCACCCCCTCGAAGTCGCGGACAACGTTGGTCGCAGTGGGCACCGGCGCATTTGCGGTAGTGCCGGGGGCGGGGGCAAGCGCCGCGAACGATACACCCTGGCCAGCGGAGAGCGTGCGTATTACTGGACGCGCGGTTGCCGCCCGGCGCGGCAGGGCGACGTCGACAGCGCCTTGCACGAGATTTACGTCGACCTTGCCCGACCGGCTTAGCGCGACCTCGAAGACCGTGCCGCGCGCGGTGACGCTGCCGCCCCCGGCATAGACCACGAAGGGACGGGGCGCGTGCGCCACCTCGAAGCGCGCCTGCCCCTGCAGCAGCCGGAACGTTCGCTGCAGGCTGCCGATATCAACGTCGAGGAGCGTCCGGTTGCCGAGGCGCACCGTCGAGCCGTCTGCGAGCCGTACCACGCGCGCCTCAGCGCCGATCGAGGAGATCGTGCGACGATCGGTGGCTCCTGCCGCAATTTCGCGCTGCCCCGGGGCCGGTCCCGAGGGATGCAACGCTATCCATCCGCCGACGCCAAGCACCAGCGCGACCGAGGCCGCCATTGCCGCGACCGACCTCCTATCCCGCGGCGTACTGGTCGGCGAGGGCGACGGCGCGGGAACGGAATCAGCAGGTTCAGCTATGAGCTTGCCCATGGCGAATATCTCGGCGGTGCGGTTGTAGGCAACGCGGTGCGCGGGGCCTTCCGCCAGCCAAGCTTCGAACCTCGCGCGGCTCTCTTCGGCATCGGGGCTGCGCATGTGCGCGAACCAGTGCGCTGCCTCGCGGGCAAGTCCCTCGCCTCGGTCTTCCTCTTGCCCCTCGGCGATGGTCATTGCCCCAGGTCCTTGCCGATCCGCACCAGCGCCTCGCCGACATGCCATTCGACGGTGCGGATGCTGATGCCGAGTTGAGTCGCGATCTCCTTGTAGCCGATGCCATCCACCCGGTGCAGCACGAACACCTGCCGTGTCCGCGGCGGCAGCGCTTCGACGGCGATGCGATAGCGTTCGCGCATCTGCGCCAACTCGATGGCGTCCTCCTGGGTTGCGCGGGTCGAAGGTTCGTTCATTTCGTCGATCGGAACGTGCGGTATGCGGTTCGACACGCGGCGCGACCGGTCGATCAGCAGGTTGCGTACAATCCGGTTCAGGAACGCTTCTGGCTGGCGCAGCCCGTCGCGAGCGCCCGAGCCAAGCAGCCGGGCAAAGGCATCCTGAACCAAGTCGTTGGCTTCCTCCCTCGATCGTACGCGCGCATCCAGCCAGCGCCGCAGGCGGGGTGCCTGCTCGCGGTACAGGACATCGAAGCGTGCCTGGTCGCTGCCGCCCCCTCCGGGCGACTGGCCAAGTTCGTCATCGGGCCGCCGCATGCGCGTTACCGCGGGCGGCTGCCGCCGCGCGGAGCGCGGGCAGGGGAAAGCAATCGCACGAGAGCCTGTCTCGTGCCGGGCGGTGCCTCGGAGATTACCGCCGACCGAAATGGCCGGAAGCGTTTGATGCCTGGCGGTCTGTCCGCAGCGGGCTGCCGGCTCGAAACCGCGCTGCGGCTCGAGTCTGCGTCACTTCACTGGCATGCGCAACACCTGCATTGCCCGGCTCACCCGCTCCCAGCTGGCCAGGGCCTGAGCTCCGCTTGTCGGGCGCGCCGCGGCGTCCCGCAACCCGGCCATGCCGGGTGCTCCGCTGCGCTCCGCCCTGCGGTGCAGGCCTCCGCTCCAGCGCGCCCGCTGGGCGTAGCCGCCGGTCCCCGGGCCGGCTGAAGGGAGCGATGATATGAGCGAAGTTGATGCCAGGCTGGTTGCACGCATGCGAGACGGGGTGGCAGCGCTGCCCGAGCCCGAACAGCAGGTGTTCCGGCTTCACGCCATCGACGGACTGGACTACGCAGCGGTGGCCGCCCGGCTCGCCATCAGCGTGTTCGAGGTCGAGCGGCTGCTCGCTAATGCCCTCGTCCTGCTGGCCCGCCACCTTCCAAGCGGTAGTGCTGATGACGGACCGCTCTGAAATGGCTTGATCGGCCTTCCCGCGGTTGCATCCCCGCCTGGGCGCTCTAGGATTCGACCGATGCGCACCGATCTCGATCATCTGCCACCCGCCAAGCAGCGCGAGCTCGAGCGCGTGGTGCAGATCCTGTTCGAGGAATTCCGCGACGTCACCGCCGCCGCCACGGTCGACTGGAAGCGGCAGGCGCGCATCCTCAAGGTGATCCTCTACGGCAGCTATGCGCGCGGTGGCTGGGTCGACGAGCCGCATACTGCGAAGGGATACCAGTCTGACTTCGATCTGCTAATCATCGTCAACCACGAGAAGCTCACCGACCGTGCAGCCTTCTGGTCCACCGCCGAGGATCGGCTCAACCGCGAACTGGCAGTCACGAAGACGCTGCGCACGCCGGTCAACTTCATTGTCCACACCCTGCATGAGGTGAACGACGGGCTGGCGCATGGCCGATACTTCTTCATCGACGTCGCCCGGGACGGGATCGCGCTTTACGAGAGCGACGGCACCGAGTTGCACGAGCCTAAGCCGAAGACACAGCAGCAGGCGCTGGCGATGGCCCAGGAATATTTCGGTGAGTGGCTGCCTAGCGGAGAGCAATTTTTCGCCACCGCCCGCTTCAGTGGCAATCGCGGCTGGAACAAGAAGGCAGCCTTCCTGTTGCATCAGGCTACGGAGAGCTACTACCACTGCGTGTTGCTGGTATGCACGTTCTACACGCCGCATGTTCATAACCTAGGCTTCCTCCGCACCCAGGCGGAGCGGATCGATCCGCGTCTGATTGATGCGTGGCCTCGCGACACCCGCGCCGACCGCGGACGCTTCGAAAAGCTCAAGGAAGCCTATGTGAAGGCGCGCTACTCCAAGCATTACCGAATCACCGAGGTAGAATTGTCCTGGCTCAGTGAACGCGTGGAAGTGCTCGGCCTCACGGTGCAACTCATCTGCGAGGAGCATATCGCCGCGCTCGAACGCAGTTCCGCAGCCTGAGGCGAAAGTGTTTTTCTGCTACATGGCAACTAAGCCCACCAACTATTTCCGTTCGCCGAGCCGTCGGCCAAGCCCGAAGGCCGCCATTCAGTAATTCTGCGTTGGCGGGCAAAATGGGTCGAACCCGGACTGGCCCCTTTTGGGCTCACGTATGGTGTACGCGGCCTTTTGTTCATTACTCACGCAACGGCAGCTTCGCGCCAATGTCGGTCACTCAGTGACCGAGCGGCGCGCCCTAAGATCGGTCGTTCATCTATATGGCTAGCGCGCTGTCGTATGGATGCGCGGCTTCTCAAGATTGGCCTCAGATGATACCTACAGGCAGCGTGATCGGTTTGTAGACGGCACGCTTTTTTTCGCCCAACTGCCACAGCACGTCGATTACCTGCAGATAAGCCACGACTAATTCGTCGCTGTCGCTAATGATGCCCGCTGGCTCGGTCAGGCACTGGCGATTCGCGGGATCACGGTGGAACCGCCCGAAGTCTGCCTTCCACACGTCGCATTCGACCGCATTCTCGGCCAACTCCTTCACTACGTCAAACCAGTCCGAACGCTCTCGCACCGGATCGACGTCACGCCAAAGCAGCACGGTAAGCATCCCCTTCCGCTCGCCGATGAAGACGATCGGCCATAGCAGACCGTGCATGTGTAGTTGCTCGGCGAAGGCGATCACGCGGGTGTCGTGGTCCTCGTCCCAAACGATGGCGAAATCATGGAAGCGTCCGCTGTCGCGGAAGTCGCCGTCCAGGTCGCGCCACTCGACGCTGCGGAACACGGAATAGTGGGTGCCGCGGCCTAAGTCACCGACGGGTTCAGCCTGATCATACAGACATGCTAAAAATTGCGAATATATCGATGGTGTCATCATGTTTGCTCCTTGTCAGGATCATCGCGGCTTCCGCCACAGCGCTCAGGCTTTCGGCCGAAACGCGCCTGGATCTTACAGGGTCTTGCAACGGCTACAAGAACCTGTGCTGGCGAGTCAGTAATTGACGGATTAATGCTGGATTAGCCGGGAACCGATACTGTGGGTTGCGTCGTTCCGAGGCTCGATGCTCAGCAATCGATTCCCTGCCGATGCCAACTAGCGCGAAGTTCGATGCAGCCCCGTTGTCATCAGCGTCCAGCAGAAGACCGACCGACCCATATCATCGGCGGTGCACCACTGTGCCCTTGACCGCGCCATGAGGAGTCGCGAAGCATCGGTCCGGGGGCTAACGCGATGAACATCGAGACCAAACCAGCGAGGCATAGCGCTCCGGGACAGTATCTCGGCTTTGCTCTCCAACCGGTTCGTGCCTTTTATCATCTGCTCACTGCGGCGAAGGGCGCCAAGGTATCACTTGAGTTCTTGGACGATGTGGCGGTTCATTACGCCGATGGCACCCTATGCCTCGAACAGACAAAGAGTGCCCTCAAACAGAATCCAATCTCAGATTGGGCGAACGACCTTTGGAAGGCCGTCGACAATTGGTTGACGATGTTGAAGGCGGGTGAATGCGAGGCCGGCAAGACGCGCTTTCGTCTTTACGTTGTACCTAAGAAGAACGGCGAACTGGCGCGAGCGCTATCCTTGGCGGGAACGCCTGGGGACGTCGCGACGGTCATCACCACCGTCAGGCAGAAGCTCGCCAAACTTAAAGAGGCTCCGGCTTGTGTAGGCTATCTTCAGCCGTTGCTCGACGCGACAGAGGAACAGCAGACTGCGATCATCGCTAATTTCGAGTTGGAGAGCGATGCACCCGAGCCGTTGGAGGTGATACGGACCCGATTGAGGCCGGTGGTCCCCGAGAGCGTGATCGACCTTCTTTGTCGCTCGGGTATCGGTCAGGCCAAGCAGGCCTTCGATCGTCTTATCGAACGCGGCGAAACACCAATCCTCGATGCGGACACATTCAAACAAGCCTATGGCGCGTTCCTGCGCCAGAACCTGATGTCGGGTTTCCTGCCCGCCTTGAGCGAGGCGCCGACCGAAGATCTGGTAACCGACATCATGTCGACGCGCCCCATCTTCATTAGGCAACTCGAACTTGTCGAAGCCAGCAATGATGACCAACTTCGCGCTGTCGGCGATTTCCTGCGTGCCTCAGCCGACAAGGCCGAATGGGCCGACCGTGGCTTCATTTTCCCGGGCAGCCTTGATGAATGGGATGATGGCCTCGTCCACCGGCATAGCCTGGTGCGCGGTGACGTTGCAGATCTTCACGGTACCAAACCTCCCGAGGTCCAAGGTCGGTTGGCCTATCGCTGCTGCGCCGGTCACCAGGCGCCGCTAGAAGGGCGCGTTGTGCCCGGTCACTTCGTCCATGGTAGTTTCAATGATCTCGCCGATCGCCGACGGCTTGGCTGGCATCCGGAATATAAGACGCTCTTGAGTGACGACGTCGGATGAGCCTCACGACGGCAGCCGGGCTCAACGAGTTGGACATTGTCCAGAACCCGGCACTTGGCGCCTTCCTGATCTGGCATTTCGCGCTCGGCTATCAGGAGGACGGCGTCGACGACGCCCCGATCGCACTTGCCTTCTTGGTCCTGCCGCTTCTGCTCCACCGGCGGACCTTCGATGAAGTCGCGTCCACGCGGAAGGCGTCGGGACTTCCCCTCTTCGCGGCCAAGTTCGACAAGGACCGCGAGGCTCTGATGGCTCTGCATGGAAGGACTCTCCAGCTGCGGGCTCTGAGTCTGCAGTCGATCGGAATGGCGGCCACAACACGGCTCGTACGCGTCGACTATGGGGCCGCGATGATCCACGCCTTTCCACAGGATCTGCTCGACGTGAAAAAACCGGTCCTGCCGGAACGGCTCAAGGGCTTCGGGCCGGCGTCAGGCAAGATTGGCTATTGGTTCTCGAGGCTTGGCCTGGCGCAGATAGCGTCCACTCTCAGGATCGACTTCTAATGTATTTCCAGTTGCGAAAGCTGATCCTGTGGCCTCGCGATGACGGGGAACCGAGGGTTGTCACCTTCACGCCCGGCGTTGTCAACGTGATCAGCGGAGCGTCGAAGACAGGCAAGTCGGCGGTCATCCCGATCGTCGATTATTGCCTGGCGTCCGACAAGTGCGCGATCCCGGTTGGGGTGATCCGGGAGAATTGCAGCTGGTTCGGCATTGTCATCGATACGATCGAGGGACAGAAGCTGCTCGCCCGCCGGGAGCCCGGGGATCAGCAGGGCACGCGCGACATGGTGCTGATCGAAGGCGACGATATCGCCGTGCCGCACAGCATCGAGAGAAAGGACAGCTCTGTCCCTATCGTGAAGGCAATGCTCAATCGGCTTGCCGGCCTCACCAATCTCGATTTCGAGCCTGAGACCGACGGCGGGTATAAGTCCCGGCCGAGCTTCCGTGACCTCATGGCGTTCACGTTCCAGCCGCAGAACATTGTCGCCAATCCCGACGTTATGTTCTTCAAAGCGGACACCACCGAGCATCGCGAGAAGCTGAAGACGATCTTCCCCTACATACTCCAGGCGGTCACGGCCGAGGTTCTCCAGGCGCGCTACGAACTTGATCGGCTTGGGCGAATTCTCCGACGGAGAGAAATCGACCTGAGGTCGCTGGTAAGCGCGGGAAACACGTGGCGGCAGGAGGCACAGACTTGGTTGCGGCAGGCAGTCGAACTTGGCCTATTGCCATCAAATCAGGTAATTCCAATGGAATGGCCCGACATTCT
Source organism: Sphingomonas qomolangmaensis (assembly GCF_024496245.1). NCBI lineage: Bacteria > Pseudomonadati > Pseudomonadota > Alphaproteobacteria > Sphingomonadales > Sphingomonadaceae > Sphingomonas > Sphingomonas qomolangmaensis. Next base: position 3,254,359 of record NZ_CP101740.1, read on the forward strand.
GGACCTACTTCGACGCGTGGTTTCGTCGAACGCCGCCGCGGCACATCCGAGCATCCAGGGTATCGACGCGGCATTGACCCAGCTTCAGGCCCTCAGGACGCAGGAGAGCGAGGTATCTGCCGACTTGACACAGCATCGCCAGCGACTGGGCGAGTTGCGCCGGCTGATCGAGAGCAGCGACGCCTATGGCAGCGCGATCCGCATCCAGCGTGATCGTCTCTCGCTGTCCGAATGGATGAGAGGGCTGCTGCCGCCGGACAGACCGGACGACACGCTCGCCATGCTCGGGGAAGGTGGTCGCAAGAAGGTCCTTCAACTGAGCGATGCGCTTGCTGCACTTGAGGTCAGGTTGAGGACGCACCCCAGCGTCTCGGATACCCTCGACAAGGAAGTGCTTCGCCTTCGTGCGGCTACCGAAACGTTGCTCGTGCGTCTCAACGGGATTCGACGCGAGATAGGCATTCTCGAGAAGAATTCGTCACAAGCCAAGCAAACTATCGATCGCTTCGATCGCATGGAGAGATTCCTCGGCCGCCTCGAGCAAGCGCTCCTTCTCTATGATCGGACGGATCAATCGGCCGGGCTTCGTCAAGAAATCGATGGACTTAAAAGGCAGATCTCCGAATTGCAAAAGGTGGTTTCGGAGAGCGAGATCGCCCGCAAGATGCGCAACGCCGTGGACAGTGTTGAGGCGGAGACAGGACGCTTCGTGCCGAAACTCGACGCGGAATGGCCTAACGCACCGGTCCGCCTGATGGTCGATGATCTCACCGTGAAGGTCGTCCGTGGGACGCGTGACGATTATCTGTGGGAGATCGGTAGCGGCGCCAACTGGCTTGCCTATCACGTGGCCCTCACGCTAGCGCTGCAGACCTTTTTCCTTGCTCTGCCGCATCATCCCGTGCCGGGTCTGCTCATCTATGATCAGCCGAGTCAGGTGTATTTCCCGCGGCGTGCGGCCGGAGGCAATCGTGACGATGATGATCCGGTCGTCTGGCGAGATCAGGATGTGGTGGCGGTGCAAAAGGTATTCAAACTTCTCGGAGAGCAAGTCCGAGCCGCTAACACGCGCCTGCAGGTCATAGTGCTCGATCACGCCGATGAGGAAGTCTGGGGCGGGATCGATGGCGTAATACTGACTGAAGAATGGTATGACCGCGCGCTCGTTCCTGTGGACTGGTTAGCAGACTAGGGCGACGTCGGCTCGTTCGTGATCGGATCTCAGTCGGGGTCGCCGAAACAAAATATCAGACCACGTACATAGCCCAGGAGCCAGCAAGGCGTTATTCTAGCGCCATTTTATACGGCGAAGCAGATTAGTTAGCAGAAAACCTGGGAGCTTGCTGTGCATATTGAATTGCTGAGGCTGTGGAATTTTCGGAGCTTCGCCTCCAGCAACCCCGACCTTGAGCTCTTTCTAGGTCCGCAATCGACCGACGTCAGCCTCGAACCGGAGACGAGCGTCTTCATCGGCCGCAACGGTGCGGGCAAAAGTGCGCTGATCCAGGCGCTGCTTCGACTGTTCGGCGAGACGCGGGACGAACGCAGCGTCCAGCCATCCGATTTCTTCGTACCCCCCAACGAGCGGCTCGAGACCCAGCCGCTCCGCCGGTTGTTCATCGAGGCGGTGCTGCACTTTCCGGAACTCGCGGCCGAGGGCGACGACGCTGACAAGACCGTGCCGCCCGCCTTTCGCCATATGGTGGTCGAGAGCGAGGGCGCGTCGCCCTATGTCCGCATGCGCCTCGAGGCCAGTTGGCAGCTGGCGGGTACGCTCGACGGCATCGTCGAGGAATCCCTGTACTGGATCCTTGGCGCCGGGGACGTGCCGTTCGGCGACGGCGATCCGCTGATCAAGAAGAAGGTCTCGGTCAGCGAGCGCGGCCATGTGCTCGTCCGCTATATTCCCGCATCGCGCGACATCACCGCCTTGACGCAGCTGACGGTCCGCAGCCTCGGGCGCAGCCTGATGAAGGCGATCAAATGGGAGAAGAAGGAGCAGATCGACGCGCTGATCGCGCAGGCCTCGGGCGAACTCGATCAGGAAGGCGCCCTCAAGCGCGTTAACACGGCGATCAATGCGTGCTGGTCGCAGCTCAACACCGCCGAAACCGGGACGGTCGCTCGGCTGTCGGTCCTGGCGCCCGATCTCCAGCAGATCGTCCGCTCGGCGACGATCATGCTCAATCCATCCGCGACCGGCCGCCCGATGGCGGTGGAGGAGCTCAGCGACGGCCAGCGCTCGCTGTTCCACTTCGCTCTTGTCAAGGCGTTGCTCGACCTCCGCCTCGAGCTCGAAGGCGAAGTCGCGAGCGGCGCGAACCCACCCTTCCAGCCCGAGTTCTCTCGGGCGCCGGCCCTGACAATCTTCGCGTTCGAGGAGCCGGAAAACCACCTCTCGCCTTTTTTCCTGTCGCGCTTACTCACCGAGCTTGCGAGCCTTACGGGTACGGCTCGTGTCCAAGGTGTCGTCACCAGCCACGCCCCGGCGATCGTCGGCCGCATCGAACCGACCGCGGTGCGCCATGTCCGCCGCGTCCATGGGACGGGCATCTCGCATGTCGCTAGGCTCGCGCTCCCCATCGGCGACGCCGATGCTGCCAAGTTCGTCCGCGAGGCAGTGCGCGCGCATCCCGAAATCTACTTCGCACGCCACGCGATCTTCGGCGAGGGGCCATCGGAGGAGATCGTGATCCCGCGCCTCGCCGAGGCGCACGGCATTCCAATCGACCGTTCGTTCGTCGCGATCGTGCCGATCGGCGGCAGGCACATCCAGCATTTCTGGCGGCTCGTCGAGCAGCTCGGCATCCCGCACACCACCCTGCTCGACCTCGATCTCGGCCGGAGCACCGGCGACAACCTCCAGTTCAAGTCCGTGGCCAAGGCGCTGCAGGACTCGTCGCGCCTGCTGTCCGAAGTGGAGCGTCAGGACGTCGCCGCTGCGCTGTCGAATGTGCGTCCGGTCGTCCCTGAGGGCGGCAAGGTCGATGTGGGTTTCTTTACCAACTGGAGCAAGGCGTTCGAGGGCCAGGGCATCTTCATGTCGGGGCCGCTCGATCTCGACATGCTGATGCTGTCGGCGTTCCAGAGCGCGTATAAGAAGCTGCCAGAGGGGGCGACCGGCCCGCAGAACTGCGACGATCCCGCCCGGCAGGAAGCCGCTGGCAAGCGTGTGCTCGGCGATGGCGGCCTCAGTCTCGCGGCCTATGCCAATCTGCCCGAGCGAGCGCTGTTCCCCTGGTACGCCTATCTATTTCTCGGCGCACGCGGCAAACCGGCGGTGCATCTCGCCGCGCTGGGCGAGCTCGATGATCTCGACATCGAGCTAGCCTGTCCGCCGGTCCTATACCGGCTGATCAAGCACGTCCAAGCATCGCTCGAGGCGCCGCTGGCATGATCTCTGCCACCGATTGGGTACCCATCGGCGTCGGCGAGATGGAGGACGCGGCGCTCGCGGCGGTCCGCTCCGGCGGCAGCGCGCTCGTCGTCGCCGGCCCGGGAACCGGCAAGACCGAATTGCTCGGCCAGCGCGCCGCCTATCTCTTCCAGACCGGAACATGCATCTATCCGCGGCGCATTCTCGCGATCAGCTTCAAGCGTGACGCCGCGACCAATTTGCGTGACCGTGTCGGGCGTCGCTGCGGTCCGGCGCTTGCCCGGCGCCTCGATTCGATGACCTTCGACGCCTTTGCCAAGCAGCTGCTCGACCGCTTCTGGCGCGCCTTGCCCGAGCATGTCGCGCTGGCCGGCGGCTATGGCATCGCGCCCTTCCTAAAAAGCGCATACCTCGCGGACCTTCAGCGGTCGACCGCGGATGGCCTCGACCGGCCCGGCCACCCCGCTCATTGGGCCAAGACGCTGATCGGCAAGCAGCCCGAGCCGAGCGGGATCCACGGGGTGACGATGGATGCCTTCTACAAGTCGGTCCAGTCGCTGTGCCTGCATCCGCTCGACATCAGCAGCTACGGCGCGTTTCTCCAGCTGGTCCAACTGCGCACCGCGCTGGTGAGTCCGGCGCCGATGCTGGGGTTCGCAATGATCGGCCGGCTCGCTCAGGCGATCGTCAACGCAAATCCGGAAGTGCGGCGGGCGATCTGTGCGACCTATGGCCATGTCTTTCTCGACGAGTTTCAGGACACGACCTCGGTCCAGTACGGCCTGATCGAATCGATCTTCAAAGGCTCGGCGGCAAAGCTGACCGCGGTCGGCGACGACAAGCAACGGATCATGGGCTGGGCCGGTGCACGGATGGACGCCTTTGCCGCGTTCGAGGCCGATTTCCTGGCGACGCCGGGCGCACGCGCTAGGATCAGCCTGACCCGCAACTATCGCAGTAATCAGCGTATCGTCGCGATCCTCAATACGCTGAAGGCGCACCTCGCCCCGGCCGAACCCGACTTCGTCGCGGTCCGGCCAGCCCCGGATCTGCCCGACGAGAAGATCTGTGCGGTCATGGTTGCCGACGATGCGGGCGCGGAAGCCGAGGCGATCGCGGCATCCGTCGCCGGCGTGATCGCCGAGGGCGTCGACCCGCGCAGCATTGGCCTGCTGGTGCGCCAGAAGTCGGTCGACTGGGAGCCCCGGATCAAGGCCCGCTTCGATGCGCACGGCCTGGCATTCCGCAATGAGGATCGCGACGTCGGTGGTGCGTCGATCCAGGATCTCATGACGGAAAGCTATTCGCAGATCGTTATCGACTTTCTCGACCTGCTCACCCGTCGGCATGGCGGGCTTCTCTGGAATGTCGCGATGGGCCACGCTGCCGCCGTCGCCAACCTTACGCTCGATGACGAGGAGGCGGTCGAGCGCGAGCTTGCCTTGCGCCTTGACGAATTCCATCGCGCCCACAAGATCGGTGCCACCGAGCAGATGACGGCCGGGGCGATCGCGGCCAAGATCGCCGCGATCGAAGCGTTTCTTGGGCTGGAGCGCCTGCGCGGAGTCGCGCCGCAATATGGCACCGGCGACCTGTTCGTCCGCATCCGGGCCGCGACATCGGCCTTCCTCGCCGAATGCGCAGCGCAGCCCGGATCGTGGCAAGATCTGCTGTTACGCTTCCGGGGCGTGGGCCAGACGCCGCTCATGACGATCACCAAGAGCAAGGGTCTCGAATACGACCTAGTCATGCTACTCGGCCTCAACGATTCCGAATGGTGGAGCTTCGACAAGGATCCCGTCGAGGGTCATTCGACCTTCTTCGTGGCCGCCTCCCGCGCCCGCGAACGGCTGATGATGACGCGGTGCGGCTATGATCGCAGCGCCAAGATTCGTGAGATCTTCGACCTGCTCGACAAGGCCGGGGTCCGACAAATTAGGGTTTAGCGCATACAAAGGCGCGGTAGAGCGCGACACTCCACTACTAATCTATCGGCGCCGGCAAGGTGACGCGCCACACCGCGCTTACGTCGATACGCCAGCCCGGGAAGGGCAGTTATCCCCGTGTGTTCCTCCGAAAGCCGCCAGTCAGCAGTCCGCGCAAGAACCTCCATCGTGGCATCTAACGAGCCAGAAGGCTGGAACTGGGCCGCTTGCCGACCGGCAGCTTCCAGACGAGCGTTACACCAAATCTGCCACTGCCCGCTCCTGGCGCGGAGGGGCAACTATCGACCAAAGCCGGCCGCTCTTATCTGTGCGAGGGCGACGTCCGGTTTCGCCTAAAGTGATTGATCGCGCAATTTGTGTCACGAGCGGGAGCTTGCCTGTAACTAGATCGGATCATTCGAACGGGGCGCTCCACTTGAAACTTGCGGCGCAGCGGCTATCGCTGGTCGGCGCTGGGGGAGCGGAACTGAATGGACGAAGATGACCACCTGCGCGACTTTCCCGCGCTGCTTTCAGCTATCGCGGAAGGGCGTCGCGAGGCGACTACGGGGATCTTGGAGGAGGCCGCAGCGTTTCTGCGCGTCAAGACGCTGCTAGCTGCCGGTTCCGACCAGGAGGGATCGCTCGAACCCTCGCTCGAGCATCCCGGATATCTCAGCCGCAAGATCGATGGACGGCCGATCTTCGTTCCCTACAACCTTGCAGGTGTCTTCCCGGCCTCCGATATAGTGCAGGACGTCATGAAGATTGCCGACCGCATCTCCCTACATCCGAACGATCCGGTGTGCATCAGCGGCAGCACGACCTTCCTCGGTAAACTCGAGGAGATCGGCGACCTGGATTTTTGCGAGTACCATTTGGCCGGACTGAACGGTCTAGCGGAGCACGCGGCCGATGTCTGTGAGCGCGAGGACATCCCGCTCATTTGGCTAAAGTTCGGCGACACGCCGCTGAAAGGTCCCTGGGCAGGACGTCGAGACGAGATCAAGAAGCTCGTTGGAGGTTCCGACGAGGTGCGAATGAAGTTCGACTTCCTTTCGGAGGGTCCACGCGGACTGCTTCCGACCACGTCGGTTGTCATCGCGACCAACGACGACGAGGTGGCGGCGCGACACAGCTTCGCCTACCAGGAGGCGGTCGTCGCCGGCGCCGGTCCGGTCCGAAACCTTGTTTCGCCCGCTCGCTTTGGCGAATACGTCAACTGGCTACGAGGCGAGATTCGGAAGCTGGCGACCCCCTCGTCCGAACGCAACGGCTACCCGGCCAAAGCCCTCAAGCGGGCGCTCTCCCTCCTGCTCATCGCCGGCAGGGAGAATGACACCGACGAAATCATCGAGGAGTTGCATGGAAGCGAACTTTCGTCGATCGTGATGCAGGTCAGGCTGGATGAGATCGAACGAATGCTCAACGACCTCCCGGAGGATGTCTCCGACCGCTTCGTGGACGCATTCAACGAACTGAAGGGTGGATTTGAACACGTGCTTGATGAGGACATCGACGAAGCGTTGGACGCGGCCCGCGAGCTAGCCCTCGCGTCGCTCGACATCGTCGAGGAGGAGTTCAGACGATATGCCTGAGGCCCAGGTTACCCGCACTGATCTCATCGATCAGATCGTCGTGCTCTCGCATGCACCGAAAGGCCGGACGGAGGCCACGCGTGCTCGTTTCATGAAGCTCGAGACCGCACAACTCGAAGAGATGCTCCACGGACTGCAGGGCGCCATGTCGCGCATGCGCGAAGCGAAGAAGTCGCCCCTGCGCAGGGAGGCCATGTCGGATGCCGAAGCGCGGCGCGACAAGGCGCTCGCTAGGATAAGGCGCGTTTCCGCATCCATCCGCGAACGCCGCCAAGTGGTAACGCCAGAAGCGGCTGCCACGATAGCATTATCTACTGAGACCATGGTCTCAGTGCTTCGATCGTCGGCCTCCAAGGAGCCCAAACAGACCCTCGCGCCCTCGCTCCACTTCTGGACGGAAGTCGACGAAGCCACTCGCGGGCACTACGTCTCCGACTTCGAACGCCTTGTTGCCGCCCGTGTGGCGGAGACGATACACCTGATGAAGGTCACGGATCGTGCGGGCAGCGTTGATCTGGAGCAGTGGATCACCGACGAGCCGGCTTTCGATCAGTATATCAGGTTCGTCCTGGACAAGACGTCCAAGGACACAATGCGTCTCATGGGCCGACATTTGCCGAGCAAGGTCTTCGGGAGCCGAGTGGCCAAGACCCTCTGGCAGCACGACGTCGCGCTCCGCACCGGTGCATTCGACCCAGTCTTCATAGTCGAGGCGAAGCCCACGCTCATCTCGACGCGGGCGACCGAGGGCCTCGCGAAGCTCCTGGTCTACGCTACGGCCTTCAATACTACGCGTATCCTTTCCGTTGGTGGGCCGGGAAGCGTCGGGGGCTTCCTCTCGGCCGAACTGGCCCTCAAGAAATCGAAGAGCCATGCTCTCCAGAAGCGCTGGCTCGCCGCTGATGTGAAGGGATTCGCAGAGCAGTTCTCAGAGAACGAGCGCGTCGTCATCGTAGCGGACGTCGCTCCATCCTTGAACGTTCTCGAGGACATCCGCGGCTCGCTCATGCACTATGCACCGACCGCCCAGCTTTCGATCGTCGCTCTTGCCGGTCTTGCCGAGACACGGGAGAGGCTCGAGGAGCGCGGACCCGTCTACTTCCCGTATTTGAGCACCGGGCGTGACGTTACGCTCCCTTGGCACACCGGCGGCGAATACAAGCGCGAAAAGAACAAGCATCGGTTCGGCCACAGTCGACCCGATCCGTTTGTTATCATGAAGGATTTCATGACGAGCGTAACTTCGGGTCTCCGCGCGATGATGAGCAAGGCCGCCCGCTAGTCCGCCTACAGCGCCCTCACGCCTTCACATGCCGTCGTGACATCCTCGACGAAGGACTTCGATCAGTTGCTTGCGACCGAACGGACCACGTCGGCGGACAGCCTCTACCGTCAACGGCGCGCATGCGTTCAGCAGATGAGCCGCGTAGCCGCCGAGGCGGCGGTGAACGAAGGTCTCGTTTTGAGAGGTGCCAAAGAGCGCTCGGACGTCCACTTTTGGGTCGCTCATACCGTCGCCGGCAGGCCCAAGCATCCTTTCGTGGACCTTGAAAGCGGAGGTCTCATGCTCAGTTGGCCTTCAAATCTGGGTATCTTTAAGTCTGGGAAGGCTTTGGCCGCATTTAATGGTCAGCCGGCATGATCACTGAGTCCTGCCAGGAGAATCCTACGAAAATCATCAACTGCACGATCGTCGAAGTCGGGCCGCGGCTGTATAATCTAGGGCGGAGACTTCAAACGGCAAGTATCGATTAAATCTCGCCTTGCCCGCCACCAAGGGTTAGGCCTGCATGGCGCGGACCGACTGTGCTGTCTCGCCTTCCAAAATGATGGCCGCCGCTTCCGCGAAGTCGCTCACCTGATGGTCCGGGCCAACCTTTTCCTTGTCCGGCGTCCAGCGTGGGACGAAATTACCTGGAAAATAGATCGTTCTGAGACCAGCCTCCTTAGCCGGAGCTATGTCTCTATCGAGTTGATCGCCAACCATGTAGGCGGCTGCTGGATCGCCGGTGAGGCGCACAATGCGCCTGAAAAGATCAGGGCGCTTCCTTCCTTCGATCACGCGAGTGAAGTGGCCCGCCAGGCCGAGCTTGGCCGTGGTCTCCTCTACCCTGATGCGCGCAGCTTCGGTCACGATGAGGACCGTGGCGTTCGCCTTCTCCAGCATCATCAGGCCCTCGACCACGCCTGCCCGTAGTGCTGGCGGATGCTTCAGCGCCGCGAAGAAGCGCTTCACCAACAAGCCCTCATCGACGCTTGCCGGCATAGAGGGAAGATGATTCGACCAGGCAGCACGCGCGGCTACCTCACTCGGCTGTCCCTGCAGTGCAAAGACGAGCGCACGCACTAGAAGATGAGGGGGGTAGCGTAACCCATCATGATGCCGCGCTGCGATCGCTTGATCGCAAGCACGCACGAAATCCAATCGATTGCCAGTTGGCACCCGCAGCCCAGTTGCCGCTTCCACCTGCTCCAGGAGCGCTAACTGCGCGCTCGCGAACACCTGATCGGTATCCCAGAGCGTGTTGTCGGCGTCGACAAAGACGGTAATTAATCCCTTGATCCTAATCATGAGGAGCGCCCTTTTTGGCGTTGTGCTTGGGTGCAACTGTGTTCTGAGGAAAGGCCAGCGGCTCGGTGAATTTACTAGGCGGCGGTGGCGCCGCCTTGCCCGTCGGGGACACCTGTGGTGTTGCAGGCGGGGCAGGGGCTTCACTGGCGGACGAAACGGGCTTTATCTCGATGGGCGCGCCTGAAGAATCGACATGGATAACCATCGGCTTCGCCGGTGGAGGCGTCACGCCTATCCCGACGATGACAAGGCTCGTCAGCCAAAAGAAGAGACAGGTTAGCGACGTCGCAAGCAGTCGCTGCGCTGGATCGAGGAACCGGAGTTTGTCGGCGGCTTTGGCAGCGATGAGATAGGTCTCACCAACGAGATCTCGGAAATAAGCTTGTTTGAGCGCAGGATCGAGAACGGGGTCGACATTCTGCTCCGAACCCGCGTGCGGGGTGACAAAGGTCAATGCCCAGGCCTTTGGCCGAACGCGCAGAATTCCGCGATAGAAAAGCCGCGAGCGCGGCAGGCCGTCGTCACGCGACACTTCGCCGTCATGGACATATTTAAAGCGGGTTCGGGTCGCGTGAAAGGTGATGAGCGCGCCGAACACCGCGGAAAGCACGAAGGCTCCAAATAAGACGTAGCTTGCGCCAAGAAGCAGTTGGGAGCGGAGCGGTTGCGCTGCGAAGCTGGACCGGGGATAGGCATCCAGCATGCGTGCGAAGAGTACGCCCGAGAACGCGGTGAGGAATGTCGTCACTGTCAGCAGGCGAGTAGCCTTCTGATCTTGATACTCCGTCTGATCCTTGACCTCGTCTAGGCTTTGGCGAGCGAGTTTGATCGCATCATCGAGCCGATCCTTATCGACATCCTCCGTTGCTGGCAGACATGTCCAATGCGCGGCCGCGTCGACAAACTCCCGCATCAATGCGTCAGTGTGGAGCAGCCTCGGCTCCCCACCTTCCAACACCCGCGGGTAATGGTCGATTTCATGACCGAGCAGCGCGTGATAAATCGCCTTTATTGGCGACAACGGCTTGCTGGCCTGGTCCTTCGTGGACACCGGCGCTTCCGCTTCCTGATTGGTTTGCTCGGCCTCACTCACAATTGCTGCATAGCCGATCTGGCTAAGGGGCGCGAGTACATATCACGAACGGCGAACTCGCCTCCCGACGTTTGGATTGATATGCGACTAGCTGCAGTTCGCTCGTGCACGAATTATCTGGTCACAAACTTATGCTTCCCGATTGACGCCTTGGAAAGTCTCAGCAAGTTGGTGTCAGAGGGGTATGAATGGCCGGCGGAATCAGTGCATCGACGGTCAAATCGTGGTTCCAGTATCGCTGTGAGCGCAAGACCCGTTACGACATCATGGAGCCGGCGGAGCAGTCGGCAATCCCACTGCTTGCCGATCAACGTGAGCAACTCTGGGCGCAGCTAGGCAACGCCTATGAGGACCGGATCGTCTTTTCGCGCGGACCCGCGATCTTGCGGCCTTTCGCGGGCAAAAAGGTTCTGACCGAAGAACAGACCCGGGGATTCCTGACTGGCGGCAAAGCCGAGCAGTTTGCCTGGCAGATGAACCTGCGCCCCAAATCGGCGCCGATGCTGCTTGCCGGGACGACCCTTCAAGTCCGCCAGACCAAGCCCGACTTGATCCGCGTCGATCGAAGAGGGACGCGGCCGGTATTCAGCGTCATCGATATCAAGGCGACCCGTAAGGCGACCGCCTTTCACAAGACGCAAGTCGCCTTCTATGTCCGGTTGCTCGAACTCGCGCTCAAGGAACTCGGTGTGGACGCCGTGATCGACGATCATGGCGAGGTCTGGCGCATTCCAGACAATGGCACCGCCGAGGGCGCGGATTATCAGGTCGAGCGCTTCTTACTCGCGCCCTATCTACGCATGGTCGATAAGTTCTGCCGCGAGCAGATCGGAGCAATCGCGTCCGTTCCCGTCGAACCGGGCTGGGGCGGCGACAAGACCTTCTTCCATGTCTACTTCAAATGTGAGCAGTGCAATTACCTGCCGCATTGCGAGCGCGCGATCGCGGCCGACTTACCTCCCGAGCGGCGCGACGTGTCTGCGGTCGCGGGCGTATCGCACGAGGCGAAACGCGCTCTTCACGCTAATGGCATTCGAACGGTCGCTGCTCTCGCTAAGGCTGAAGGCATCGGCCAGCGCGATGGGGTCGGCTGGACGCTCCAGCGGCGCGCTGATCAGTTGCGATTAAGGGCGCGCGCGCTGGTCGAGGCCCGCCCCATGCGCTCGCGCGAAGAGCATAGCTTCCTCATGCCGCCTCGGGTGGACATCGCGATCCACCTCGTCGTCGATCACGATCCCGTGGACGACATGCTAACTTCGATTGGCCTGCTGGTCCAAAAGGGCGGTGCCGATCAGCCAGTGATCGAGGTGATCGAACATGCGGGTCGCGCTGGTGAGGCCGACGCCATGTGCCGGATCTTCACCTTGCTGCTCGACGAGCTTGGCGCGATCGATGCGCATAATCGCGCTGCCCTGGACAGCGGCGCACCGACACTGACCACGCACATCTTCTTTTACGAGTCGGCCGAAGCGCAAAATCTGCAGCGTGCGATCGGGCGTCACCTGGACGATCCGCGTATCCGCGCCGGTTTGCTCCATATCGTGCGGATTTTCCCGCCGGAAGATGTCGTCCCCGAGCCTGAGTTTCGAGGCGCACACCATTTGCCGGCGACTGCGGTCCGCAACGTCGTCGAGCAACTCTACGCGCTTCCGGTGACGGTGTCCTACGACCTGCGCCAGGTATCGGCGGCTTTGGCCAACGCCGCGCTGATCGCAACGCCCTATCTGCCAGAGGCGGCCTTTGCCCGACCATTCTCCTCGCTGCTGTCTATCGAAGTGATACGAGGCCTTCGCGAAGGTCGCGCGGACAGCCCTGACGCTGCTGCGGTGGTCCGCGACGTCGCTGCTCGGCTCGCAGCGCTATCGTCGATCGTCGACTGGCTGTCCGCTGCCGATGCGGCTGAGCGTAGCGCGGGCGCGAGTGGATTGCTGCGCCTGAACAAAAAGCCCTTCATCTTCCATGCGAGCTTCGATCCGCTCGACGTGGTCGATCTCGATGTCTTGCGGGCAATGGAAGTCCTGGAAAGTCGTGCGGGACTGCTCGATGCGCTGATCGGGCTCGCGCAGCCAGCTTCGCAACGGCGCGATGCCGGAAGGTGCATTGCAGGCATGAAGATGACGGCAAACAAGCGCCATGGGGGCCGGCAACGCATGACTTTCCATGTGCCACCCGAAAGCCTGATGAGCGACGTCAGCGCCAGTGATTTCGGCTTGATCCTCACCGACGATGATCCCGACATGCGTCTCGATCCCACGGCGTGGGCAGATTGCGCAATCAAACTTTGGCGGCGTCGGCCGGATCGCCCCCAACGCTTCTTGACGCTCGACATGTCCGTCGCGAGCTTTGATGGCCCGGTGTTCCAGCAAATGTTCAACCGCTCTGCCGACAAGCCGGTCTGGCATATCGATCGGAGTTTCACGGACATTAACGGCCCGCGCGCGGCCGCCTATATCGGCGCGCTGATCGGATCGACCCAGCCATGAGTGCAAGCGACGACGTTCTGGAGTTCCTCCGCGACCTCCCTGCATTCGCGCGCGGCGCGGACGCGCCTGAGGTCTGGCTGGCGGCGCTCGAGCAATTCGCCGAACCGATGTTGGCGGCGGCCGGAGACTTTCCGCTGCGGGAGGCGCAGGTCTCAGCCTGGCGCGGGCTCGCAAGCGAGCGTGCAGGCCTGATCCTCGGCCCGCCCGGTACCGGCAAGACCCATCTGCTGGCTTGGCTGGTTCTTGGCTATGTCCTCGCATGCCAGGCAGCGGGAAGGCCGTGTCGGGTGCTCGTCAGCGCATTCACTCGTGCAGCGATCGGCAATCTGCTCGACAGCGTCGCCAAGCGCGTCGGTGCGTACGGCGTCGAGCTTCCGCTCGTCTATCTGGGCTCGGCGCCGCCCGACGGCCTGGCGGGCGGTATTCTCCACATCGAGCGGACCGGCCCCGCTGGTCTGAAGGATGCGGTCGACCGAATCAGAGCGCCGCATCTGGTGGTCGGAGCATCGGTCTGGACCATCTACAAGCTTCTTCATAGTGGCCGACTTCCCGGTGCGAGCGGTATGTTCGCGCCTGCCTTCGACCTCATCTGCATCGACGAAGCATCACAAATGCCGCTCGGGCACGGTCTGATCGCGCTTGGTGCGCTGGCGCCGGCGGGACGGGTGGTGGTCGCAGGGGACAACAAGCAATTACCGCCGATACGCGTCTCACGCGCGGTCGAGATCGAAGGGCGCAATCTCGGCGGCTCGCTCTACGAATATCTCAAATCCGCTGAAGCGCGCGAGTTCGCGCTCGAAGAGACCTTTCGCCTCAACGAACCGCTCACCCGGTTTCCGGAAGCTAATTTCTATCAGGGCAAGTTTCGCTCGACCGACGAGACCAAAGCCCGTCGTCTGCCACTCGCGCAAGGCTGGGCATCGAATCTGACCGAGTGGGAACGCGTCGTCTTGGACCCCGACTGGCCCATCTGCGTCCTTGTGCATGAAGGGCCGAGCGCTGCGACACGTAACCCATTCGAAGCCGGCATAGTAGCACGGCTAACCAAAGTGCTCCGCGCATCGATCCTCGGCGAGTCGGGGACGGCACCCTGCGACGCACGGGAGTTCTGGCGCGAGCGTATGGCGGTCGTCAGCCCGCACCGTGCGCACAATCAGGAGATCGCCGCACTCCTCTCAAGTGATGGAGAAGTTCCGTTCGTCGAAACCGTCGATCGCATCCAGGGCAAGGAACGTGACTGTGTCATCCTCTCCTACTGCGTCGCTGATCCGGAGTTTGCGCTAGCAGAGGCGGCCTTCATCTTTAGTCCCGAGCGGCTCAATGTCGCCACGACCCGAGCGCGCAGCAAACTGATCGTGCTCATAAGCCGCAAGCTTCTCGAGGCGACGCCGTCTGACCAGGATGCCCTCGATCAAGCAGAGTTAATGCGCGAGTTCGTCGCCTCCTGCGCGCCTAAGGGAAAAATTGCTGTTCAGGACGCGGCCGGACGCTCGATCGGCATCGAAGTGATGGTCAGCGGCTTTGATGAAACGCCGGTACTTGCCGACCTGAAACCCGAACCTGTCGCTATCCCAGCCGCCGGAATGGCCCCAGCGCTTCAGGCGGTCTACGATGCCGTCGATCAACTGAGCCTGGGGAGCAGCTTCAACAACGTAGCGTTCGGCCGCCTCCGGCAACATCTCGCGCGGGACGAACGCTCTGTTTTTACCGATCTTGTCTCGCTGCATCATCTGGGGTGGATCTCCCTGCAGCAGCGCTCGGGCAATAACGGCCCCTGGTGGGCTGCCCAGCCGTTTCCGCAGCCCCGCCGTGTGTTCACGCACGACGATCCCGACTTTGCGCTTCGGGTCGAGGAAGCGATCATCGGCGCGCGCAGCGGTCGCAAAGCCCCATATTACGACCGGGTCCGGGAACGTTTCGCGTGGATGACGAAGGAGGGAGACGACCAGCTCTTCCGCCACCTTCAAGATCTGGCCCAAACCGGCTTCATCCGCCTCATGAGCGAAGGCGGAGGCATCCGAGTCGAACTGGCCGAGCGCCGGCGGCAAGCAGAAGCGCCTGACAGCGCCGCCCTCCCTGAACTCAGCGATGACGACTTCATCGTCCTGAACGCGCTTGAGGCGATCGAAGCGGACCAGATCAATTTCGGGATTCTCGAGAGCTGGATCTCACCGCAGCGGCTTGCAGACATACTCGAACGGCCTCGCTCCGCAGTCGGTCTGTCGGTAGGACGGCTCGTGGCGCATGGCTATGCGATGCTCGCCGAGGAACAGCGACTGCGCAGTCGCATGGGAGAACTCGCTCGCGAACTGCGCTATGTTAAACAGCGCTTCCGTCAGGACGACGCCAGTGCCCGACCGTATCTCGTGCGCAGCCTCAAGGTGGAGCTTCGTGATCGGAACAAGCCCAACCGCGATGTAAAGCTCGCTGGCGTGTTGGAAGGCCTTCGCACCCGCTTCGCTGCCAAGCCTGACGTTCTGCGCGCGCTTGATGGCGTTGCCGCAATGCTGGCCGGGCAATGGGGCGACGATCCGGCCATCGCGGGCTTCCAAAAACGTGCTTTCGACGAAATCCTCACTGCTTGGCACGGCGACGGCAGTACACAGATCGTTATTTCGGCCGACACCGGCTCGGGCAAGACCGAAGCGGCTTGCTTGCCAATGATCACCGCCGCTGCGGCAGACCGACTGGCGGGAATGCAGGGTACGCGCGCAGTCATCGCCTATCCTCGCGTGCGCCTTGCCGCGAACCAGGCACAGCGGCTCACCAAATATCTAGCCGCCCTCAACGCGATCGATGGAATGCCGTTGCTCACGATAGGGCTTCAAGTCGCTGCCGTGCCGCGCCGGTTCGATCGTCTCCACGCCGACGATGTCGCGCGAGGCTGGCGGACCGCCGCGCCGGGCAAGTTGGATTTCCCCTTCTTCGGCTGTCCGGAATGCGAAGCCCCGCTACTTCTCGACATTGCTGCCGGTGAAGAGGGTGCGGATCGGCTCGACTGTCTAGGGTGTGGTTGGCGCTTCAACGGATGGGTCGGCTCCAAGGCTGGTTTGATGCAGGCGCCGCCCGCTTTCTTCCTGCCAACGACGGACTCGCTCCACCAATGGATGCACAATCCCGACTACGGCCGCATCTTCGGGGATCAGCCCGGCTTCGCCGCTCCGCGCGCTGTGTTGGCAGATGAAATTCATCTCTTTTCGCACATTCACGGTGCTCAAGTTGGACATGCGTTCCGCCGCCTTATCCACCGGGCCACGGTCAATGCGGGCGGTATGGCGCCGCTCGCAATTGGCATGAGCGCGACGCTTGGCGACCCCGCGATGGCATGGGGCCGCTTAATCGGAAATGATGCGGTGACTGCGATCCGGCCGCTTCCAACGGAAAGCGATACCAATCCGCGCGGTCGCGAATATTTCTTCTTCATCCAGCCTGAGGTCGAGTCGCGCGGAAGCGATATCGCGGGCGCATCGACGACGATCCAGTCCGTGATGTGTCTTGCGCATGGCATGCGCCGTCGCACGGGCAAGGCCGGCGGATACCGCTCGCTCGTCTTCCTCGATTCGATCGACAAGCTCCGGCGCATGCACAGCGCCTTTGTCGATGCCGAGGAAGAGCAGAATCTGTTTGCACTGCGAACCGAACGCTATCCGGATGACCCGGTGACCGGGACCCCGCAGCGCGAATGCTGCAGGCAGCCGCATGGCTGCGATCGGTTCGAAGACGGCGAATGCTGGTTCTTTGCCGCGACCGACAAATTTCAGATCACCACCCACGGCGCGCTCCAGCCAGGCTCTCCGCTGCAGGTGGCGAACCAGCCGATCTCGTCTGCAACGGAAGGCAAGGTCGACGCGCTGATCAAGTCGAGCGACATCCTGTTTGCGACCTCTTCGCTCGAAGTGGGGTTCGATGACCCCGATATGACGATGGTCTTTCAGCATTACGCTCCTCAGAGCCTCGCCAGCTTCATCCAGCGCAAAGGACGCGGCGGCCGCGGCATCGACGATCGGCCGATGACTGGCGTCACATTGTCTCTCTATTCGCCCCGCGACAGTTGGTGGTTTAATCATCCGCGCGAGATGATCGAGCCCCCCAGCTTCGACGTGCCGATCAATCCGGATAACCATTTCGTCGTACGCGGTCAGGTGCTCGCAACGATGTTGGACGGCCTGGCCGCTTATGCGTCGCGCACCGGTGCCCCCGCGCTCGATCTCCAGGGCAAACCAACGCAAGCGGCTTTGGCGAACGCTGAGGCCTTTGTTGTGGATCTGTTTGGCGCGGACATTGCCGATCGGCTTGACCTTGGCTCGCTGGCCGAGTTTTGGGAGAAGGCAGGCGCGAATCTGGCCGGTGCTGATCTCGACGAACGCCGGCGTATTCCTGACCTGCGAGCAGCCCTGGAGTGGGTGCCACAGCGCCTGTTCGACACAATCAACCTGCCTGAACTTTATGCGCGAACAGGGAGCGCCGGCGAGGGCAAGCGCGAGGACATCATGCTGGGCCTCGCCGCTACGGCGCCGGGCAATGTCACGCGCCGTTTTCACCCGACCGAAGCCTATTGGCTACCGCCCACCAATGGACGCGCGCCGTGGCTCGGTGCCGATGATTTCGCTGCGGCCGAACGCTGGCCCTATCAAGCGGGAGCGGATGCGTTGCGTGCCGAACTTCCGCTGGAGGGGCGCGAGCGGGTCGGTGATCGGCTACTCCCGGAGTTTGCCCGACCGCGACAGATCAGTCTGGAAAAGCTCGGCTTCTTCGTGGGGGCCGATTGGCAAACACGCTGGATCTGCGAGGTGACTGGTGAAGGGCCGGTCATTCGCCACTCAGAGGATCTGCAGCTTCGCCCTCGCCGGATCTCGCACGAATCGCGCGGCGTGCTGCGTGGCTTTCCGATCGTCGCGGCAAAAGTCGACAAGGGGCGGACGCTCGACTTGGGCGGGGCTGAGACCTGGCTGAAGAACCTGTCCACCTATGTCGGCGACGGCTTGGGTCGGGCGAATTCGGGCCTCGCGGTCTTGCGACTATATTGGGGCGCCGACAGTGAGATCCGCGTTGAGGACCGCCGCGAAGATCCTGTGGTATTCAGCCAGACCTTCACTGCGCCAGGGACCGACGACACGCTCCTCCATGGCTTCCATGTCTCGACAGAAGGCGTCCAATTCCGTCTCGACAGCGCGCGCCTCGATGCGTTCGTGGCGGAAGAGCGTGTACGCCTTGCAGATGCCGCGCCAGACCGGCGTTGGTTCATGAACCAATGGATGCGCCACTTGGTCGAGGCACGGGCGCGGGCAATCGGCATGAACGGGTATGAGGCGCAGCGCGGCGCCGAGCTTTTCGCCGCGGCCGCCGGCGAACCAACGCTGCGCAAGCGCCTCAATACGCTCTTATCCTATTGGGACGCGGACGATCTTGCCGCCTTGTTCGAGGATACGCGGGCAACGCTGCTCAGCCAGCATCCGCTGCTGAGCGCACGGCGTGTCCAGCGAGTGGCGGCAGCGCTTGGCAGCTTTGCCTTCAGGGACATGTTCAAGGCAGTCCTTGCCGAGATGAAGGACGATCAAGCCTTCTCCGGATATCTGCGCACTTTGGTGCTGCACAGCATCGCCCAACGCCTTAAGCTTGGCTTTCTCCTTAGTGGCGGAGGCGATGACCGGCGCGTCGTCTCGCACGTCAAACTGCCCGTGCAGTTCGGCGCGGAAATTCCGACCGAAAGCGCGGACGTGATCACGATCGCCGAGCTTGGCGAATTGGGCGACGGTACGACACGCGCGTTCGAAGCGAACCTAACCAACTTCGCGCAGCTTCTGACCGAAGGTTTCCTCACCCGATGCCCGGCCGCAGAAGAAGACGCACTTGCGGCGCGTTTCTTTGCATCGCCTGCCGAGCACGCTTCCTGGCGCGCCATGGATCCGACGCGCGCTGATCACCTCGCAGAGATCGCGCACGCACTTGGTCGCGCGGACGGTAGGTTACCCGCCGCCATGATAAGGACTTTGTTCGGCCATGAAGAAATAGGTGCAAACCAGTTCGCGCTCTACGATCTCGCCACCGAGATCGAACAGGTGGTCGCCACTTTGTTCACCCGCGGCGGCCGTGAGCCCACAGCTTGGGAAGTGACGAGTGCCGCGGTCGGCCAGGCAGAAGCGGGCAGCGGCGAGCTAGGCCGCTTGCTTGAGGCGTATCGCGGCGTGGATCACGCAAATCTTGATGACAGCCTCAGTCCGGAGATGCGGCTGGCGGATCAGGTTTATCGGCTCGCGGCACGTCAATGCGTCGACGGATGCCGCGCCTGCCTTCATCTGGAGAGCGATCTGATGACACAATCGCTCATGGCGAGTTCCGTCAGTCGGCGCTTGCTCACGCGCTTCCTAGAAAAGCCGGACGTCTAGTCGATCGGCTGAACGGTGAACTGATCGAGGGCTCCTTGCTCGCCCAACCAGGCAAGTACCTTGGGTGTAACCAAGGATAGCTTGACGCTCCCCTTGGTCGCAAAACCGGTCAAAAACGCATCCACTTCGAGATCGCTCGCGAGTTCGGTAAGATCGTTGGTCAGCGCCTCGCGGGCATCCTGCAGGGCCTTGAGTTTGTCCGGCAGCGAAACACTGGCAGTCGCCAGTCCCGAACTCATGACACGCAACCGGCCAATTGCGTTCGCCACCTCGTCGCGCCCAAGGCGCCGAAGCAACTTCTCAAGCGCGCTCAGCGGCAGCACATGGTCGCGCGTATAAAGTTCGGTAAGCGCCAGCACCGAGCGGTTCAGCGAGTTAACGGCGGGTTCGAGCCTTTTCACATCGCGTACGACCGCTTCAAGGTGCTCGGGCTCGGACGCGGCCTCCATCGTCTCGCCCAGGTCGAGAACGGTTTCCGTTGCTTCTTTGATTTCGGTGGCGCGCTGAAGAACATAGCCGGGAAGCAGCGCGTAGCTGGCGCTCAACGCTTTGAGGCGCTCAACCCGCTGCGGCACCTCTGCACTGGCGGTAACCGCCAGGTTCAAGACCTTCCCGAGATGCTGCTGGCTGACGGCACTCCTGAGATGGGGCAACGCCGCCTCCAAGCGCTCCAAAGGGTCCATGGTCTCGGTCATGTTTCCCTCGCCGCATTGAGATAGGCCGTTATTTCGTTTGCGGCAGCAACTAGCGCGGCACCGTGTGCGTGGACCCCTTCGAGCCCTGCTACAGGCCCTGATTGCTCGACTGTAGCCCTAGCCGCGTCGGCAAGGAGTGTGACGACGGCTTCTCCTGCTGTGAAGGCAACTAACACCGTCTCGAGATCCGCTGACTGCGCCATGACCAGCGATGCGAGGGTCTCTGAGGGCGATGCAGGTTCGTCGCTGAAATCGTCCGGGAATGCATCCGCCTCTTCCGCCGCGCAGAACAGAGTAAGCGTCTTTTGAAGATCGCGGGCCCCGTCGGCGAGCGTTCCCTGGACGCCTTCATAGGCAGACTTCCACTCACGGACCCTATCGAAAGCGACTCCGGGCAACGCCTGGCTTGCCGCTACCACGGCCTGGTCGACTCGTTCGCTATGCGCGCGAAGCGAGCGCCCGCGCAGCAGGCCAAGGAGCTTCTCCGACCTATCAGCCAGCCGTCGCTGTTCGTTATTCATCATCGCCGGCAGCGCTTCGTGCGCGTTTACGAGTTGCCCGGCCGCAGTCTCGATGATCCTGCGCGACTCGATATGCTTCACTTTCGTCGGAACGTCGCTGAATTCTAGAGTCCGGATCAGCGTCACAATGGCCCTAGCCGCCACGCCAGAAGCGAGCCCAAACTCCCTAGATTCGCCTTGAGGCAGGCTCAAGCTTTCGCGCAGCAATGTGCGCAAGGCGGCATGCTGTTGCGCAGTTCCGCTTAGCAGGGTTTGCCACTTGATCGTGCGAGAGGCTGGCGCGCTCTCGGCAATACCCTCGTCCTGCAACAGCACTCGCCATTGTTCGGCGGGGGTGGCCGTCGGCAGAACCGTGCCGCGCAACCAAGCGCGAACCAGCAAAATCTGGGCAGCGGCGACAGCCGGCCGCCACGGGGCGCCCTGCTTCGTCTCGCCGAGCACCTTGTCGATATAAGCAAAGATATGCCGCTTCAGATGCCGTAGCATCCTGGCAAGTCGTGCCTGGCGGAACTCGATCTCGTTGGCTGTCGCCGGCGCGTTCGCCTCGATTTCCGCATACGCCGCCAGCCCGTCCTGAAGCCAGGCTTCCGCCGGCAGGAGTAACACGCCTTCGCGTGCTGTCGCGGTCCCCTCGATCTTGAGCGTCGGAGCCTGGATCAATCTACCCCAAATCCAGCCGTCATAACCTGCCGTCCGAGGGTCGATCTGATCGGCAATCCGGAAAAGTGCGTCGTTCCACTCATTTGGATTCTGGAGCTTCCCGCCATCCTTGCGCCACTGCTGGATGTTCGCCGGATCTAGACGAAGCTTGGCCTGCCGCACGGTAGTTGAAGGTGCTGGTTTTGCGCTCGCTGTCGGCGTCGCGCTCGCTGCCTCGGGAAGCGGTTGCACCACGATCGTGTCGGGCGCGCTTGCATCGAGCGGCACGATCGGCGCCGGCGCGGGGGGGGGCGGCGGCGCGGCAACCTCCGGCTGGATCACAAGCGCTTCGATTGGCACGACCACCGCATCGCCCGGTTCGCCGCCCAGCCAAGGCAACCGGAATGCGTCGAACACGGCTTGCGGGACACCATGAAAGGCGAGCTGTCCGTCGGCCTCGAGTGTCGTCTGCAAGTCCCCGGTCGCACCCCAGAAGGTCATGGTTCGCCGGAGCCGCTCGCGTTCCGTCTCGTCCTGGCCACGCGCTTGTAACAACCGGTCGAGCGCACCCGAGGCGTAGCGCGTGCGCGGATCGAAGGCGCGAACTTCGACATTTGCGCCGGGATAGGCACCCGCATTGAGCATCCCGGGCTGTCTGAGGCTGGGAGAGAGGATCGATTGGATCACGCCGCGCGGCGTCTTCCACGTCCGCCGCTGATCCTGCTCGTTCAGCGCATTAAAGAACCCATCAAGTGCCTTTGGTGTGAATGGAAAGAAGCCGATGCCATCGATCGCTCCAAAGGCGGCATGGCACACCTCCACGCGCGGACACTCGGGGCAAGGATTGGGCGGCGCACGATCGGGCTCGGTGCGCCGTACCTCGCGCCATGCCTTAAGGTTTTCCGGCCCCGCGCGCGTTGCCGCGAGATAGCGGGTAACGAAGCGCTGGCGATCGATGGAATCGCGCATCATTGCGACGTCCTGGATGCCATCCTCGCCTTCGCCCAGGCTGATCTTGTGGGTGATGCGGTCCTGATAGTTGGTCCGTAGCGTGGTATCGTAATAGTCCGGTGTGAGTCCGACCACCGAGACCAGATCGCACTGATCGCGCGAATCTTCGTCGTCGCTGCGGGTTTCTGCATTGGTCGTCAGCACGTCGATCAGGCTGTCATCCAAGCCTTCCCAACTGGTGATGTCCTCGAGCAACAGCACGAGCCGCTCGCCCCGGGCGCGCAAGGCGCGTCTGACCTCTCGGAAAAGCTTCTTGAGACTCTCCGAGGTGACGCCAACGACATGCTGGATGGCATCGTTCTTCCGCAGATTAAGCGCTTTGGCAAAGGCCAGGTGCTGGGGGATCTTCGATCCAAGCTCGCGAACCACCCGATCTGCATCCCAGCCTGCTTCGCGCGCGTCCTCGATATCGACCGATTCACCGATGAGCGCCGACCGCAGATTTTGCGTCTTCGAGGATTTCAGATCGTTACGGTCGACCAGTTCGATCAGGTCATACACGTCGAATACGTTGAAGCGCGCGGACTCGGAATTTCGCTCGCCGTCCTTCCCCGAGATCAGCCGCAGAATGCGGCGGGGTGCGTCCCACTGCTCTTCGACATTGTCGGGTCGGAGCATTTGTGCCGGATGCCAGCGCTCGCACCATTCATGATCGGCCGGTGGCCGCTCATAATGGTCGGGCTTGAGCGCCTGAAACAGGTTCGAGTGAAAGGTCCGTGCCCTCCCCGCTTCGGCAACCTTCTGTTTCGTTCCAAGCCCGTCGAACAGTTCCTTAAACTCGCTTGGCAACCGCTCGCGCAATTGCGCGAGTGCGCCCTCGAGGCTGCCGTCTGAGCGCTGGAGTAGCAACGGCCGATCCAACCCATTATCCGGCCAGTTGACATAGAGCCAACGGATCAAATGGGATTTACCCGACCCCGGCTCGCCTTCGACCACGCAAAAGGCGTGGTGGACGCTTGGCGGCGCAAGCGCTTCCAGCACGCCGCGCTCGTCATGTGTTCGAATCTCGTCCGCCCGCCCGCCGCTGACCGAAAAGCCCCGGATCGGTGAATGCGTCGCGAGGAAGATCGCCTCGTTGCCCTCGAGCGCTTCAACCCGAAACATCGCGGCCGCGGATTCCGCACTCCAGCACGCGGCGCCAAGCGAAAGCTCAAGCATCAAGGGCGCTCCCGTTAAGGATCACAGCGTTGAAGGCCCGGATGTCGGCGAACGCATCGCTTGCCAGCTTTGCCGCCACCTGCGCATCGCCGCGCGGCACGACAAGACGGATGACGCCATCTTCGTGCAAGTCTCGTAGCGCTGCGCTCAGAAGGCGTGAAATCGTCGTTCCTGGAACATGCCCCATCCGCTTGGCCGCCGCTAGAAACAATGTGCCCCTGTCGAGATATGGCAAGGTTGACGCGACCCAATCAAGCAGCGCGTCGGGGGAAATAGCCTCGCCACGTGCCAGATCGCTTCCTCGAAGCGCGCGATGAAGGCGTTGGGTCACCGAAAGTAACGTCGTTCTCGAGGCAATCGACTCATTCAGGCCGACAAACTCCACCCAACGCATCCAGGTCGCGTGCCGCGAAGTATTATAGCGCTGATCCGCGGTCTCCACCGCGCGCGGTTTGAGCGATCGTGTGAACAAGTCCGCGATCTGCGCGGCGGTCAGATCGCTCAGCCATTGCCGGTTCCCGCGCAGTTCGGTCTCGACTACCGCACAGGCGAATGCATCGAGAATATCGGCATCTGACGACTGTTCCGGCTGCGCCAGCAAAAAGCTGTGCACGAGGTCGGTAAATCCCGCAATATTGGAGGGCAGCGAAGGCACGGCCAACGCGACCGTATCCCTGCTGGTCTCGATGAGACCGAGTCCTGAAGCGGCCTGCAGCGCCTGGTTGACGAGGCCTCGATCGTTGCGGTCACGAGTGGCGTCGGTCACCCCATCCCAGCGCGGCTTGAGCCATTGCTCGAGCTCCGGTCGAGCAATCGTTCCGCCATGGGCGTCGATCACGGTCACGATCGCCCAGAGCCTTTCAGGTGTCCCCTGCGTTGCTGCGAGCAAAGCCATTAGTGAAGGCTCCCTTCAACCTGGTCGCGCGTCAGTGCCGCAAGCACAGCGATATCATAGGGCGCAGTGCGCGAGGCGATCTGCGCTAGTGGCCGCCCTTCGAAGGTGAGGCCACGCGACCCAACGATGACGAGCGTTTGCCCAGGGAAGCGGTGAACGAAGGCGCGGCTGCGCTGCCATAGACCCACACCAATCTCGTCATCGCGCGGCAGGAAAAGCGCCGTTGGCATGTCCAGCACCTCTAGCGCCGCGTAACCAAACCATTCGTGATGCTCCGTCACCAGCCCCAGACCCGAACCCTGTGCAAGTCTATCCGCGCACGCAGGACCTTCGCCATCCGGTACGACATATTGGAGGATGCCCAGTCGATCGAGCACCCCCAGCGCGGTCGGAAGTTCGGCAGTGAGGTCATCGCATTCAACGAAAGTCGGGCCTGTGGCGAGTTGCCCTGACGCGGCACAGGCAATCTGCCAAATGTCCTTGCCGCCGCTGCAATGCATGTTGCGCGGGGCACGCTGCCCCTTACGGCGACAGGGCGGGCACCGCCCGCAATCCGGCGTCTCTGCAAGCGGATCGATCAGTCGATAGACCGCGGCCAGCACGCAATCCGCCGCCGATGGTGGCGTACGCATCACCTTAAGGAAGGCGCGAAACTCGCCCAGCGCCTCCGCTTGTTCGCCGTCGCGCAAAAGCGTCAGGCGTTCCCACAGCACGTCCTGCGCAGCCTCATTAGCAAACAGTGCGTCTTCGAGGATCTCCGCTTCCCAGAATGTCGCGTCGGATCCACGGTCTCGGACTTGCGTGATTCTGAGCGCATCTGCGCGTTGCATCAGGTTAAGCAAACTCATGTTCCAGCGGCGATTATAGTCGCTGCTTTCGCCCTTGAGTTCCTCGTGCATCGCATCGATATCGAATTGCGCCAGCCGTTTGGCCCCGGACCAGGAGATCAAATGTTGCCGCTCGGCAAGTGCCCGCATCTTGCGCCAGCGCAGCCGCGCCTTTTCGATCGTCAGCCATGACCCTGCCGCCATTCCGGCGGCCTGGCTCTCGTCGTCGCGGGTCCTCTCGCCGCTTTTGAAACGGCCATCCGCCGACTGCCGTGTCCAGACGCTGAGCGCGATCCCTTGATGGCCATCGCGCCCGGAGCGGCCGATCTCCTGATAGTAGCGGGCAGGGCTTTCCGGGATCCCGACATGAAGAATCGTGCGGACATCGGCCTTGTCGATGCCCATTCCAAACGCAGAGGTCGCGACAATTAGATCGAGCTCGTCGTCCGCCCAAGCCTCGATCACCGTCTGGCGAAGCCGCGTGTCGGTCAGCGCGCCCGTGAAGACGGCCAGCCGCGCATAGTCGCGCTTCCGCAACGTCGCTGCTAATGTCTCGGCATGTTCAACCTGGTTAGTGTAGACGATCGTTGGCCGCGGCGCGTGGTCGATTAAGCGGAGCAGCAGGTCGTCTCGTTCCTCGTTAGACGCGACTGACATTGCCGCGAGATCGAACTCATAGCGTGGAACGCCGGCATGGACTTCGAGCCACAGCCCACCTTGATACGCTTGGCGCAGCACGGCGCGGGCCGCCGGTCCAAGCGTGGCAGACAACAGCATGGTACGTAACGCGGGATTGCGCTCTCGCAATTCTCCGACGAGCGCAGGCAGACGCTGAAAATCGGGGCGGAAGCTTCGGCCCCAACTCTCAATAATATGCGCTTCATCGACGACAAAGCCGCTGAGATGCGCGTTCACACCGGGCGCTTTTTGATCAGGCGAGGTCGCCGCATCTAGCAGCTCTTCGCGCGCCGACGTGAAAGCAATTTCGGGCGAGAGGATCAGCACCGGAACTTCGCCACGCCGAAACGCATCGAGCAGATCACGCCGCTCGTTCGCATTCAACTGCCCCGTTATCGCGCGGCTATTCTCCAAGCCGGGGATCTTCTTGAGCGACCGTTCATGGTCTAGCGCAAGCGCCACCGTCGGGGTGATCAGGGCGATGCAGGCCCTGCCTTGCGATGGCCAAAGGCTTGGCGCGGATTGAAATAGCAGACTCTTCCCCGTGCCCGTCGGCATCGACACCATGAGTGTCGCGCCTGGTGGCATCGTCGCCACAGCCCTCAATGCAGCCTTTTGCGTCTCGCAGCGATACTCCTGGTGCTGTGACAGGCGGAGCAGCATCGCATCGGGCGGCGACGTGCGGTATGGGCGACGCGGCGCGCTATCGAGTGCGAGCGCCTCGGCGAAATCCGCGGGAAGGTCTGGCGGCCTTCCGTCCAACCGGACGATATTTCCGTTCAGCGAAAGGCCGAAGCGAGAGAGTGTCGCGCGCTCGCGATCGCTCAATTCAAGACCGGCGCTGGCTAGATCGAGGACGTTATCCGAGAGGCGCACCCACTCACGCAACAGCGCAAGTCGATCACCCGCCGCTTGAGCCACGAAGAAGGCCTTGGCCGCCCGCGCTATGCTGCGCGCGCGCCAGTTATCCCTGCTCCCGTCCCCGTTGAGATCCCCGCCCATCGGAAGCATCTTCGGCTCAAGTGGTCAGGATATCAATCGGCTAGTGTAAATTGTTCATAGCCGTTGCGACGCAACTCACAGGCCGGGCAGTCGTCGCAGCCATAGCCCCATGGATGTAGCACGTCGTGGTCCCCCTTATAGCACGTATGGGTCCCGGTGCGGATGAGTTCGACAAGCGCTGCGCCGCCCAATTCTTCGGCGAGACGCCAGGTTGCCGCTTTGTCCAGCCACATTAGAGGCGTGTGGAGGACAGAGCGGTTGCCAATGCCGAGGTTGAGCGTGACCTGCAGCGATTTGAGCGTGTCGTCGCGGCAGTCGGGATAGCCCGAATAGTCGGTCTCGCACATGCCGCCGACCATGTGGCGAAGCTCGCGCCGGTAGGCGAGTGCCGCAGCCAGCGTGAAGAACAAGAGGTTCCGCCCGGGCACGAAGGTATTGGGAAGACCATCCTCGCGCATCTTGATCTCGGCGTTGCTGGTCAACGCGGTCTCGCTCACCTGGCCGAGGATAGACAGGTCGAGCATATGATCCGGGCCAAGACGCGTGGCCCAGTCGGGGTGCCGCTCGATAAGTTCCTGGCGAAAGCTGTCGCGGCATTCAAGCTCGACCCGGTGGCGCTGCCCATAGTCGAACCCTACTGTCTCGACCCTGTCGAAGCGGTCCAGCGCCCAAGCAAGGCAAGTGGCGCTGTCCTGGCCGCCGGAAAAGAGGACCAGTGCTCCTTCGCTCATGCCGCCACCTCTTCGCCCCAATAGCTGCAGGCATCGCCACTCGAATCGCGATAGACGCTAACCCTGTGGAGGTTGGCGAGGGTTGGACGCAGCCGGTCCCAGATCCACCGGCTAAGATTTTCCATTGTCGCGGGGCCCAGATCGTCGATCTCATCGAGGAAGCGGTGATCGAGTGCGTCGTGCGCATCTTCGATCGCACGCTGGAGCACCCCGAGATCAATGATCATGCCCGTGGCGGGATCGGGGCGCCCCCGCAAGAACACCTCGGCGCGGTAGCTATGACCATGAATGCGGCGGCTCGATTCGGTCTCTATTAAGCGGTCGAGCGTGTGCGCGGCGTCAAAACGGAACTGCTTGCTGAGTTCGAACATCAGCGGATCCCGATCATCTTGTGCGACTGAAGCGAAAGCCTCCAGCGCGGGTTGTCGGTACAAAATTGAATCGTGGCGGCCAGATTGGCATTCGCCTCGAGAGAGTCCATCGGCTGCAGAAAAAAGTGGTGAAAATCGAGTTCGGCGAAGCGCTGCGGTGCGGCTTTGGCCTGGGGATAGACGAGCTTGAGTTCATGTCCGCTCGTGAGCACCACTTCCGCGTCCGCCTTAGGCGAGACGCAAATCCAATCGATCCCCTCGGGAGGCTGCAGCGTACCATTGGTCTCAATTGCTATCTCGAAGCCGCGCGCGTGCAGCGCCGCCACCAGCGCGTCATCGACCTGCAACAAGGGCTCACCACCGGTCAGCACGACATAGCGCAGTTCTGCGGTTCCAGCCCATTCGCGCTCGATTGCGCCCGCCAACGCGTCCGCGTCCGCGAAGCGTCCGCCGCCTGTGCCGTCTAGTCCGACAAAGTCGGTATCGCAAAAGCTGCAGACCGCGTCCGCCCGGTCGATCTCGCGCCCCGACCAGAGATTGCAGCCGGCAAAACGACAGAACACCGCGGCACGCCCCATCTGTGCGCCTTCACCCTGCAGCGTCTTAAAGATCTCTTTGACCGCGTAGCTCATGCGTCGGGCAGCCCGTCGAGCAAAGGGGCAGGCGCAGCTTTGGCCCGGCGCCGTAGGTCGGCCTTCACCACACCGACCAGATAATGTTTGAGGAGCGCGACATCGCGATTGATGTTCTGAAGCCCATTCCAACGACGCACCTCATCGCCGAAATGCCACTCTCCCGAGGTCCAGGCGGTTCGGCCCTTCAGACAGGCGAGACCCTCCTCGAAATCGTCGATCGAACGCGCGTCCGCCCGCTGTGCGAGGACTTCCATGACGTCGCCGAGCGCCTGGATGCCTGCGCCGTGCAATAGCCTGGACGTCGCAGGTTTGTGGCCGTGCCAGTCGAGGGGGAACACGCGCTTCACGGCGTCGAAGAAGTTCGACACGATCTTCACGCACCGATCCTCACCCTTCGGCATGCGGACAAGTTCGCGCATCACGCCGTTGGACAGCGACTCCATCACGACCTTTTGCACCACGGTATCGGCGATCGACCCCTCGGGCATGGTGTGTTGCTTGATATAGCCTTTCAGCGCAGTATTTTCGTAATTCAGCCGGGCGGTGATTTCTGCCGCCGCCGAGCGACGCGATAGCCTTGGCGGCAGGTCATCCACGCTGGGCAACAGCTCATAGATGAGCGACTTGGGCAACGGCTTGGTGTTGTTGATCAGCACGAACTGCCGCCGCAGTTCGGCCTCATCGCGGCAGATCAACGCGGACACGAAAACTTGAAAATCCCGGTCCAACTCCGTCAGTGCAGACAGCCGCTGCTGGCCATCGACCACCAGGCCAGGCGCACCGCTGCTCACATCGATTTGCAGCCTCGCGGAGCCTTCCTCGCGGGCCTCGACAGTGACGCCCTGAATGAAGGCGACGACGATCGGGTTCGGAAGCACCGCATTGGGCTTTTCAAGATAGTCGCGGATCTCGCGGATATGCGCTGCGACCTGCGGTCGCTGGAACCCGCTAAGCACACCCTGCGCGCTGCGCCCGATCCGATCGATCGTCGCAAACCGCAAGATGTCGCCGGCCGTGGCTGCGAAGGTGAGGACCTGGTGCTCATCGCTTTGTCGCGCACAGACTGCGAGATAGGTCATAAGGTCGGTGGACGGCACGCTTCAAATCCAATCGTTCGATATGTTCGTGATAGATGGCGAGATTGTGGATTCCGCGGCGCTTATTCCGGTTGCTGCCGCGGAAAATGATAACTTCGACCCCCACGGTCGCGCAGATAGGGCAACCGCATTGCTTCCAGGGCTTTTCCATCAGCGTCTCGCGGTAGCGAACCGCCAATCGCGCCAGCAAAATGCTGTCGCGGCACTCTGCGTAGGATTTTTCTTCAACGAGCGCGGCGCTGTAGATGAGAATGGCCTGCAGCACATCGTCGATATCGGCGCCGCCAGCGTCATAGGCGCGCAGCGCAGACAATGCGGCGCTTTCCATCGCAACTAGATCCTCCGCCCGGAAAATTCCCTTCTTCACCGTCCGCTGAAGCTTGGGATTTTCGATCGCCTGCGGAATGCGGATCGACGTAAAATAGCGCAGCGCTAGGCCATCGCCCGGCAAATAGTAGTTTTGCTTGGCGTCCTTGAAGGCACGGATCAGCGGCGAGGTCGTGTCGAAGCTGGCGATATCAAAGCCGTGGAACCCGTCGATATCGTCCGCCTTGGCGAAGCCGAGGATATGCAGCCGCGTCGAGGATGGGATCACGTCGCGGATCGCTTCCAGGCACAATTTGATCTCGGGTGATTTGAGCGGGACCATGCCGCCAAGCGCCAGATAGTCATAGCCCATCGCCACGAGCCGGCGCGCCGCTTCTGCCATGCTCGCTGGCGACCAGCCTTGCACGACACCAAGCGGCTTGAAGCTTGCGTCCATCGCCAGCGCCTCGCGGCGAAACGCATCGGCATTTTCCAGCGTGATGTCGAAGCGGGCCTTGGCGTCGTCGCTGCCGCCGGCCATGCCGGTGGCGGCAGGATCGAAGTCGAAGATGATATGGTCGACTGAAGCGCCGTGCGTGAAGCCGCACTCGTCATAGAATTCGGCCATCTCCGTCGCGCTGTACGGAGGGCGCTCTTCCTGGACATAGGTGAAGGCGCCGCAATCGCCGAAGATATCCAGATCCTTGAATTGCGGCTTGTCGAGCCGGAGGAACTTGCGCGCGCCAACAAGGTGGAAGCGCCGGGCCTGGCTCGACGTGTATTTTCCTTTGACCCGGTGGTCGCCAATGATGCCGCGCGAGACCAGCACGCCGTCATAGGGCGCATAGCCCAGAATCTCATGCGGATAGGCATCGTCCCAATAGGGCTGACGCTCGGCGGGGCTGCGGTCCGCGATGAAGTCGAAGGCAGGGTCCACATAATCAAGGCTGTCGGCGAAGATGAACTTCATGGTTTCACTCGCGCCAACCGTCGATCGACGCGGCACAGATGCTCGGCGAGACGCTGAATATCCTGGGGGACCGACTGGACCTTATTCCATTTGACACCAAGTTCTTCCCATTCGCCACTGGTCCAGTGGCAGTGCGGGGCAAGGCGCTCCAACGAGGCGCGAACCTCTTTCTCCGGATCGGCCATGCTGTCGGCGCGCACCATGATCTGGTCCATCACCACGCCCATGGCACGGATCCCTGCCGAGTGCATGAGACGGCTCTGCGTCGTCTTCTTACCCCAGGCATCGGGAAAGGCGTCGCGAACCGCCGACCAGTAGATGAAGAGCGAGCGGTACATGGCGTCGGTGTCGACCTCGTCGCCGCCGCGATACTGCGACAGCGCGCCCATCGACGATTTGAGATTTTGTCCGATCGCAGCGCGCAGCGAGGAATCAGTAATCACGCCCACGTTTGCCGGGTCCGACTTGCGTTTGAGCATTTTGTAGAAGGGTGAGTTGGGATCCTTGGCGAGCTCGTCGGTTAGGACGCTGGGCAGGCGGCGCTCCTCGAGATCCTGCGGCAGCAATCCTCCGACAAGAGGGAGGAGTTCGTCGATCAGCCGGGCGGAGAGCGGTTTCGCCTTGTTGACCAAAATGAACTGCTCGCGCGCCGTTGCGAGATCCGCGCTTAGAAAGCCAACGACCGGCACAACGTGCGTGTCATTCTTTGCCTGCGCCAAGGCAAGCGAGCGCTGCTGACCATCGACAATCCAGGCGGCGCGTTTGCCCTGATCGCGGACGGGAATGCTGATCACGCCACCATCGCTAATGTCCGAACAGTTTTTAACCCCGCGTCCGCGGACCGCCTGAAAAGTGACATCCGACGAGAAAGCCAGAATGATCGCATTGGGAAACAGCACGGGGCCGGAATCGAGAAACTCCGTGATTGAGCGGACATGGTCTTTGATCTCCGGTCGCTGGAAACCTTCCAGCTGGTCGTTCGACCGCCCGACACGATTGATATCGGCGATCCGTGCGACATCGGCACCGCGCAGGAAGAACGAGAAAACCTCGATATTGTCGCCTTGGCGAGTGCGCGTCGCGCGGACCCGCAGTTTCTCCTGCATCCTCATGCGGTTCCGCCTCGTGTTGCGCGCATGTCGCGCATCAAGCCCGCGAACCGGCCTTGTTCGCAGGCAATGCCTAGATCGTCGCGAAGAAGCCTCAGCATCCGCGTTGACCGGCCCCCCATTGCATCCCAGTGCGCCGAAAGGATGGCGCGCAATTCTGTGTCGGTCTTGCGCTGTCCGACCGTCAGTTCCGGTGCGGTCCAGTCAGCGAGCGATGCATCGACCGCGAGCGCATGCTGCGCCGCCGATTGCGTCTCTCGCCCCGGCAAAATCGTTTCCGCGAAATGCCGCAGCGCGCGCGAAGCGAAGTTTTGCCGGGTGCCTCTGTACGTCTTGCTTTTGTCGTCCAGCCGCTCGTCATACGGCATTTGCAGATGCGCCAGGGCCTGAGGTGCCTGCATTCCGGAGAAAAGCCGGACGCGTTCCAGTGCCGCAGGCGGTAGCGCCAGCACCTCATCGGCGATCATTGCCAGATAGGGTTGCGGCAGCGCGATCAAGCACGGTCCATCAGATGTGTTCAGAACATGATCAAGTGACTGGGCCAAAGGCGAGTTCGCCTGCAGCCAGCGCCACCAACGCGCTGCTTTGTCGCCACCGCTGAGCAAAGCCAGGACGCTGTCGTTGCCGGCGAGGATCGTGGCTGCATAGTGTGGGACCGGTGCGTCCGCTGAAATCAAGCCCAGTCCGGCTGAAACGATTAGGTGCGGAAAGTCCAAATTTCTCGCAGCGCGCTGGCTTTCGGTATGGCTGCTGCCCTGATAGAGCGCCGCCGCCGACGTGAGCGCTTCACTTCCCTGAAGCGCACGGATCCATTGAGCGCCGACTTCCTCGATCGTGCCGGGCACAATGTTCGACGCCGAGGCTTGCACAGCTCCAGACTTCTTCTTCGTGCAAGCGGAAATCACGGCGCCCATGGCATAAACTGCAGCTTCGAGAAACGATACGATGTTATATACTCGATAGCATGTGCAATCCAGTCCGCATTTATTCTGCTTCTCGCTAACGGCCGGGCGCGCTGCACGGAAGCGGGTGGTTATCCGACAGGAGGTACGCCTTCTCAGCCACTCCGCACCGGCCTTAGCGCTAGCGCTCGGC
Source organism: Sphingomonas qomolangmaensis (assembly GCF_024496245.1). Taxonomy (NCBI): domain Bacteria; kingdom Pseudomonadati; phylum Pseudomonadota; class Alphaproteobacteria; order Sphingomonadales; family Sphingomonadaceae; genus Sphingomonas; species Sphingomonas qomolangmaensis. The sequence goes on from NZ_CP101740.1 coordinate 3,287,532, forward strand.
CAGGAGCGCCGGCACGATTTTCATGCGTCGACGGTGGTATTGCCCCAACAACTTGATCAACTGAGTGCGGTCACCTTTGCTGTGGAATGTCGCCAGCAAGTCGGCCTCTGCGCCGACATCGCCCAGTATCTGTGCTTCGAGACGGCGAAACGGCGCGAGGCGATCATTGAGGTTTTGGGTGGCGCGAACATGCTCTGGGCTGCCGGTCGCGTTGGCGATATCAACAAAGAGGCGGGCTATCGCTGCGACCAAATCAGCATCACGTGTGATATTGGTCAACAAAGATCGCGGCGGCGAGGAACGCACGCGGCGTGCGGCGAGACCGAGAAGTTGCGCGTTCCAGTCGTATAGATCGCGTAGAGCAGCCTCGGTCGGCAGCGGCACGCGGAAGCCATTATGGTTCGGCGCCTCGACCAGTCTTTCGCCGGTGAGACGATGCAGGGCATCGCGTATCGGCGTGATGCTTGAGGCGATCTCCTTGCCTAGCATGGCGGGCTCGATCGGGGTGCCGGGCGGAAGCTCGCCTTCCGCCAGCATGCGCTTGATATCGTGATATACGCGCTCGAAGGTGGCGCCGGGGCTCATGGTTCATCCTTGATCGCGCTGCCCAGCGACATGCGCCTCCATCAGTGCCTGCTGATCAGGTCGTAGCGCATCGATCGCGCCGAGCGGGTGGGGGGGGCTATCGCCCAGCAGGAGCGATGGGCACTGCCCTTCATAGTTGCCAAGGTTCGGGCGGTGCTGGCGGTAGCCTATCAGTGCTGCGAGTTCGGGCGCGAAGTGTTTCGCTGTTTCGGGCGGATAGGCCAGCCACTGGTTCTCATAGGGCTTGAGCCAGCCCAGGCAGTAGCTGACGATCGCGCCGCGGCGAACGGTGAAGCTGCGGTTGCCGCCGGCACCGTGCAGCGTTGAACCGAGGAAGATCAGCGCATCGCCGGGGTCGAGATCGACCGCGATCGGCGCGGTGTCGGGATCGGGATCGAGCGCCTTGGCACCATGGCTACGCGGCCAGATCAGGGTGGTGCCGTTCATCTCGCGATAGGGCGTGAACGGCCACATCACGTTGACGAGATATTCGATGGTGCCGGTAGGACCGCGCCACATATCCTGGTCGCGATGCGGGAGTTGCGGCAGCGCTTGCGGGTGGAGTGCGATCGCCTGGGTCAGGTTGAGCTGAATACAGTCGCACCAGGGGCCAAGGACCTGCTCGGCGATGCCAAGAATCTCCGGGTGCATCACGAGTTCGGCGGCATGGGGGCTGCGGGCGAGCAGCCGGCCGAACCGCTTGGTGCGCTCGCCATAGAAGCCGCCCTGGCAGAACGGCGTGTCGGCGAAATTGTGCGCCAGGTCGGCGTCGAGCGCCTTGATCGTCTCGGCCGCGAGCGCGTCGGGGACGACGCAATAGCCTTGCTCGACGAGTTGCACCATCGGATAGGACGCGGTCGAGGCCTGGGGGGCGGAGGTAAGGGACTGGGTTGCCATCACGCCGCCTCCTGGTGGAGATCGACGGCGGCGAAGATGCCGCGGCGCGCCAGAAGTGCCGGAGTGTCGGTGCTGATCTCGATCCTGATCGCGCCGATCGTCATGTTGTTGATCGTACGCGGGGCGCCGAGCAGTTCAGCCCGCCAGCCGAATGCAAGAATCTGCTTCAGCCATCCCTGCTCGGCGACGCCGGTATAGGTCGTGATGCCTTGGTCTAGCGCATGATGCGCGAGCCCGGCGACCAGTGCGTCGCGCCATTGGCGGCGCGCGGCCGCCTTGAGGCTGCGGTCGAGGCAGAAGCGGGTGATCTCCCAGGTGTCGGGGCCGCTGGGAGGGGGGGCGTCGCACAGCTCGGCGAACAGGTCGCCGACGATGTGCGGCCGGGTCGTCGGCAGCAGCCGTGCCGAGGCCAGGTGGTTCTGGGCGTCGTCGGCGAGAATCAGGTATCTCGCATAGCGGTCGTCAAACTGGTCGATCTCGTATCGCCCGGCGAGAACCGGCACGTCCCAGCCGAGCAGGTCGACGAAGACGCGCTTCCTGGCTTCGAACATCGCGCGCATCACCGCGTCGCTTGCGGCGCTGTCGTCGTCGTGTGTGAATAGCATGGCAAGGCTTCCTTGGTCGTGGAAGCCTGATGCTGTGCCTGGTCGTCCGAGGTTGCCATTCCCCAGAAATGGGGAGTTTCAGCGTCGCAGCGCATCGGTGAAGGTCAGCGCCCCGTCATAGAGGGCGTGGATCGCGAGCTGGGTACGGTTGCCGACCCCGTAGCGGCTACGGGCCTCCTTCATGTGCTGGATCGCTGTGTCATGCCCGATGTCGAGGATCTGCGAAATTTCCCAGTCCGACTTGCCGCGCGCGGCCCAGTAGATGCAGTCGCGCTGACGGTCGCTGAGCCGCGGTCGGTCGGAATCGATGCGACGTATACCCGACAGGCGACGCGCGGCCTCAAACGCCGTGGCGCCGACATATTGCGCCAGCGGCATCCATTCCATCCTGTAGGGCTTCCCGCTGACGGTCGCGAAGGAGCACGAGCCCGCCGATTCGCCCGGGACGTGCGCCGGGACCGTGAAGCCGTCCGCCAGCCCGATGCGCCGCGAATGCGCGAGGATCTCCTCGTCGCGCCGCGTGATCACAATGAGCTGGGGCAGTTTCGACCAGTGGAAGCCGACATTGGTCAGGTGGCTCGCCCGGTGCACCGGGTCGGAGGGTCCGAGCCGCTCAGCGTCGAAATATGCCTCCCACTCGCCGGGATAGTTGTGGATCCGGATCGCCGGCTGCGGCGCTCGCGGGATATCCACGTGATGCGCCAGCGCGAAATGCTGGAAGCCCATCTCGCGCGCGATCGCGTCGAGCAGGTCGCCGAGTTCGGCGATGCTTTCCGCGGCCTGCACTGCGATTGCGAATTTCTCTGCTGTCGCGAGTACCATAGGCCATGCCACGCCGATGCCGGACGCGCCCCAAGCCGCTGCGCCCTCGTCCCAGTCATGCCCTGTCCGCGCGCGCCGCTTTTCCGTCGACACCGCAGATGGATCGATGAGCATTCGATATTCGGTTCGCGCCTCGAGGGCAAATCAGGGTCGCGGCAACCACGGTTAAGCGGCTCTGGAGCTGGCGCATTGTCTCGTCTGGCCGGCGATGGGGCCCGCGCCTGAGGGCCGTCCCGACTGGCGGGACAGCGCGCCGTATCGCGCGCTGGAGGGTATCGATCGCGCGGGCCTCGCCTGGGAGTGGCTGCGCCGCGATCCTGCCTATGCCGCGATGAGCGCGCGCCTGCGGCGCAGCAACAGCATCGTATTGCATCTCGAGATGGAGGCGGAGGCCCGAGCTTTTGGACTCTGCTTTCGCGGAAGATGCGGCGCGGCCGGCACCCGAGGCTCGCTTGCTCTGGCACGCGGACCTCGACCCGTTCGTTCTCCAGGTCCGCGCGTTGCCGGCCGCAGGATCGGACCCCGAGGCGATCGACTTGGCGCGTCTGGCGCGCTGGGCCACAATAGTGCGCGGCGGCGGACGTGAGCATGTCGCTTTGTCCGATGGCTGGCACCGCATTCGGATCGACGTGGTCGAGGGCACATTGGTCGAGGAGGGGCCGGCGCGGCTCGACTATCTCCTGTCTGGGCTGACCCAACTCGATGCCCACGTCCTGACCCTGCGGCGCATGCTCGGGCTGTGGCGTACCGGGCGGTTCGCCGGGACGCTCTATCCGACTGAGCCCGGCCTGCCGCGGCGACTCGAGACACTGCGCGTCGGGGATGCGATCGCAGCAGGCGCATCCTATCGCGAGATGGCAGTTGCCCTTTATGGCGAGCAGCTCGTCGGCTCCGAGTGGAAGGGGCGGTCTGACTTTCTAATGTCGCGGGTGCGCCGGCGTGTCGAGGAGGCTACGCGCATGGCGGCTGGCGCCTGGCGGGCGCTGCTGCGCACCTGAGCCAGACCTCTGCGCTGTGCCCAGGTCGGCGGCGCCTTTGGGTTCCGGTCAGATCCAGCCATTCCGGAATGCTTCCAACAGCGCCTCCAGCCATGCTGCAACGTGCACCCGCAAGCGGGCATTAGATGTAGGCGGCCTGGAAAGCAGATCACCGGCTAGAAAGGATGACAATGTTCCCGTCGGGGTCGCGAAAGCGGGCCGACGTTCCCCGAAGGCTGCCGCCGGCATGTCGATATCAACCCCTGGTTCCGTTAGCTGGAGCTCGGTGGGCGCCCAAAAGTTGTCGTTCGATAGCGGCGGGACTGATTGACTGATCCGTTCCAGCCCACTCATTATTTTTCAAGTATTGATGTCGCTCGTTGCCCCGGGCCTGGCTATTCTTCGATATCATCTCCGTCGAACTGTACGTGAAATCGTTCCAGTCGTAATTCCCGTCGAGCTTCGAGCCTGCTTTGACGCGCTTCGGCGTTCTCTTCTTCGCGCAGAAGCATGTTCTGCTCCATCACAATGAGAGTAGCCGTTACCCGCTCATCCTCCTCTATGTGTTTGCGATCTATCTCGAGCCTTTCGGCAAAGGCAATTGCCTCGCCCTCCTTGTAAATTGCGCCTAAGGAACGAAAGCATATCTCGGCACTCTCCAGGTTATCGGGAGCGGAACGTCGCAGACGGGCGATGCGGGAGGGGTGGGGAATCCGAGCGAGTCGAATTTCTACGCCGGCGAGGCGCGGTGACGAACGAATGTGCGAGGCTCCGTCGCCTGGGACAGGCTCGATTTCGGCCCAGGTCGTGAAGACGCGAGCGACTTGATCGCCGAGCAGCACGACCAGCCGGTCGTGCAGGCGACCCTGTCTCGCCCAGTTGTCGAGTCTCTCGCGCGCGACCGTGACGTCCACGAACATCTTCTTGTCGGCGCCCTCCGGGATCGCCGGGTTGAGATTGTCGAGTTCCAGACCGTCTTCGAGGTAGCACGTCATCTCGGCGTCTCCGACAGCGAATTCGGCCAGTATTCTGGTCGATTCCGCTTCCGGGTGCCACGACGTCTTGGGAAAGCGGGGGCTCGGATTCATACCGATCAAGAGCGGGCAGGGCATCGTCACCTCATTTTCGAATGCGACGAGGGTTACGCCGCAAATCTGAATACTCCCTTCTCAGATTGCCTTGTCCGAGCGTGGCCTTGGCCTCAATCAACATACTCTCTTCAGGCGGTCCAACTCGTCGACGGCAGCGTCCAGCGTCAGAACCAGCGGCACCGACACGCGCTTCGTGCCAGTGAACTTGAGCGGTAGCTCGGCCCGAACCGGCGCTTCGGGGCCATTGTACAGGACGCGCGCCTCGGCCCGCTCGAAGTCGAACATCAGGAAAATGAGGTGATCCGCGCAGCCCTCCCCCGGCGAGAACGCTGGCCCTTTGCCGATTCCGCTGGCCTTGATCTGCACCGTGCGACCATCACGCGTCAGGGCGTCGACGCCCGGCATGCGTTTCCGGCAAAGCCCCAGGCCAAAGGCGCTCGCAGCCGTGGCCTCGCCAATGTCGCCGACCAGCCGGCCATCGAGCGTGAAGCGCAGGTCGGTTGCCGCGTATGAGAGGACCAGCGCGCGGTGGGCTGTAACCAACGTCCTCACCGCCTCGGGCAGGCGTATTGTACCAACCGATTGGTCGGTGCGGGCAGCGCTCGAATCTTCGTCGCGCTTCATGCCAGGGCCTTGCCAGCCGCGATCAGGCTCCGGACATCCATGTCCGATACGCCGCATCGGCGCAGGAATGCAGCCGAGAAGACAGCCGTCGCACGGCGCCGGCCCCGTTTGAGTTCGTATCTGTGCAGTTCCACCTTGCAGGACTTCAGCGCCTTGATGAGATGCGCTGTCGGATCGCCTGGCAGCAGCAACAGCCTCGCGTGCGCTGCGAGATCCGGCAACACGATGGGATAAAGAGTGAGCTGACCAACGCCGCAATAGACATCGGCGGCCGAAACACCGGTCTTGATTTCTATAAGCAACGGCCCCGCGCCGGTGTCGATCGCCCCATCGACCTCGTAATTGGCCGCGTGGCGCGGCTTCTGGATTTCTATCCCGAATGGCTTCAGCACTTCTTCGAGGCATTCAAGAACATACCCCTGGATGCGCAGCACGCGCGTCGGCTGCAACGCAGGGTCGATGTCGTACCAGCCGCCTCGCTCCCGCTTGCCGAACAGCGCAGCCATCTGGCTCTGATCGTCAGCGGCTTTTTGCCCGTAGGTGCGCGCGTTCCAGCAGGTCCGGACGAATTCGGCGGTCGAATCGCGGATCGCAGCATGGGAGACGTGATCCAGCGGCGTGACGATGTGCCACTCCTTTCGCGACGGCGCCCCCTTTACCTGCATCGGCTCGGGCTCGAGGCCGGTCCGGCGCGTGAACTCGCCCCATTGTATGCGCGGCGACGACGGGCTCTCGTGCAGGTCCCCCTGGCGCACCAGATATCGATCGCCCCTGTCATCCACTGCTATCGTGGTCCCCGGGTTCTCCGATCCCGCGGTCCCGGGCTGATTCAACTGCACGGCTGTACCGGCTGCGGACCCTACCCAGAAGTCGAGGTGCATCCTCTCGTGCCTGGCGTTGCGCCGAAAACGGACTTCGGTGCCGACGATCTGCTGAGCGGCGCCCACCGGTTCGGATCCCGCGATCAGGATCCGATGCCATTCCAGGTAGGCATCCGCAACCAGCCTCGCCTCACCCGACAGCCTCAGCCCTTTAATTCCGGCCATTCAGATTTCCCCTGCCTGGTGATTAGTCACGGCGCAGCCCGTTCCTAACGGACGGCTTCATGGCGTTTCAAAAGCCATCTCGCAGTCACGACGACCGCCTGAAGGCGGAACAGTGCGTCCGATTGATTCGAGATCCCGGGGTGCGCGCCATCGGGATGAAGAAGCTTCGCCAGGCCCGGAAGGAATGCGTGCCCATTGCCTTCCCCAAACTCGTGCTTCGCACGCGAGAGGAACCCCCTGTCCGCAAGCAGCCGGCGTTTCGCGAGCCCGCCCTGCAGGGATGCTGCTTCGGCACCGTAAAGATCGTCTGCGATCGCGTCGGTAAGCGCTTCGAGGAAGGTGCGGCATTGACCGTTCGCCGCCTCCCAGTCGCGTTGCGTGATGTTTTCTCTCGCGCTGTCGAGATGGCGCATTGCGACCTCAAAGCCGTTTGCGTCGAGCAGCAGGTCCACCTCGCTCGCGCTCTCGGGAAGCTCCACGAAGGCAGGCATGCTGATTGTAAATCCCGAGGGCACTTTCCGGGTATCGAAGAGCCCGTCAACGGCGCTGAACATGAGCGAATAGCCGTCGAGGTTGAGGTAGCGCTCGAGCTTCTCGAGCAATGCCGCGGCCCGCCTCTCCTTCCTTGCGATTTCTATTGCCTTGTCGACAAGGACGGCAGCGAGCGGCCGTTCGCCTCTGTCGGTCATCACCCGGTGCGATGCATTCAGCACCGCGAATTTCTTCAGGTTCAGCATCGTCTTTGCGACCGAGCCGCCGCTCGCCACCTGATCTAGCAGATCATATTCGAGGACGAGACCTTCGATCTCGGCATTGGTCCCGATGAAATTCATGATGTCGCAGGCGGTGACGATCACTCCACTACGAAGCGCGGGAGGTGCGTGGGTCATATCACTTTCTGGCACAGTGGCAGCTGTCAGGCGAGACTTGCGGTTAGCTCTTGAACATTGAGCAGCTGACCCGCAGCGGCAAGGCCATATTCGCGAGAAGGGCGCCTCGGGGACGCGACGCGGATTGTCGGAGCGCGGGTTTGGCGGGTGCTCACACTGCGGCTGCACGCAGCCACAGGGTTCGCGAGAAACTCGTTTGCCCGCGCATGCACACTTGCCTTTGACCGGGGGGCGCGGCGGCGGCTGGCGCACGGTTTGCGCGCGCACGCCGCCCCGCCTGCGTTGTCGGCAAGAGTGCGTCTTATTCGTGCATCGCGTCGCTGCGACCGCGCTCTACGGCGCATGCGCGCCGCCGGGCCGCGTGCCGCGTCCCGGCCTTGGCGGTGACGATCGCTGGCGCATGCTGATGTGGACGGCGCGCTGGCGCGCCGGCGCTGTCTGGCCGCTCCCGGTCAGCGGGATGGCCGTCGCGCCCGTCTAGGCCCGCTCGGGCGGGGCGCAACCCGGGCGCTGCCCGGGTCCTCCACTGCGTTGCTGCCTGCGGTGCGCCCCGCCCCTGGCCGCGGGCCTTCCAGGGCTTCCTCGCCGCCCACCCCGCTTTCCGGGGCCGGGTGCTGTTTTTGGTGAGGAGGTAGATCGTGAGCAAGGACCACAAGCGTCGGACGCGGGGAGAGGTAGAGGGGAGCACGGCTCGCGCCTCGATCTATGGAGAGGTAACCGCGCGGGTCGTGGCCGAGCTTGAGGCCGGGCGCTTCCCATGGGTGCAGCCGTGGGACGCTGCTGCCGCAGCGCCGGGCCTGCCGCGCAATGCCGCTTCTAACCGCGCCTATTCGGGGATCAACGTCCTGATCCTGTGGGGCGAGGTGATCGCGCGGGGCTATGCTTCGCAGGGCTGGCTGACCTTCCGGCAGGCGCTGGATGCCGGCGGGTGCGTCCGCAAGGGCGAGCATGGAGTCGGCGTGGTCTATGCCGATAGGTTCACGCCGGAGGCCGAGAAGGAGCGAGCGGTAAGCGAGGGCGGCGAGGCCCGCGCCGTGCCCTTCCTCAAGCGCTTCACCTTGTTCAACGTCGCGCAGTGCGACGGCCTGCCCGAGCGGATGCTCAGCGGTGCGGCGCCCCTGCCGCCGCGCGAGATCGTCCCGGTCGCCGAGGCGCTGATAGCGGCGACCAGCGCCGATTTCCGGATCGGCGGGGCCGAGGCCTATTATGCGCCGGCGCAGGATTATGTGCGGGTGCCGCCGCAGCCCGCGTTCCGGCATCAGATCGATTATTATCGCACCGCGCTCCACGAACTGGGCCACTGGACCGGGCATCCGAGTCGCCTTGCGCGCGATCTGTCCAACCCCTTTGGCAGCGAGGGTTATGCCCGCGAGGAACTGGTCGCCGAACTGGCGTCTGCCTTTCTCTGCGCCGCGCTCGGGATCGTGCCGAGCGTCCGCCACGCCGATTATCTGGGCTCCTGGCTCGCCGTGCTGCGCGCCGACAATCGCGCGATCTTTCGCGCCGCAAGCCTCGCCAGCAAGGCAGCCGACTTCCTGCTCACCTTCCATTCGGAAGCGCCTGCGATGGAGGGCGCAGCATGAGCCTGCTCACACCAGAGCTTCGCGCCGCGCTGCGCCAGCAGGCCTGTAGCGACGCCGCCGACAAGCGTCCGCTCGCCAAGCTGTTCAACCCGATGGGCGCTGCGACATGGCTGGCGAGCGAACTGGGCGAAGACGGCGATACGCTGTTCGGGCTGGCCGATCTCGGCTTCGGCTGTCCCGAACTTGGCTATTTTTCTTTGCGCGAGATCGAGGCGCTGCGCTTGCCGTTCGGTATGCGCATCGAGCGCGACCTGACATTCGCGACCCGCCATTCGCTCGCGGTCTGGGCAGCCTGGTCGCGAAAAGCGGGCTCGATTCTCTCAGCCGAGGCGCTGCTCCGCCGCGCCACCGCGACCGGATCCGATCTGGCCGACCGGTTTCCGCCGTCCGGGTGACGGCGGGAAAGGCGCGCGGCGCGCCTTTCGCCGCAACCCCGAAAACCGGTCCCGCCCACTTCTCAAGATGCACGGGGCCGGTGCTCACAAGGAGCAAGACCCATGAAACTAGAATTCATCGCGATCGACAAGCTCTATGTTGATAAGGCCAATATGCGCTTCGCCAAGCGCCCGCCCGATGTCTCCGACATCCTGCCGAGCGTCCGCAAGCGCGGCATCCTCCAGACCCTGATCGTCCGGCCCGGCGAGGAAGATCGCTTCGGCATCCTCGCTGGTGCGCGCCGCTTCCGCGCCGGAGAACTCATCGCCGCCGAGCGCGTCGGCGATGGAGAAAGGTTCCTCTATCCATGTGCGATTCTTGAAGACGGCGACGATGCCGCTGCCGTCGAGGCGTCGCTGATCGAGAACATGGCGCGGCTCGACCCCGACGAAGTGACTCGCTGGGAAACCTTCGTCCGGCTGGTCAAGGAAGGCCAGTCGCCGGAGGAGATCGCCGATACCTTCGCGCTGCCGGTGCTCGCCGTCCGACGCACGCTGGCGCTCGGCAATCTGCTGCCGCGCATCCGCTATCTGTATCGTCACGACAAGATCGATGCCTCGACGGTGCGCCACCTCACCCTTGCCACCAAGGCTCGGCAAAAGGACTGGCTGGCGCTGTGGGACGCGCCCGACAGGCATTGCCCGACCGGCTGGCAGCTGCGCGGCTGGCTGCTCGGCGGGCAGGCGATCTGCGCTCGTTACGCGCTGTTCGACGTCGAGACGAGCGGGGTCGCTTTGGTCGCAGACCTGTTCGACGAACGGCGCTACGTAACCGATAATGATGCCTTCTGGGCGGCGCAGGACGCGGCGATCGAGCAGCGCCGCGTCGCCTATCTGGAGGCGGGATGGACCGGCGTCGAGATCGTGCCGCCGACCGAGCATTTCCAGCACTGGGAATATGAGCGGGCCCCCAAGCGCAAGGGCGGGCGCGTCTATATCGAAGTGCGCGCCAGCGGCGAAGTGGTCTTCTACGAGGGCTATCTCAGCCGCAAGGAAGCCAAGCGCCTCGCGCGCGGCGAGGCGCCCGAGAGCGACCACCCCAAGCCGGTGCGCCCCGAGGTGACCGGCCCGATGCAGACATATATCGACCTGCATCGCCATGCCGCCGTGCGCGCCGCCTTGCTCTCGCGGCCCAAGGTCGCGCTCAGGCTGATGGTCGCGCATGCGATTGCGGGCTCGCATCTGTGGCGGGTCACCTCCGAGCCGCAGGAAGCGCGCAGCGATGCCGTCCGGGAGTCGGTCGAGACCTGTCACGGCGAGACGGTGTTCGATGCCCGGCGTCGCCCCTTGCTGGCGGCGCTCGGCATGGATCCCGAGACGCCGACCTTGTGCGGCGGCGCCGTGGAAGGCGTGGACGGGGACCGCTTGACGGCGACTTTCCTGCCGCTGCTCGACCTCCCCGACCGCCTCGTCATGGATGCGGTCGCGGTGCTGATCGGCGAGACGCTCGCCGCCGGGAGCCCGGCGGTCGAGGCGGTCGGCGTCGAGCTGGGCGTCGGCATGGCGAACTGGTGGCAGGCCGATGGCGCTTTCTTCGAGCTCGTCCGCGACCGGCAAGTGCTCACCGCCATCGTCGCCGAGGTCGCGGGCGAGAGCGTCGCCAATGCCAATGCCGGCGAGAAGACGGCGACGCTCAAAAAGATCATCGCCGATCATCTCGGCGGTGCCGATGGGCGACCCAAGGTCGAGGACTGGGTGCCGCGCTGGATGGCGTTCCCGCCGTCCGCCTATACGACGCGCGGCGGCGTCGGCACCGTGAGCGCCTCTGCCAGAGCCGAGGCGGCTCGGCCCGTACCGGCCCCTGAGTCGGTCGTCGAATCGCAGGCGTTGGCCGCCTGAACCCTTGCGGGGCGGCGCATTGCCGCCCCGCCATTTGCCCGTGGTTCGGCGCCGACCGCACCCTCAACGTGCCGCGCGCCGGATAACCTTCTTGGTCGCGCCGCACAGCGAACAGGGATCGATACTGCGCTCGAACCCACCCTGGCCGGCGAGGTCGCGGGTCTTGTGATCGACCTGCTGCCGAACGCTGAGGGCCAGTTGATCGGCGATGCAATCGTCGCAGACCGGCCCCTGGGACCGCGGCTCGAACAATGCCCTGATCTGGCCCAATATTGTCATGACTTCCCCCTGAGTTCGGCTTCATAACCTGCGCGGAGCGTCAGCGCAGCCGGGCTGCGGCGTGCCAGATTGCGCGCGACCGGGGCACCGAAATGGGGGCAGGCAACGCTCCTCCGCGTCCTTCACGCAGCCGCATGCGGCCTCTTCCACGATGGCCGTCTGGCACCGCGCGGCCTTGGCCAGCAACGGCGTCGCCGGCTTTCTTCCCCGGCTTGGGGCTCAGCCCCGGCGCCTTCCTCGCGAGGCAAGAAAGCCGGCTTTCGCCGTCCTTCGCTGTCGCTTCGGCCCGTCCCTGCGGGCCGGATGCATGCCGGCCGTCGCGATGCCCGCTCGACGCCATCGAGGCCGCAATGGTGCGGCTTCGAGGAAACGAGGAGAATACCCATGGCCACCATCGGCAGCTTCACCCGCGACGAATCGGGCGTGTTCACCGGCACCATCCGGACCCTGACGCTCAATGCGAAGGCGAGCATCAAGCCCGCGAGCAAGGACAATGACAAAGCGCCCGATTACCGCATCACGACTTCGCAAGGCGTCGAATTCGGCGCCGGCTGGACCAAGATCTCGCGCGAAGACCGGCCCTATGTCTCGGTAAAGCTCGACGATCCCTCGCTCCCCGCGCCGATCTACGCGACCCTGGTCGAGGGCGAGCAAGGCACGCACAGTCTGATCTGGTCGCGCTGAGCCTCCGCGTCCCGCGCTTCCCCGGCGCGGGACGTGCCCCCAAGGGGTGTCGAATCCGGGCTATGCCCTTTTCGACACTCCTCGCGGGGTGCCCGGCACGCCATCCCCGGTGTCGTTCGAAGCATCGAAGGATTGCGGCATGGACGGCGACGATATCGACCGGGCAACGCGCGCGAAGCGCGGCTCGCCCTTCCTCAACACCGAGCAGGCAGCAAGCTATCTCGGGCTCTCGGGGCGGTCGCTCAAACGGCTGCGGGTGCGCGGGCAGGGCCCGGTATTCCGCCGGCATTGCCGCTTCGTCCAATATCATATCGACGATCTCGACGCCTGGAGCCGCGAGCATAGCGCGCGCGGGATAAGCTCGTGAAGGCGAAGCGTCCGCCTGCCGAGGCGCCGCTGCTCGCATGGGGCGAGGCGCGCTTTGCCCATAACCAGCGCAAGTTGCGCCATCTGCGCCTGGCAATCCTCGGCGGCGCGGCGATGGTGCTCCTCGCAGCACCGGCGGTCTATTCGCCGACGCCGCGGCTTGTCTGGAACGCCAGCGTGAGCGCGCCGATCGGACTTTATTGGGTGTGGCCCGGCGGCGCCGTGTCGCGCGGCGACATGGCGATCGCATGGGCGCCGGATCCGTGGCGGACGCTCGCCGCACGCCGTCATTATCTCCCTGCCAACGTGCCGCTGGTGAAGCGCGTCGCCGCCGTTCCGGGCGACCTGGTGTGTGCCTTCGGACCAACGATTCTGGTAGGTGGCGAGCCGGTAGCGACCCGTCTCGTGCGCGATACCAGCGGGCGCAGTTTGCCCTGGTGGCAGGGTTGCCACCGGCTCGCCGCGCACGAATATCTGCTGCTGATGGACGCGCCCGCCTCGTTCGACGGGCGCTATTTCGGGATCACCAATCGCCGCGATTTCATCGGCCGGGTGAGGCTCATATGGCGGCGCTGAGCGGCTTCGCGCTGGCGGCGCTGCTAGCCTTGCCGGATCCGTCGGGCATCGGCGGGGTCTCGCGATGGTCGGTGGAGATCCAGGCCGCCGCAACACGCTGCGGCGTGCCCGGGGAATGGATTGCGCGGGTGATGCAAGCGGAAAGCGCCGGCAAGACAACCATCGATGGGCGCCCGATCCGCAGCGTTAAGGGCGCGATCGGGTTGATGCAGCTGATGCCCGCGACCTGGGCTGAGTTGCGGCGCGACCTCGACCTTGGTGACGACCCGGACCTGCCGGCCGACAACATTGTCGCCGGTGCTTGTTATCTGCGGCGCATGTACGACCGGTTCGGCTATCCCGGGCTGTTCGCTGCCTATAACGCCGGCCCCGCGCGCTATGCCGCTTGGCTCGGCGGCGAGGCCAGGTTGCCGGCCGAAACCATGGCCTATCTGCGCAGTGTCAGCGGGGATGTGCCGGCCCCGACAGAGGCCAGTTCCCCACCGGCCCACACGCTGTTTCTCGTACGCCGCGTCGCGCCTTCGCCGACCCGCGAAGCCAGTTATTCGAACCCAGTGCTCGCGATATTCGTGCTCCGCCGAGAGGTCCCGTGAGATGATAGGGAGGGAGGGCTCGTCGTGAAGTCCCAGCATGACGGACGACGAAGCGGCCCTCAAGGCCCATGGGTGCCCCCCAATTTGCTGCGCAAATCGGTTCCCCCCATGTCCGCTTCGCGGCGCCTGCGCTGTCGCTTCGGCGGCCCTGACCGCCACTCCGCCGTCCGTCCCCGAGATGCTGTCCTCGATAGTGAGGACTGCAAGCGGAGAATGATCATGGCACAGTTGGTATCCATCTCGGGCGCGGCCGATCGCGTGATGGCGGCACTGGTTTCGGGGCTTGAAATCGAGTTCGGAAGGCAAGCAGGCGCGGCACTGGCTGAGCGGTTCCTCGAGGCCGAGGAAGCCGATTTCCACTGGGAGGCGCGGGTCCTGGAACGCTGGCTCGGCTGCTATCATGGCGTCGAGGAAGCAGAAATCGACCTCGACCGGGTGCGGATCATCGGCCAGATCGGCGGGCGCTGGTTCGTCGCGGTGATGCTCGTCGATGGCGATGGCAACGCCCACGGTATGCTCGGCAAACGTAACTTCCGAAGCGCACAGCAGGCGCGAAGGGCGTTCGCGGATGCGTGAGAAATGCCCCGACACGGGCCGGGATGCGCTGCTCTGCAGGCAGCGTGTCCCGGCTCTCTTTTTGCGCCGGGTGGCAAGCGAAAGGGAGGAAAAGGGAAAACAAGATAAAGGCAGCGTCTCGCGACACCTGCCAGGTCTTTGTCTGCACATCCTTTTTTCGCGAGACCCGGCGGCCGGCGCGCGAGACAGGTTTCGCAGGGGTGGCGGAAATTCGCCGTTTTTCGGGCCGATGCGCGATATTCTGCGAGGCGGGCGGTGAGCGACGACGAGTTTACGCCGAGGCCCGGCAAGCCCGGCGCCGGCGACGGCAGGCACCTCGTGAAATATGGCGGACGCGTCCTTGCCGCCGCGCGGCTGGCAGGAAGCAAAAGCGGAGTCCGTGCGCGACGGTTCGACGGCAGCCGGATCGGGCGCGGTGCGAGCATCGCTAGGCTGCTGTCGAGCCGTGACCGGTTTGGCGGGTCCCGGGCGCGGCGCGCGATCGTAAAGGCAAGGCTCGTGCGCATGGCCGGGACCGGGCTGCCGGCGGCGCGTGCACACCTGCGCTATATCCAGCGTGACGGTGTGACGCGCGAGGGAGCTGCCGGCGAGCTCTACGGGCGCGATGTCGATACTGCCGACGGCAAGGCGTTCCTCGATCGCTGTACCGAAGATCGCCACCAGTTCCGCTTCATCGTTTCCGCCGAGGACGGCGCCGAATATCCCGACCTCAAGCCCTATATCCGTCGCCTGATGGCGCAGGCCGAGCACGACCTTGGCACCCGGCTCGATTGGGTGGCGGTCGATCACTTCAACACCGACCAGCCGCACACCCATATTATGCTGCGCGGCGTCGACGACCGCGGCGAGAATCTTGTCATCGCCCGCGAATATATTGCGCATGGACTTCGCGAGCGCGCTGCCGGGCTTGCCACGCTGGACCTTGGCCCGCGCACCGACCGCGAGATCGAGAGCCGGCTTCGCCACGATGTGGGGCAAGAGCGGCTGACCGCGATCGATCGCCGCCTTCTTCGCCGTATGGATGCCGACCGCGTCACCGGCCCTGCCCACAATGATCCCTTCCAGCAGGCGGTGGCGACGGGGCGCTTGAGAAAGCTGGGCGCGATGGGGCTGGCTGAGGATCTGGGCGGTGGCCGCTGGCAGCTCGCCCAAGGGCTGGAGGAGACGCTCCGCCGTATGGGCGAGCGCGGCGACATCATCCGGCTGATGCAGCGCGAGCTTACGGCGCGCCGGCTAGACCGGGCGCACGCCGACCGCGTTATCGAAAGCGATTTGCCTGCAACGTTGATCGGGCGCGTCATCCGGCGCGGCTTTTCGGACGAGCATCGCGACCGCCACTATCTCATCGTCGACGGGATCGACGGACGAGTTCATTATCTTGACATCGGCCGCGCCAGCGCCACCGATCCGACACCCGAGGGTGCCATCGTGCGGGTTGCGCCGCGGACGGCCGAAATGCGCGAGGCCGACAGGACGATAGCGGCGGTGGCGAAGGCGCATGGCGGACGATACTCGGTCGAGCTGCATCTCGAGCATGATCCGGATGCCAGCAGGCCGTTCGCGGAGGCACATGTCCGTCGCCTGGAAGCGATGCGGCGTGCCAGCGTTGTCGAGCGCGAGGCGAACGGGAGCTGGATCATATCCGGGGACCATGTCGACCGGGCCACTGCCTACGAGAGCCGGCAGCTTCGGGACCGACCCGCGGCAATCGAGACCCTTTCTTCGATGCCACTCGACCGCCTGCCTGTTGCAGAGGCCGCTACCTGGCTGGACCGGGTGCTCGCCGGAGACGAGCCGGTGGTGGCGCGCGACGCCGGGTTCGGGCGCGAGGTGCGGGTCGCGCTTGCCACGCGGCGACAATGGCTGGTCGAACAAGGGCTCGCCGATACAGAGGGCGAGGGCGGAGCGAGGCTGAGGCGAGGCGTGCTGGTAGCGCTACAACGGCGCGAGCTGCTACGCGCCGCAGGCACGCTGCGCGAGGAGCTTGGCAAGGCGTTCGTCGAGGCCGGGCCCGGCCAGAAGGTCGAAGGCCGGCTGACGAGGCGCGTCGCGCTGGCGAGCGGACGCTATGGCCTTGTCGAGCGCAGCCGGGAGTTCACGCTGGTGCCATGGCGACCAGTGCTTGATCGGCATCTTGGCAAGCCGGTCGGGGGTATCATGCGTGCCGACGGGATAAGCTGGCAGCTGGGCCGAAGCCGTAGCGGACCGCAGGTATCATGATCTGCTCGAACTGTTGCCGGACGGGGCGTGCTCCGGCAACTCGCAAAGGGCGGATGAACGCGGCACCAGTGTCATGGGCGTGGGCCCGGATCTTCGAGGCGTTGCCGCTTACCCGATAATCTATGCGCGGGATCTCCGGGGCTGGCATTCATGGCTCGAAAAGTTGAAGGGCGGATACTTGGATCGCGTACCGACTTGTGCGAATGGAAACTCAGGGTCCATGCCGTCGGTGAGGGCAAGTCGATCGGGCGCAGATGTGGTTCGAAATCACCGACCGGCACGGGTTTGCCGTGGCCGTGGTTTGGCTGCCCGGCGACGACGAGCCTTGGCCGGCGATGATGAGCTGCGAGACCGCCATGGTAGCGCCGACCATTCTGACGCCATGAGCATCATCGTGACTGGCCCGGCACCGGCAACTCAGGCTGTGCCCGGAAGCGGGGATGCTATGCGGGCGTTGCAGCGGCCCTGCCGCTTGGAACTCATGACTTTGTGCGGGCAGGTGTTTCCGGCGTGGCGATAGGTCTTCGTTATGCCAGCATGGCACCCGATGGTGCACTTCGCGCAGACAAGGCGGTCGTAGCGATCGGACCAGCGGGTCCGGCTGTCCGCCCAGTGCGATCCCGATGACGGGGGTTTGTTCGTGCTCTGATGATCATCGCCGCCAGCAGGGGTTGGTCGCGTCCTGCAATCAACGCGCTTCCCCACGGCGAACCGGTTGCACTTTACTTCGCCTTGCTTGGGACTAACTCTGCGGGATGGACCCAACGATGGCTACCCACGCTGATGGCGCGCGACTGACGCCGCGGCAGCACGAGTGTCTCGGCCACGTGTATGCACGTCGCACCTCCAAGGAAATTTCGGCAATCACCGGCCTGGCGGTCGGCACCGTTGATACGTACATCGCCGAGGCTGTGACTGCGCTGGGCGCGCGCAATCGTCGTCACGCAGCCGAGCTGATCCATGGAAACAGCACTCCAGCCGATACCCCCGGAAAACCCATACCCGAAAAAACCGGGGTCGTCGCGACGTCGCCACGATCGCTAACCACTAACGAGCCGGAGGAGCTGCAACAACAGTTCACGCTTCTCCCGGTTCGTAAAAAGGGAGCAATCGGTAATGATCTTGGTCCAGTCGCCCGACTCATCGCAATCATCGGCTTCGCCATCGTGCTCGCCGCCAGCTTCGGCATGCTCGCCGTCGGGATGCGTGTCATCTCCGATCTCGCAACAGGCCTGCGCTGACGGGCATAGCGACAAAGCTGAAGACGTGCAGGTCGATCCGGTCGCACGCTTTGTCGGCGCACTGCACGCGTATGAACGGATGCTTCGCAATAGCTACGCCGCTGGT
Organism: Sphingomonas qomolangmaensis; assembly: GCF_024496245.1. NCBI lineage: Bacteria > Pseudomonadati > Pseudomonadota > Alphaproteobacteria > Sphingomonadales > Sphingomonadaceae > Sphingomonas > Sphingomonas qomolangmaensis. Next base: position 3,305,566 of record NZ_CP101740.1, read on the forward strand.
GGACAGCTCGCGAGCGCCGCGATCGATGCTCAGGTTCACCGCGACCTGTCGCCGATCGCCGGACATCAGATCCTTCGGTCGCTCACGGTCGCTAACCTGGCGATCGCAGACGCCCTTACGCGCAGTGCCGAGGCGCATCGGCTATTGGAAGTTCTGGGTCGTCAGCTTGGGGTCGACGTCAAGGCATACGGTGATGTTCACCCCAAGCCGAGCGATGCTGTGTTGCCTGGTTTCATCGGTGCCAGCGCATCCTGTGCCGACTCAGTTGCCTGAGACATGGAGGGCTCGGATCGGGTAGCGTCGCGAGATGGCGTCGGTGGCAGTCTTTATTTTCGCTCAGTGTCTCGCCAGCGGGTACGCCTGCTTGCGTGGTGGCGCGCCCGAACGGCTGATTGCGGTGCTCTTGCTGTTGGCGATGTCGTGGGCGGCAGCCCTGCCGCACGACGCTTCGACCAGCTACCACGGTGTCTACTGGGCTCTGGTCAGGGTCGATCTGGTGCTCTTCGTCTGCTTGACTGGCGTTGCGCTACTGGCCGACCGCTATTGGCCCATGGGGATCGCGGCCCTGCAATTGCTTGCACTGATGGCGCACGGCGTAAAAGGCTACGATCATGGCGTGCTTGCCATCGCCTATTGGCTGGTGGTCGGCAAAACCGCCTATTTCATGCTGGCGGTAATGATTATCGGCACGGTACGGCATCGCGATCGGCAACGGCTCGGGCTGCCCGAATATGCCTGGTCGTTTCGGAGGCACGCGGATGAAGCAGCAAACCGCTTCCGCGATACCAAGGCGTGACGTCACGGAAGATGCCCTCGAATCGATTGTTGCGATTTGCTGTGCAGCGCTGGACGGTAAGGGGTGTGGCGATCTCGCCTATCAAGCGCCCCGGCTCGCCGGTGCAGCTCCTGCAGGGGAAGAACCTGCCGTGCTTTCGGCGGCCGCGCGGGCAAAGAGGCTTTATGCCGCGCGACGGCGCCGCGACCGCATTTTCGGTGTCCATGCTGCCATGATCGGAGATCCGGTCTGGGATGTGATGCTCGACCTGTTCGTTGCCCATCACGAGGGGCGAAAAGTGTCAGTTTCCAGTGCGTGCATCGCCGCCTGTGTTCCGCCCACCACGGCGCTACGCTGGATCAGATCACTCGAACGTTGCAAGCTGGTCGTCCGGACGCCTGATAACCATGACGGACGCCGGCAGCTCGTAGCGCTTTCAGCGCAGGGGCTCCTCATCGTCGAGGAGGCCATGGTCGAGTTCTAGTCCCAGCTCCGCACTGGCACCCGAAAGTCCAAGTCAGTCCAGGATTGGGTTCGCGGAGGCATCATCACCGAGCCCGTCCGCGCTTCTCTCGCCCCGCTGTTTCCGGCGGATCCGCAGGTCGATTGGCTGCCCAATATGCTACAGCATCTCATCACGCGTACTGATGAGTTCAGGCGACGCGTGTTCGGCCAAACCTTGCCTGACCTAGAGAGATACACCATCATTTAGGCGCCTTTGTCAGACCAGCTGTGGCCCTGGATCCGAAGACCGCCACGCGATCGAGGAACGATGGCGAAATGGACGATGCCGATCCGCGATTAAATCGAGCGTATACATAGCGGTCTTAGCCAAACGGCCTTTCGGTCATGTAATCTCTTGTTGTCACTCATGATTTAGCCAAACCGGACCCGTCAGGATCGCCCGACGTAAAGCTCGACCGCGATAAAATCCTGACTCTTTTTATGCTGCGGCTGCTGCCCTCTCCTCGGATGCCCATGACGACTTTGTGACCTCGCGAAGCGATTTGGATAAACCTCCTTAACAAAACGCGGATGTTGTCATCTATTACGACAATATCAATAATCCAAAGATGCACCCCACCATTCCAGTCTCCGAGTTGAAGAACCGGTAAGCCGCCGGATAAAGCCGTTCGCGATATTTCATCAGTCAGATACGCCCACGTAAGAAAGGCCGTAGGGTTGCCCTCAACATCCTCCAAAAGCAGTATCTGATTTAACCGTATCGCCGGCATCGTATGCGCAACAATGCTTTGCAGGTCAATTGACCGGTAATGCGTCATTGAAAGGATGCGCGCTACTGCGCCAAGCCGGTAGCTAATAGACCGTTTCTCAGCCATGGGGCTGGGAGCGGATGGTGCATTTGAAACCATGTAAAAGATGCCCACACATATGAGTCGAAATGCTGCCAGTATACAAGCACCATGCTGCTCGCCAAGCGGCGGGGAGAAACCCGGCGGTCATTCAGCGTCTTGGTTGATGACGCAGGCGACGTCAGGCAGCACATCTGGCGGAGACGGTATATGCTGCTGGGAATGTCCGTTATACGAGCAACCGGCGGTTCGCATGCGAAGGCCGGCTTGCCAAGAAAGTCGGCTGCCCAGTTACCGCAGTGCCTGCGCAAGGCCGCGAGACCATTATTTTCTCACCAATAGTGCGGGTCGTTATGCTGCTACGATCTCGGCAAGAGTCGCAATCAAGGTGCTGATCTTCCTGGCATGCCCTCCTCAAGGGGAGGCGGTGCCCTACTTCACCCATTTGCAGTTCATCCGCCAATCAGGGTAGGCGCCGGGCGATTTCGGCACTCTTCGCGCGGCCGCTATTCCAGTTCGAAACCTAGTCCATTACGGCGGAATAAATATATCCATAATGGACCGAAAGCATAGGTTTGCAGTAGTTAATATACGAGCGGTACGCCTCCTGCCTCCTAAGATGCGTGCCGCGTACTTTCCGAAGATATCGTTGATGGCTATCGACTATGGGCCAAAGCACGCCGTCGCCATGCCGATATAACTGTTTGACAGCAAACCGGATCTCTCCATATTGCCATTCGCACAGAGGAGCCGGCGGATGTCGACTATTGTAAGCGTACCGGAATCGCTAGTTCTGAATAACCTGTCGCGGCGTGACGATATGTATCATATCGAGGGCCGTGGTATTGATCTATTCCTGTTGCGCGACTTTCTTGATCTCGCCGAATGTGAGGCGCTTATCGAGCTGATCGAGGCTGATAACCATCCTTCCCGACTGATGGGAGCAGGGGAGGCTAATTTCAGGACGAGCCACAGCTGTCCTCTTGCACACAGTAGGCATCCGCTGGTTGCCGAAGTCGACAGGCGAATATCCGAGCTGACCGGCATCCCTCTTAATCGCCAGGAAGGTATTGAGGGGCAGCGATATCGGGTCGGGCAGGAATTCAGGCCGCATTTCGACGCGTTTGTACCGGGCAGCGAGTATTTTCCTGCAGAAATGCAGGTCGGAGGGCAGCGTACCTGGACGGTAATGCTGGCGCTGAACACGCCGAAGTGCGGCGGGGGGACGGCCTTTCCAAATGCTGGCGTGAGGATCCGGCCCAAGGCAGGAAACCTAATCGCCTGGGACAATCTCAATGGTTGTGGCGAGATTAACCCGTCCTCGCTGCACTGTGGAGAGCCGGTCGTTGCGGGCGACAAGTACATCGCGACCAAATGGCATCGGCAACGAAAGTTTGCTCCGCCTCGTGCTCACGTGTTCAGCAGCGGAACGGCCAGAGCACTATAGGCAGGCCGCATCGATACGGTTCGCGTCGACGAACCGCAAGGGTGCCGATCGCCATCAATAAGTAACCCCAATCATGAAGGAGAGATTTAATGCGCAAGCTGACACCCGAAGAGTGTGAATATATATCCGGCGGCGATACGTATCCGGGTATAGACTCTGAAGTAGGGGACATCGTCGTCACCGGCTCGCCGCCTCCATATTACACGCCGCCCTATTACACCCCACCTTCCACCCCGCCTTACTATCCGCCATATTATCCACCATATACTCCTGGAACCGGTGTTGGTACGCCTCCGGCCCCACCCCCCGCCGATGCGGCATCGCATGATGTTACATTCGGCAACGGGCTCAAGGAAAGCGATCTGGACATCACACAGAAGGAGGCTCTTAAAGATTACAAGGAAAGCATCGTGAGGGTAGGCAACTGGATAACTTCCTTGCCAGGCAATGCCCAGATCACGCTTGGCGATGGCAACATCGTGACAGGCCTAGAACTGAAAGAGGCTTGGGCTAAAACAGACTTTGTGATAAACCCAGTCGGCTTCAAGGGCTACGCTAACGCCGAAGGGCGAGGTGAGTCCAATTGGAACTCTGGCGATCCCATTGTTAGTATGAACATTGACGTCATAGACAAATATAATGATCATACCCAAGACAAGAGGGGTACAAACTTCCTCGTTCTTCACGAGATAGCCCATTTAACAAGTGACAACCGTGCACATAATATTGCCAATACCGGACAGGACCCAGTTCGTCTCGCCGAGATGGAGCGGTTCGCAAACGACATAGCGCGCGCGGTGGCCGTATATTACGCAGGCCCGAATCAGGCAGTCCCCGGAATAGACTATAGCGCAAATGGTCCCACACTATTTATTCCACAGCCGCCGGCACCGCCTCCGT